>JANPHO010000695.1:0-5192 GCA_031424515.1 Saprospiraceae bacterium
AGAAACGGTAGAAAAACACGGTATTAAATTAGAAATTGCAGCAAAACCTGAAAGCGCAAAAGGGTTTATTCCAGTTAAAAAAAGATGGGCAGTGGAGCGTACTTTTGGGTGGACTAATTTCTTCCGACGACTTTCTAAAGAATATGAACGAAATGTAGAAAGTTCTGAATCCATGATTTATTTAGCCCAAATTCAAATTATTCTTAACAGATTGATGCTTATTCCAAATTAAATTTTTAAACATGCTCTTAGGGTTTTATCTTTTTAATAGCATTTACACAACACTTCGATATTAAATTGTATTGTACCTTTCAAAATGTTTTCAATCGAATTTTAAATTAAAAAGAAGCATCAAGCATGAAAATTGACGAAAATAGTGGCGAATACATCCCAATTTATGTATCCAAACCTGATACTTGGCGACAAGCTGGCTGGCTCCCGTTACTCATAGCGGGTATTATAGTTGCAATATCTTTTACGGCTGGATTGAGATACAACAGCATCCGATTAAAAGCTAAAAAAGCGGCCGAACAAGCAGTAATTGATACCAAAAATGGCATCACCCGTACCGAGACAGAAGGTATTGTGGCTTTAAAATTAGTGGAGGAAAAATCAGCTAATGGCTCCGATGGAGCAATTGTAATGACCATAAAAAGCGTCGTTGGTACGGATTCAAGCTTAGAAATATCCGTGGATACGCAAAATAAATTAAAGGGGAAAATGAGAAATTTAGATTTTTCATTGGTTGACATTTCCCAAAATGGAAAAGAGATAAAATCAGTTGAAAAAACCACTGAACTGGGTGAAATTCTCACCGAATCAGCGCAAACATCCGTTTATCTAAATTTAAAAAAGATACATTTCAACTATGCCGTAGGCGAAGCCAGACAATTTCTCTTGTATTGCAAATTCGCAGTTGATGGCGTGGCCCAGCAAGAAGGGATCGCCGTACCATTCAGGCTTAGATAACAGTATAGGGCTTTTAAAATCTAAAAAACTGAGAGGTATCTCTAATCAGAAATACCCCCTATAATTTTACTTATTTTTCAATCGAATCACAGGGCAAATCAACTCTTCCAAGGAAATACCGCCGTGTTGAAAGGTGTTTTTATAATAGGTGTTGTAGTAATTATAGTTGTTCGGATATAAAAAATACACATCCTCCCGCGCAAAAATGAAAGACGAACTCACATTCGGACGCGGCAAACCAATGGATTTTGGGTCACGTATTTCAAGCACATCTTTTCTTTCGTACTGCAAATTTCTACCTACTTTGTACCTCAAATTAGCCGTTGTTTCTTTATCGCCAATCACTTTTGACGGTTTTTTCACGCGGATAGTACCGTGGTCAGTGACGACAAAAAGGCGTACTTTCTTTTCAGAAATTTTACGCAAAGCATTGTATAAAGCGGAATTCAAAAACCATGAACGTGTCAACGAACGGTACGCTTTTTCATCACCCGCTAACTCCTTCAAGACCTCCATTTCAGTACGCGCGTGAGAGAGCATATCTATGAAATTATAGACAATAGCCGTGAAATCATTGCGTAAATAGTTCAAAATATTATCCTCTAACTGCTTAGCATGACCTACGTTAGTGACTTTAAAATAGTCAAATTTCCACGATTTGCGCTGAATTTTAGTGATTTGTTCGGCTAAAAGCTCGGCTTCGTGCATATTTTTACCGCCTTCTTCATTATCATTCAACCACCAATCAGGATGGCGAGCTTCTATGTCCGCAGGGGTCATGCCCGCAAAAATGGCATTGCGGCTGTATTGCGTTGAAGCAGGTAAAATACTGTAAAAATAGTCCTCTTCTTCTACCTTAAAAAGTTCAGAAATCAAAGGCTCAATCACTTTCCATTGGTCAAAACGAAGGTTATCCAAGAGCAACATTACTGAGGGGGTGCTATCGCCTACGTGTGGGAAAATTTTATTTTTCAATAAATTATGGCTCATGGTCGGCGCACTGTCTTTCTTTGCGCCGTGCCAATCCACGTAATTTTTGACGATGTATTTCGAGAATTCAGTATTGGCTTCCGCTTTTTGAGTGGATAAAATTTCAGACATATCATCCGAGCCACTGGCATCGAGGCGCAATTCCCAATTGATGAGTTTTTTATACACGTCCACCCATTCTGCATGGTCCATTCCACTTTGAATCTGCATAAAAAGTTCACGGAAACTTTGCTGATAATCCGAGGTTGTGCGCTCACTCACAAGGCGTTTATTGTCAATAATTTTCTTTAAAGACAGTAAAATTTGATTGGGATTCACTGGTTTTATCAGATAATCGGCTATTTGTTGCCCGATTGCGTCTTCCATAACGTGCTCCGCTTCGTTTTTAGTAATCATCACCACGGGCATATTCGGCTGCATTTCTTTGATTTTTGAAAGCGTTTCGAGCCCAGTTAAACCAGGCATACTTTCATCCAAAAACACGACATCAATATCTCGATTCGATTCACATTCCTCCACAGCATCATGACCGTTGGAAACCGCAATGACGTCATAGCCTTTTTTCTCCAAAAACATTATGTGGGGTTTCAATAAGTCAATTTCATCGTCAGCCCAAAGGATTTTTATTTTATCCATAGAAAATATATAATTAGTTGTTGATTATGTTTAAATAGGAACATTAAAAAGTTACAACGTTGAAATGTTAATATTAAGTTTAACAAAGTCGAAGTTTTTAATGAGAATTAATTTTTCATCTCAAATTTTACTCTTGATAAAAGAATCAAACCGATAAAAAACAAAAAACCGAGCATCAAAACACTGTATCGAATCCCGATGTATTGGTCAACCATGCCGAAAGTGAAAGTGCCAATAACGACCGCCATTTTATCCGTTAAATCATAAAAACTGTAAAAAACGGTAGTATCTTTTGTGCCTTCGGGAATGAGTTTGGAGTAGGTCGAGCGGCTCATACTTTGAGTACCACCCATCACCATTCCTAAAAATGTCCCCAGTATGTAAAAAGGCATTTTATCTTTTATAAAAAATGCTAAAAATGTGATAATTACCCATACAACGAGCATCAACGAAATAGTCCATTTATTGCCTTTTTTTTCAGAAACTTTAGCAAAAATCACTGCACCAATGGCGGCTACTACTTGCAAAAGAATGACTAAAACAATCAATTCGGTGGTTTCAAAGCCCAACTCTTTGCCCGCAAAAACGGCGGCGAGGAATATCATGGTCTGAACGCCCGCATCGTAAAAAAAGAATGCCAATAAAAAACCTTTAATGTCGTTGTGTTGCTTGACAGTATTCCACACCTTTTTTAATTCGCCAAAACCACTCGTAACGGCTTTCATACTGAGGGGGGTCTTGCTATCGTTGGGCAAACCGAAAAATGGAATCAACGAAAAACCCAACCACCATACACCCACCATCAAAAACGCAATGCGCGTAGCAATACCCTTATCAGGAAAGCCAATTTTATCCCAAAACAAAATACAGACTAAATTAGCAACCAATAAAAACGTGCTACCGATATAACCCAATGTAAAACCTCGTGCCGAAAGGGCATCAAATTTATCAGGTGTTGCAATCAAAGGCATAAAAGAATTATTAAAAACGACCCCACCCGCGTAGCCAATCATGGACACAATATAAGCCCAAAAGCCAATTCGCCAATTATCAGGATTATCCATAAAAAACATTGAAATACACGATATTGCACCTAAAACAGTGAAAAACTGCATAAAACCCTTACGCTTTCCGCCATAATCTGCAATGCCAGATAATATTGGCTGAGTAAGCGCAATGATTAAATATGAAATAGTCAAAGCATACGCAAGCATGGAACTGCTCGGAATTTCCAACCCTAAAAATTGAACCATCGGCGGTGCTATGGCTTCAAAAAAAGGTGGAAAAACAGCTACCCCAATCACCAGCGAATGGGCTGAATTGGCACAATCGAAGTACGACCATGCCCGCATGACTTTAGGATTATTGAGGGCTTGAGAAGCGGATATTTCGTTTTGCATAAAATTTCAACAGTTTTTGAATGGAAAACCAAAGTAAGGTACAAAGTAAAAAATAAACTACCCAATTTAACAATTCTATTGATTTTACTATGCGTTAAATTGCTTTTAAATAATTCATTATTTCTCAATCAATTTGCCTTTATTAAAACCAATATAATTGCTAACTTAGGTAGTTTATTTTTTACTTTGTCCCTAAAATTTTGTTTTCACAAGTTTATGAATAGTTTTATGAAGATTTTTTAAAATGTAAATTTAAATAATGAAAAAGGATATTTTTAATTTAAATGGAAAAGTCGCTCTCGTTACGGGCGCAAGCAAGGGCATAGGCGAATCGATTGCTCAATTTTACGCTGCTTACGGTGCAAAAGTTGTCATCAACAGCCGCAAGCAAGATGCTGTGGATGAGGTAGCAGCTGCTATCCGTACTGAGGGGGGTGAAGCCATTGGCGTAGCGGGACAAGTGGGTAGCATTGAGGATTGTAAAAAGATATTCGATGCAGCAATGGCGGCTTATGGTAGAATAGATATTTTAGTCAATAATGCGGCAACAAATCCAGTTTTTGGTCCAGTTGAAAATACCGATGAAAGGGCTTTTAATAAGATAATGGATGTGAATGTCAAAGCGCCTTTTGAATTGGCTAAGATGTGTTTGCCCATCATGCAAGCCAATGGCGGTGGGTCTATTATAAATATTTCGAGTATTGGCGGTGTCAGTCCGGAGCAAATGCTGGGTATTTATAGCGTGAGTAAAGCGGCTTTGATTTCGTTGACAAAAGTTTTGGCGGCTGAATGGGGCAAGTATAACATCCGCGCCAACGTGATTTGCCCCGGCTTGATTCAAACCAAATTCAGTGAAGCCCTGTGGAGCAATGAGCATATTCTCAAACACATGATGAAAGAGCTCCCCCTCAGTAGAGTCGGAAAACCAGAGGAAATTGCGGGTTTAGCCTTGTTTTTGGCTTCCGAAGCGTCGGGTTATTGCACGGGCTCGGTGTTCACGGCTGATGGAGGGTATTTAATTTAGTTGTTGGTTCTTGTGAAACAACTTGGCGCAATTCTGAAATTCGGAATTGAACCAGGTTAAAATTACCTTAAAATTTTTATAACTACTTAATCTGATAGTCGCTTCCGCTCCGTTTAGCCACTGATTTTACAGATATTGACTGATTTTGCACTGATTTGTACGTAATTTTTTTA
>JANPHO010000696.1:0-9097 GCA_031424515.1 Saprospiraceae bacterium
GGAAATACAAATTTGGGCGCACAACTTCGTGGTCAACGGATACAGTTCCCGGCGATGGTTACGGCAACGTTACAAAACCTAATGGCTTGATTCACAGCATTTTCCGTCCGTCAGATGATGCCACTTTATACCCTTTTTTAATACCGTCTAATCTATTTGCGGTTGCGTCTTTCCGTCAAATGGCTGAAATTTCGGAGCAAGTTTATAAAAATACCACCTTTGCAAAAGAATGTAATCACTTTGCCAATGAGGTTGAATTGGCTATTAAAAAACACGCCATTGTTAAGCATCCAGTATTTGGAAAAATCTACGCTATGGAGGTGGACGGCTTTGGCAATTGTCTTTTTCAAGACGATGCCAACGTACCGAATTTGATGAGCTTGCCGTATCTTGGAGCGGTCAAAGCGGATGATAAAATCTATAAAAATACCCGCCGTTTTGTATTAAGCGAACAGAATCCTTATTTTTTCAAGGGAAAGGCAGCCGAGGGCGTGGGTAGTCCGCATACGTTGGTGAATCAAATATGGCATTTGAGCCTCATCATGCGCGCCATGACGTCAAGTGATGATAAAGAAATTATCCAGCAATTGCGTTTTTTGAAAAACACGCACGCCAACACGGGTTTTATGCATGAGTCATTTGATAAAGACGATGCCAAAAAATTTACCCGCAAATGGTTTGCTTGGGCGAATACACTTTTCGGTGAAATGCTCTTGAAAATTGAGCGCGAGCGACCTCATTTATTGAATGAAATGCTGTAATATATACCCCCTCAGTATAAGATATTTTAAAAACAGAAATAAACCATGGAAAGACGAGATTTTTTTAAAACCGCCGCAATGGGTTCTGCTGCCTTTGCAATGCCTGTAAAATTGGATAATAATGCCACTAAACCTTTAAATTCAAGGATAAAATTGAGTGTTTCAAGCTATTCTTATTGGCATTTTAAAGGAGATAAATATCCAATTGAGAAAGTGATAGATGAAGCTGCCAGAATGGGGCTTGATGGTATTGATATTTTGCACCGCCAAATGGCAGGGGAGGACAACGCCTATCTCCAAAAACTTAAGCGCCATGCTTTTGAAAACGGGATTGCGCTCACGTGCCTATCCATCCATCAAGGTTTTGTGTTTCCAGACAAAGCAGAGCGGCAAAAAAACGTTGAACATACACTTCATTGCATGGAATTGGCGGCTAAAATGGGCATCCCCAGTATGCGCCTCAATACAGGGCGTTGGAATACCATCAAATCGTTTGATGAATTTATGAAAAACCGTGGGCAAGAACCGGCTATTGCGGGCTATTCCGAAGATGATGCTTTCGGTTGGTGCATCGAGAGTGTGGCTGAATGCGTGAAACGAGCGGAAGAATTGGGCGTTTTATTGGCTTTAGAAAACCATTGGGGTTTGGCGGCAACGCCACAGGGTATGTTGCGCATCCATCAGGCTATTAATTCGCCGTGGTTACAATTACTCATGGATACGGGTAATTTTTTAGAAAATCCTTACGATAAATTGGATATGATAGCGTCCAAAACTTGTTTTGTGCAAGCTAAGACCTATTACGGCGGTGGCGTATGGTACAGCCTCGATTTAGACTACGAACGAATCGTCAATATTTTAAAAAAGGTAAATTATCAAGGCTATATTTCCATCGAATTTGAGGGCAATGAAGCCGCTGAATCGGGGGTTAGAAAGAGTGTGGAGATGTTGCGGAAGTATATTTAAAAAAGGACACCCATCAGTATTTTCTCATTTTTCAAGCGTAAAACCATTAAAATGAATATAAAACCAAACTTTATCTTATTTATCTGTTTAGTTTTCTTACAATTTGGCTGTAAAAACGATAGTAAACAGGCATCCGCTATTTCATCAGGAAAATACACAGATTTGATTGCTCTTTTCAAGGAATGGCGCACTTTTGAAACGCCACCCCTTCGCGAGGGCGCCCCCGATTACACGGCTGAAACTTTTCAAAAGCGTTTACCGGAGTTTAAAAAACTGGAAGCCAAACTTATGGCAATGGATACGGCTACGTGGGCGGTGGAACAAAAGGTAGACTGGCATCTCGTGCGTGCAGAAATGAACGGTTTTGATTTCAATTACCGCATTTTGCAGCCGTGGGTACGCGACCCAGCTTTTTATAAATCCATTTATACAGAACGCAGCGATGTCCCAGACCATGAAGGTCCCACGCACCATGCTCGGATTGAATTATGGCAATATGCCTTCCCCCTCAGTACGGATGATAGAAATAAATTATTGGGTCAATTAAAAACCATTGCCCCTTTAAATCTGCAAGCGCAACGCAATTTGACGGGCAATGCTAAAGACCTTTGGGTAGCAGGAATTCGGGATATTAAGGGTCAAGTGGATGATTTGAAACAGCTTTTAGAACAGCCCAATTTAAAAACAGAAGCTGAAATGGTCGCTACAATCCAATCTGCTATGGCTTCAACTGGCGATTTGGTAGCATGGTTAGAAAAAGAAGCCAAAACCAAAACGGGCTCATCGGGCATCGGAAAAGAAAATTACACGTGGTATCTCCAAAATGTGAATATGGTGCCTATGACATGGGATGATGAAGTCATGCTTTTAAAACGGGAACTTGCCCGTGCATGGTCGTCCCTCAAATTAGAGGAACACCGCAATCGCAAATTGCCTGAACTCAAAGAAGCTACTACGCCCGAAGCCTATGATGCACTTGCCAAACGTTCCGCTCAAAGCTTTATGACATTTTTAGAAAAGGAGGATATTTTAACCG
Organism: Saprospiraceae bacterium; assembly: GCA_031424515.1. GTDB lineage: Bacteria > Bacteroidota > Bacteroidia > Chitinophagales > Saprospiraceae > JAAFJT01. Next base: position 2,764 of record JANPHO010000696.1, read on the forward strand.
TCAAAGACTATTTTGCTCCCGCTTTGCAAGAGCATCTCGGCAAATTTGTCCCAAAAGAGAGACGAAATTTTTTCAATATCACCATGCATTATGATCCTCGACCGTTGTATTCACATTTTTACCATTGGTTTGAATTGGCTATGATGGATAGAGAGCCGCATAAGGATGAGATACGGCGCCGGCCATTTTTGTACAATATTTTTGTTTCTCACAACGAAGGACTCGCCACGGCGGTGGAGGAAATGTTCATGCAAGCCGGTTTGTATGATTACAATCCGCGGGTGAAAGAGATGGTTTATATCTTGATTGCTCAACGGGCTGCGCGAGGTCTGGGCTCACTCTACGCCCACGCCAACGAGATGACCATGGAAGAAGCAGGAGGCATTCATACCGAATTTACGCCGCGCGGCTGGATGAAAAAGGAGAAAGAATTGCGCGCCTTCGAGCAACACTTGTATTTGCGTCAACCGGGTTATGGCACGAGTTATATCACTGGGAAATACCTCGCTGAAAATGCCATGGCTGAAATGGCGCGCTTAAAAGAAGCCCAAAATGTACCTTTTAAAATAAAAGACTTTTTTGACCAATTGAATGCCATGGGCAATATTCCAACTGCTTTAGGGCATTGGCAAATGACAGGAAATAATGATCATATTCGACAGATTATTAAGTAAAAGAGGATTTTTTAAAAAAATAGGTTATAAATCCACCCCCTCAGTATTCTTGCAAATGCAAATTATCAGGTAAAACATTTCAAAAGTTTCAAACTTTTGGAATGTTAAACTCAAAGTCATCTTTAAACCAAATTTTGCTAAAAAAAGCAATCAGATGAAAGCCAAAACGAGATTTATTCTTTTAAACTGGTTTCTATTATTTATGGTTGAAGCTTTTTCACAAAAGGTCAACGATTATAAAATCATCGCTTATTATACCGGCAATGGTGATTTGATAAAGCAATATCCAGTTGAAAAACTCACGCATATCATTTACAGTTTTCTTAAAATAAAAGAAGATACACTTACCGTTGCCAATGAAAAACAAGAACAATCATTGAAGCAAATAGTGGCTTTAAAGGAGAAATATCCCAATCTAAAAATCATGGTTTCGATAGGCGGGTGGGGTGGTTGTGCGCCATGTTCCGACCTTTTTGCTTCTGAAAAACACCGCCAAACATTTGCCAAAACGACCATTGAATTTTTTAAAAAATACAATGTGGATGGTCTCGACCTCGATTGGGAATATCCCAGTATTGATGGTTACCCCGGTCATAAATTCATGAAAGAGGATAAACAAAACTTTACGGCTTTGGTAACAACTTTGAGGAAGGAAATGGGTGAAAAATATCTTTTAAGCTTTGCTGCGGGTGGGTTTCAAACATTTATTAAAAAATCGGTGGATTGGAAAGCCATTATGCCATCCTTGGATTTTGTGAATTTGATGACCTATGATTTGACCAACGGATACAGCAAAGTGACGGGACACCACACACCTTTGTACAGTGATAAAAAACAAAAAGAATCAACAGATAATTGTGTCAGTTGGTTGTTGAAGCACAAAGTTCCTTCAACAAAACTCATTATTGGGGCAGCTTTTTATGCCCGTGTTTGGGAGTTTGTACCCGATACAACGCATGGTTTGTATCAACCTGGACATTTCAAAACGAGCATGCCGTTTAAGAAATTTGATACATATTTCACAGAAGCCAACGGTTTTAAGTATTATTTTGATGAAAAAATACAAGCACCTTATCAGTACAGTGCCACCCAAAAACTATTCGCAACTTTCGACGATGAACGGTCAATTGAGGCAAAATCAAAATATATTCAAGAGAAAAAACTCGGTGGTATGATGTTTTGGGAATTGAGCGAGGACAAAAAAACAGAAGGTTTGGTTGATAAAATTTATCAAAGTTTGCACAAATAATACGGATTTATAAGAAAGCCTTGACACACCCCTCAGTATTTTGACCATTTTAGATGAATTGTAAATGGGAATTAAATTCAATATTTCATAATGAAATCTTATTTTTTAAATATAGTTCTTTTGCTTTTTGCTTTTTCTATAAATGCACAAAGCAAAGAGGAACACATAGATAAAATCATGCAAACCTACCACGACTACAACATGTTTGATGGTAGTGTTTTGGTAGCTGAAAATGGCAAAATCATATATAAAAACGCCTTTGGTTTGGCAAATCGGGAATGGAATATTGCCAATACCACCGATACAAAATTTATGATTGGCTCGGTTTCTAAGCCTTTGACGGCTTTTTTGATGTTGTTGCAAGTGCAAAAAGGGTTAATTCAACTTGATAACACAGTGGCTACTTATTTGCCCGAATTTAAAGGGAAACCTGCGGAAAAAGTGACGATTCGACAATTATTGAGCCACACGACGGGAATGCCCAATTATGATATTATCAAGGATTTTTTTCCGCGTATTAGCCGTCAGTATTTTACAAGAGAAGACTATATAAAAGTGTATTTGGATGCACCTTTGGCATTCGAGCCAAGTACCGATTTTCATTACAGCAGTTGGGGTTATTTTACGCTCGGCTATATTATGGAAAGAGTGACAAATAAATCTTATGCTCAATTGATGAAAGCCGAGATTTTTGATAAATTAGGTATGAATAGTTCCGGCTCTTATGAGCATACGCAGGTCGTTAGCAAGAGGGCAACGGGCTATGATTATAGTTTTGGGGGCTTTACAAGTGCTGATTTTCGAGACCAATCGAATACAATGGGAACGGGCGATATTTATTCCACCGTTGAAGATTTGTTTAAATTTCATTTGGCAATTACCAATCATACCTTATTGAATAAACAACTGACTGATGAAATGTTGAAGCCTGGGATAAAGCTCGCCCGTTACGGTTTTGGATGGTTCAATCAAAATTATAAATACACTGAAACAGATAGCGTAGCCACCAATTTTCATCTCGGCATGACCGATGGATTTCTCTCTTTTGTTCGCCGTATTCCTTCTTCTAATAGTGTTGTTATTATACTTTGCAATAGTTCTCCGACGGATTTTTTTGGTATAACTGGCAATTTAACAAAGGTATTGTATGGTAAACCCGTAGAACTTAAACAACCTGTTCACAAGGTGATAGAAACGATGATTGCCGAAAAAGGGGCTGCACAAGCCACAGAAGCCTATCATAAAATGAAGGCAGATAGCAGTCATTACTATATTGATTGGATTTCTATGAATTTTATTGTCGAACAATTGCTCAAATTGAAACGCCTTGATGATGCCAGAATATTGGCTGAAAATAATGCCCTCGAATTTCCTGATAAAGAATTGGTTTTGGTAACAATGGGCAATGTGTATTTGGCTTTAAATAAAAAAGAAGAGGCGATTAAACATTATAAAAAAACATTAGCCATTGCGCCGTGGAATGAAGAGGCTAAGAATAGGTTAAAAGAGTTGGGGCAATGATGAAATAAACGCACCTCTCCTCAGCTATGCAGAGCTCGATGAAACGAGACGTACTATATTGTCAATAAATTCATTAAAAAATAACTCAATAATATGAAAAAACTTTTCACTTTAAGCATCATTTTATGCTTTTTAACTTCGCTGACAGCACAACAGCACAGCGAGCAAAACCACAAAGGTTATATCGTGCCGACTGACCCCTCAGTACAAACGAAGCTGAAAACGTGGAGTAATAATAAATTCGGTTTGTTGATGCACTGGGGCACTTACAGTCAATGGGGCATCGTCGAAAGTTGGAGTTTGTGTCCCGAAGATGAAGGTTGGTGCGAGCGTCGCGGACCTTACAAAGAGAATTGGTATGAGTATAAAAAAGCGTATGAAGCCTTGCAATATTCCTTCAATCCAGCCGAATTTAACCCCGAAAAATGGGCAAAAGCCGCGAAGGGTGCGGGCATGAAATACGTGGTTTTTACGACTAAACACCACGATGGGTTTTGCATGTTTGATTCAAAATACACCGATTATAAAATCACAAATTCACCTTTTAAATCCAACCCGCGTAGCAATGTGGCAAAGGAAATTTTCAACGCTTTTCGCAACGATGGTTTTATGACGGGTGCGTATTTTTCAAAACCCGATTGGCATTGTCCCGATTATTGGTGGTCATATTTTCCGCCAAAAGATAGAAATTCAAGCTATCCTCCGTCGAAATATCCCGAAAGATGGAATAAATTCAAACAATTTACCTACAATCAAATCGAGGAATTGATGAGCGATTATGGTAAAATGGACATTTTATGGCTCGATGGTGGTTGGGTGCGCCCTTTTAGTACAATTGATACATCTATTTCATGGCAAAAAACGATTCCTTTTGACCAAGATATTGACATGGCGCGCATCGCAAAACGGGGGCGCGAATTGCAGCCTGGGCTTATCGTGGTGGATAGAACGGTGACGGGCGAGTTTGAAAATTATGTCACTCCCGAACACCAAATCCCCGATGAATACATGGCAATTCCGTGGGAAACGTGTATGACAATGGGCGATTCATGGAGTTATATTCCAAAGGAAAACTATAAATCAGCACGTAAAATCATCCATCTTTTAGTGGATATTGCCTCCAAAAATGGCAATTTATTGCTCAATATCGCGCCAAGTCCGCAAGGCGATTTTCACCCCGAAGCCTATACGCGTTTGGCAGAAATAGGCAAATGGATGGATGTGAACGGTGAAGCGATTTACGGCACAGTTGGCGACAACACTATTGGCAAACAAGGCAAATTGGAATTTACACACAAAGGCAATACAACTTACGCAATTTATCGTGCCGATGAGGACGAAACGATGCCTAAAAGCATAGAAATCAATAAGTTGAAATTAGATAAAAAAGCAAAAATCACATTAATGGGTTCGTCAGAAACGTTGAAATGGTCTGACAATAATGGGAAAATTATGGTTGATATACCCCTCAGTACCTCGAGCACTCGGGGACAAAAATTGGTGAATTACGCATGGGTTTTTAAAATTGAAAAATGAAAAAACAATACATTTTATTACTCATTTTAACCTTTTCTTTAAACATCTACGCCAATGATTTGCGTAAGGACAGAGAGGCGGATATTATCATTTATGGTGGTACTTCGGCGGCAATTACCGCAGCAGTGCAAGCTAAACGCATGGGTAAATCGGTTATTGTCGTATCGCCTGATACGCATTTGGGCGGTTTATCTTCAAGCGGTTTGGGGTTTACGGATACAGGCAATAAAGAGGTGATAGGCGGTTTATCGAGAGAATTTTATCATCGAATTTATAACCACTATCAAAAACAAGAGAGTTGGCAGTGGCAAAAACGGGAAGAATATGGCAACAAAGGACAAGGCACGCCCGCTATTGATGGCAACGCCCGAACCATGTGGATTTTTGAACCGCACGTGGCCGAGCAAGTATTTGAAGATTTCGTAAAAGAAAACAAAATCACGGTTTATCGCGACGCATGGCTTGACCGTTCGCCAAAAGGGATAAAGAAAAAAAAAGGTAAAATACTGTCTTTCAAGACTTTAGATGGTAGTATTTACAAAGGCAAAATGTTTATTGATGCCACGTATGAAGGCGATTTGATGACGTTGGCAGGGGTAAAATACCATGTTGGACGTGAACCCAATAGCCAATACAACGAAAAGTGGAACGGTTTGCAAGCGGGTATTTTTCATCAAACACACCATTTTGAAACCAAAATTAGCCCTTACAAAATTGCGGGAGATGCTAAAAGTGGACTTCTGCCCGAAATTTCAGCTAATCCAGTAGGAGAAAATGGGTCGGGTGATGCACACATTCAAGCCTATTGTTTCCGAATGTGTTTGAGTAATCATCTCGATAATCGTTTGCCCTTTCCACAACCCGAAGGCTATGACGCAAATCGGTATGAGCTATTGGCGCGGGTATATGCGTCCGGTTGGCGCAGGACATTTGTTAAATATGATCCCATTCCGAATCGAAAAACGGACACCAATAATCACGGACCTTTTAGCACGGATTATATTGGTAAAAACTATGATTATCCTGAAGCCACTTACGCACAGCGCAAAGAAATCATCAAAGACCACGAATTATATCAAAAAGGCATGATGTATTTTCTTCAAAATGACACACGTGTACCTGCCGATGTGCAAGAAAAAATGAAAGAATGGGGTCTAGCCAAAGATGAATTTAAAGACAACGGCAACTGGCCCTATCAATTATATATCCGAGAAGCCCGCCGCATGATAGGCGCATTTGTGATGAAAGAAGCCGATGCTTTAGGCAAAACACAAGTACCTAATTCTGTGGGTATGGGTTCTTATAATTTAGATTCACACAATACCCAACGCTATGTCACCCCAGAAGGCTATGT
>JANPHO010000697.1:0-2909 GCA_031424515.1 Saprospiraceae bacterium
TTTTAGAAGAGCAAGTTTTGAAATTTGAAATTTTATAAAACATTAATTGTAATGAAAAAATTTGAATATAAAACACTTAAAGCCAAAGAAGAAGGTGAAAGTGGTTTTTGGAATGCAAAGCCCAATACTTTAAATTCTGAAAAAACCGAACTCTATTTGAACAAATTAGGCTCTGAAGGGTGGGAACTGGTTTCTGTTTTTGATACAAACCATGGCCATGGTCATACCCATGAAATAATTTTTGTATTCAAAAGAGAAATAATTGCTTGATAAATCGCTGATTTTCAATAAAATATAGAAAATACTGAGGGGGTAATGGTAATTTAACAGATTGCTTCGCTTCGCTCGCAATGACAGAATTGTATGCCAAAAGTAACGATTGACGGACAAAGTATAGAAGTGCCTGCTGGTACAACCATTTTACAAGCAGCACGCATGATTGGTGGTGATATTGTACCACCTGCTATGTGTTATTATTCAAAGTTGAAGACTTCGGGTGGATATTGCCGCACGTGTATTGTGAAAGTCACGCAAGGCTCATCAGCTAATCCAACACCAATTCCTAAGCCTGTGGCTTCATGCCGCACAACAGTGATGGATGGAATGGTGGTAGAAAACACAACTAGCAGCGAAGTCTTAGAAGCTCGTGCTGGCGTTGTGGAGTTTTTATTGATGAATCATCCTTTGGATTGCCCTGTGTGCGACCAAGCGGGTGAATGTCATTTGCAGGATTTGGGTTACGAACACGGAAAAGAAGGCTCGCGCTACGAATTTGAGCGTCGGGAGTTTGAAAAAATAGATATTGGGGATTATGTACAATTGCACATGACCCGCTGTATTATGTGTTGGCGTTGTGTGAAAGTGGCTGACCAATTGACGGATGGCCGTGTTCATGGTGTCATCAATAGAGGTGATCACGCTGAAATTTCGACTTATATTCAAGCCGCTATTGAAAATGATTTCTCCGGTAATGTGATTGATGTTTGTCCCGTAGGTGCATTGACGGATAAAACTTTCCGCTTCAAATCACGTGTATGGTACACAAAGCCAGTAGATGCGCACCGTGATTGCCCTAAATGTGCTGGTCGTGCGCGTTTATGGTTCAAAGGTGATGAAGTTTTGCGTGTAACTTCTCGTAAGGATGAATATGGTGAAGTGGCGGATACGCCGGACGGACGTGAAGGATGGATTTGTAATGATTGCCGTTTTCATAAAAAAGAAATTACGGATTGGGTTATTGAAGGACCTTCAAAAATCAATCGTCATTCAGTTATTTCAGCGAACCATTACGAAGATGGTGTAAGTGGGTTAAAAATGATTCAATTTGATACGCGCATGGCTTTGGCTCGTAGAAACCACGAAGTAGCTGTTCGCCCTGATGGACATAAATATAAATTGGGTGAAGGTGCTTTGAATCCGAATAATGTGTAAGTAATGAACTGCACAAAGTTATTTTACTTTTGTTTCGGCTTCATTGTCATTATTTGTGGAGTAATATATTTTAAAATTTACGGAATTGTTATAGCTATAATTTTTCTAATGATTTTAGAATACATCATAAAAAATTATATATCGAATCATAGAAAATAATTTAATAAACTTTAGTTATCCTAACAGAAAATATTTTTTGAGTGAATATAATTAGGTGAAATTCATAATAAAATTTTCACCATAGACAAATCATTGATTTTAAATAAATTATATGTTATTAAGTATTGTTTCATATAAAATAATCTTAGCAATAGCGGTATTTGCTGTGTCATTAGGCGTTGCTGCTTATGCGACTTACGGAGAACGTAAAGTTGCGGGATTTTTCCAAGACCGTTTGGGACCAGATAGAGCAGGCCCTTTTGGTTTGTTGCAACCCATTGCCGATGGCGTGAAAATGATTATGAAAGAAGAGTTTATTCCTGCGGCGGCGAATAAATGGCTTTTCATATTGGGTCCTTGCATCGCAATGTTCGTGGCGAATATGTCGGGAGTAGTGATTCCTTGGGCTCGTCCGATGACTTTAGCGGATGGCACTATTTTTCAATTCCAAGTTTCGGATATTAATATTGGTATTTTATATGTTTTTGGCATTGTGAGTATTGGCGTTTATGGCATTATGATTGGTGGTTGGGCTTCCAATAATAAATATTCGCTTTTAGGCACATTGCGTGCTTCGAGCCAAATGATTTCGTATGAATTGGCTATGGGATTGAGTTTAGTGGCTTTGATTATGACGACTGGTACATTGAGTGTGGGTGAAATTGTAGAGCAACAAGACAAAGGATTGTGCAATTTCGTTTATCAGCCTTTTGGCTTTTTGATATTCATTATTTGTGCTTTTGCTGAAACTAATCGTGCGCCGTTTGATTTACCTGAATCTGAATCTGAGCTTGTGGGTGGTTATCATACTGAATTTAGTTCAATGAAATTGGGTTTTTACCTTTTTGCTGAGTACATCAATATGTTTATTTCATCAGCAGTTATGGCTTCGCTTTATTTCGGTGGCTATCACTTTCCTTTTGAAAATGAATTGATTCCATCTTTAGGAGAGAATACAGTTAGAATCTTAGGTTTTGCTATTTTAATGGCTAAAATCATTGGTTTTATCTTCCTTTTCATGTGGATTAGATGGACAATCCCGAGGTTCAGATATGACCAGTTAATGAATTTGGGTTGGAAATCATTGTTACCTTTAGCGATCCTTAATTTAGTGGTTACAGGTTTAGTCGTTGCGGTAAAAGAAGGATGGTTCAATGCGCCTCCATCTTTTTATTAGTTAAAATAGAATCATGAAACACAAATCACTACTAAAATACTTAATATTTTTCATCTTTTTACAAGGTTGTTGTTGTAAAAAAGAATGTTTAGGAATTCAATTTTTCCCAGTTAAGTTTCAAAATTTTAATAAAGGAGAAATA
>JANPHO010000698.1:0-1541 GCA_031424515.1 Saprospiraceae bacterium
GAGGGGGTGTCCGTTTTATATTTTAACTGCTTTTTGTGGGTAACTAAAACTAAGACAAGGCTTTCGTTCCTACTCTAGTTCTGCCGTATTTCTCTACGTATAAGTGTCCCATAAATAGCTTACAAAAAATCGTCGATTGCCAAACAGTAAGTAGTAATTTCTTAATAAATGCTGCTAAGAATATCAAGGAATTACCTTTGTCTTATGAAATCATATTCACTTTCCATTTTGGCTTTCGTAAGTTTAAGTAATATCATAATATAAGAAGCCTTTCAAATCATCGTACTCAATATAATATCAAAAATTTTGGGCTTTTAAAGCGGACAAAGTAAATTTATAAAGAGCGCATTACAAATTTTTATGTCTCTAAAATTTAATATTGGAGGTCGATTCTGTTATGTTAAGAGGGAATTCCAAAGTTTTAGTCATCCCATTTTAAAAAATATGTCTCCAAAATTCACCACCACCAAAAACTTTTTGGAGAATATAAAAAAAGCCACTAAATCCATCAAAAGCACAAGCCATTGGAAAAACTAACACCTCTACACTCAACTCTCCAACAATTTAGAAGCGACCTATCCCAACAGCATTTGGGAAGTCATGTTTCAGCAACAAGAAAGGGGAACCATCCTGAATATGTACTACACAAGTCCATTGCCCATATCCAACACCTACACCCCACAAGTAGGCGATTTGCTCCACCGTTCGCTCGTAACATTCCAATATGGCATCGTCAAAGAAGTCTTCCCTCCCGACGCCACAGGCAAGCGAAAAATCAAAGTTTGGGAAAGGAATTATAAATGCAAAGGAGCCATTCAAAAGAAAACCTATTACTTAAAAGCAGGGCAATTTTTAGAAAACCGGTATGGTGAACCCATTTCGATACATTTTTAAAGGAAGTGACGAATTAAATAGAGTTTTGTTATATATTTGCACCGTTCTGTTATACCCGTAACAGTGATCGTGTTTAAGCTACTTTAAGTAAAAGCTGTCAGGTGTGTTTAACTGACAGTTTTTTTTATGTCCACATGGAAAAAAAATATATACTTTGAGTGCAGGTAATTGAAATGTTTTTTATCTTTATCACAATAAAAAACTCCCTATTTAGTTAACAACAAAAAACTCCAAGCATGCTTATACACATCATCGACATCTCTGAATTCTACTTTTTTGAGAATAAGTTTGCCTATTTAAAATCAGGTATAAGTGTTATCTAACAGAAGTTCAATCAAATAAATGAAGAAAAGTGAGAAAGAATAAACTAGAGTATCTATTTAAGTAGGGCATTCTTATAAAAAAAATTCGTGAGCTAAAATCTTAATTTTGTGTACCAAAACGTAATTAAGATGAAAGAAATAGCCCACGAATATGTGCAAAGTAATAGTTTTTATTTAGCATTACAAGGAAATGCAGAGTTAGATTTACGCGATAATAGAGGAAAGGTGCATAATATGAGTCTTGTATTATGCGGTCTAATTTTCGCCTTTTTACGGGGTAAAGATGGTAATCTATCCTCAATTCATCGGTCAATGGTCAAGAAA
>JANPHO010000699.1:0-1970 GCA_031424515.1 Saprospiraceae bacterium
GATTAATTTCCACAAATTCACCATTTAAAGTTTCAATGATGGAAGAAAGCCCGCCCGTAGCAACGGCAATGCAATCGCCATCCATCTCTCGCCGAATGCGGGTAATCATACCCCTAACCAAACTCTCATAACCCAATAAAATACCCGCTTGAATGGCATGAGTCGTATTTTTACCAATTGCCGATTCAGGTAAAAACAGGGGGACTTCAGGTAATTGAGCCGTATTTGAAAAAAGGGCTTTTACCGCCGTTTTCAATCCCGGAGCAATAGCCACACCCAATATTTCACCATCAGCAGAAATAGTTGTGAAAGTTAAAGCTGTACCGAAATCAACAACCACCGTATTTCTATGGTATTTTACGTAGGCTGCAATTGCGTTGGCTATCAAATCGGAGCCCAATTCATGCGCATGATCAATTTTTACTTTCACTTCAGGGTAAATATCGTGCTTGACCACAATGGGTGATTTTCCGAAAAAATCGGTAAGCATACCTGTCATAATAGGCGTTAAAACTGGCACTACGCTGCTCAAAACCACCACATCGGTATCATTTACCCACAAATCCGCTTCCAAAAAATGCAACTGCAACTTACTTGCATAATATTGCGCTGGCTCTTCTGCCAACGAAAGCATTCTAAAAATATGCGTCCATTTGTCATTTTGCCAGACCCCAAATACGGTGTCTGTATTTCCAATATCAACGGCTAAATACATAGAATTGTATTTTCAAGTTAGTAAATATCATTCTCATTTTAAAGTTGTAAAAGCTATTAAAATGTCTCTTTTCGATGCTTTAATTCTATTTTTCCTGTACATTTTTCCAAACACGCCAAACATTTTGATAACAGATTTTAGCAATATCCCCCTCAGTATAACCCCGTTTTAAAAGGGCATAAATGAGATTTGGGTATTGTGAAACATCTTTTAAGCCTGTCGGTAAAGTATCACCGACGCCATCAAAATCCGAACCTATACCAATATGATCAATACCGATTAATTTCCGCACGTGATCAATATGATTCGCCACCGTTTCTACATCGGCAAATAAAATCGGGTGCTCTTTCTGAAACTCTTTGATAATCGGTTCAGCTGCTTTATCGCTTTCTTTTAAGCCGTTTACTTTTAACTTGACATTCAGCATCTCCTCCTTCTCCTTAATATCCAGACGGGCTTTTTCATCTAAAAACGACGTTCCGAAGTTTATTTGTATAACTCCACCGTTTTTGCCCAATTTTTTAATCATATCATCCGACATATTGCGCTTAAAACCGGGCGTGAAAGCTCTACACGATGAATGTGAAGCAATGCACGGTTTTTTACTCAATTTCATCACTTGATAAAATGTTTTATCAGAAACGTGTGAAATATCCACCATCATGCCCACTCGATTCATTTCTTTCACAATTTGTTTTCCATAATGACTCAAACCTTTCCACGTTTCTTTATCATCATAAGAAGAATCACAAATTAAATTATCCTTCCCGTGCGTGAGCGTGACGTAGCGAATGCCTCTATCATAAAAATATTGCACATCACTCAATTGAAGCAAAGGTGCACCATTTTCCATACCCATTGGGAACGAAATAAGCCCTTTTTTAAAATTTTCATCAATTGACTGAGGGGTATCACCATCCGCAAATTTATCGGGATGAGCCTTAATAATGCCTTTTACCATATCAATCAATGAATCCGCTAAAAGCTTTTCTTTACCCGTTTTTTGATAATATGCAGGAATATAAACCGACATAAAAGGCGCACTCAAGCCACCTTTTTTAGCGCGGACATAATCAAAATCGCCCTCAGTCGTTTGGACAGGGATATCCATATATTCTCTTTCAAGCCTAAAATTTTTAATTTTTAAGCGGTAAGGTAAATCCACGTGACCATCGGTGATAATATATTTATGCGCCAATTCTTCCGCTTTTGCTTTCAATTGGTCATCTAAAGGTGGGCTTTTTTGAGCAAAAAG
>JANPHO010000700.1:0-9998 GCA_031424515.1 Saprospiraceae bacterium
TTTCACACCGTAACCCGTGTAATACCCCGGGGCGTAGATTTGGTGTTTGTACCAAGCGCGGCGCGGCAAACCTTTTTCCTGTAAAAGGCTTCTTTCGGCTTTGTAAAGAATGACGTTGAGGGCTTGTTTTTTATCAGCGGATAGTTGATTGGCTTTGTCGTACAGTTTTTGGAAATCTTCGGCAGCCATTTTTAAACCCGCTAAGGCATTATCCAAACTGCTGAAATTTAAAAACGGTACGATGTCTTTTGCTTTCGGTGCGTTATAGACTTTTGTGGGGTCTTTGGCAAAGTCGAATAGCTTTTCTTTGATGATTTTATTCTCCGTTTCGGTTTCGGAGCGGGTGTTATCCAAGAGGGTTTTCACTTCGCTGGCGTAATCGTTCACGGTTTTATAAAAAGAATTGAAATCCACGGGCATCACATCAGCATTGGCTAAACGCAAGACAATGCGACCAGCCGTTTTGGATAAAGTAACACCGTATTTAAAACCGGGATCTTTGAAACGAGTGAATAAATCGTAGGAATCAAAGATGGAATGGTACTCTCCCCCACTGCTTTCACCTCCAAATCCCAAATCCATGCATGCAATACCGAGATATTGAAAAAACGGCGAATAATCCGAACCCGCGCCCAATGCGCTGAGTTTCATGTATTTATTGCCGAGGAGTTTCGAGCGGCTGTTTTTATCGGCATCAATGATGGTTTTGGCGTATTTGCGCTCTTTGATGGTTAAGCCCGTTTGTGGGTCGATAACCTCATTGGTAATTTCATTAAAAAACGGTTCAAAAGTGTGCGAACCACTGGCGTGAATGAATCCGCGCCCGTTGCCATCGGAATTGACATACGCCACGGCTTTTTGTTTCAGTTCCGCTTGGTGGTCTTCTACCCACTCAGTAGAACCCAATAAACTCGGCTCTTCGCCATCCCATGCGCAATAGACGAGCGTGCGTTTGGGTTTGATTCCTTTTTTAGCCAATTCGCCAATCGCCCGCGCTTCTTCTAATTCCGCCACCAATCCACTGACGGGATCCGCTGCACCATTGACCCAACCATCGTGGTGATTGCCCCGAATCACCCATTCATCGGGTAATTCACTGCCGACCATTTTTGCAATCACATCATAAACGGGTTTGGTGTCCCAATTGAAAGCCAATTGCAGATGCACTTTGTCTTTACTGGGCCCCACGTGGTACGTAATCGGCAAACCACCGCGCCACGACGGCGGCGCCACGTCTCCACCCAAAGATTTTAGAAGCGGTAACGCATCTTCGTAAGAAATAGGCAAAACGGGGATTTTCATAATCGTTATCGCATCTTTTCTATCCAAACGCTTGGCGTTGGGCGTAGAACCCACGTTGGGCGTCAAAGGATCGCCGGGAGCGACGGGCATATCCATCACCGAGCCGCGTTGCACACCATCTTCACGGCGGAATGCACCCACGGGATAGACATCACCTTGCACATAACCATCATCGGCAGGGTCGGAATAAATGATGCAACCAATGGCACCGTGTTCGGCAGCCACTTTGGGCTTAATGCCGCGCCATGAACCGCCGTATTTCGCAATCACAATTTTACCTTTTACATCAATTCCCCTTCTTTCCAACTCTTCGTAATCGGCGGGAATGCCGCGATTCACAAAAACCAACTCGGCAGTGACATCGCCATCGGCTGAGTAAGCGTTGTAGCTGGGCAATTGTTCGGATTTCTGTCCGCTCGTTTTGTCTTCTTTCAAAGTGCCTTCTTCGAGCTTGGCTTTGTAGGGTTTTGCGCCCAAAAGCTCCAATAATCTTGTTTTGGGCGTGGGGAATAAGACATCATAACGGGCTAATTCCGCATCCCAACCCCATGATTTGAAAAGGTTCAACATATAATCCGCGTTCGCTTTGTCGTGGGGCGAGCCGACGTGGTGCGGATGCGACGTAATAAACTGCATCCAAGTATCCAAATTCTGAGGGTTCAGTAGTGCATCGAATTGTTTTTCATAATCCGATTGTTTCGCAGCATTGGCGGGCGAAAAACCCATGATTTTTTGTTGTGCTTGGCTCTCTATGGACAACAGAACCAACAAAGTAAAGAGGTAAATACGTTTTGTCATACTGTGATTGTTTTTAATGGATAAAAATAACCTGTCATTCTGATCCCGAGAATCGGGAGAAAGAATCTCAATAAATGTTGACAGATTCTTTCTCCCGATTTCTCGGGATCGGAATGACAATTGTAATCATTCAAGATTAACGACTTTTACAACAAATCTATGTTTTTTGTTTTATAAAATATCCATTCCGCAACGCTTTTCGATAAATGGTGTTTGTTGGATTTTGGGTCAAATATTCGGAAAACTTTTGAAGTTTCCCGAACATAGCACCGCACACAGGAATTTCAACATTAAAACCGCTGAAAGGAAATAAAATATAAAAATCATATACTATATTTACGGAATAAATAAAAACGATTCTTAAACATCTTTAAGCCTAAAACTCTTAGTCCATGTCTGAACTTGCCCTACAACTCATACAAGAAGCTAAAGAAATCCGCGCGACTCACCTTGACCTTGGTAATTGTGGCTTGACCAAACTGCCTGATGAGTTGTTTGAATTGGTTTGGTTGGAAAAGTTAGTTTTAAGGATAAATCAATATGTAAAAAAAGAATTCAAGATTCAATAATTTAGAACAATAAAAATTTAAAAAATGGGAATCGGAAGAATTGCAAAAGAATATACAAAAGAAGAAGAAGCTAAAATAATAGCTGATATTATTCAAAAAGAAAAAAATGAAAAATCATTACGGTTAGATTTAGGTAAATGTAATCTTACTCATTTACCTGATGAATTATTTGAATTAACTTGGTTAGAAGAATTAATTTTAAGTGATGATTGGGAGGAATATTCTTCACAAGAAAAGTCATGGCTACGATATAATTCTCTAAATAATGGTAATCACAATACAATCAAATTCCTCCCTTTAAGTATAAAAAAGCTAAAAAATTTAAAAAAGCTCATCATATGTGGACAAAAAGACTTTAGCGATTTAACACCTTTAAAAAATTTATTTGAATTGCAACAGCTTGATATTTTTAATACTCAAGTAACTGATTTAACACCTTTAAAAGATTTAAAGAAATTGCAACATCTCGAAGTTGCTTTTGGAGTTAGTGATTTATTACCATTGAAAGAGTTGAAAGATTTGAGACACCTTAGCATTTTCAATACCCAAATTAGTAATTTAACACCATTGAAAGGTTTAACGCAATTGCGTTTGCTCCGGATTGAAAAAACAAAAGTAAGCGATTTAACACCATTAAAAGAATTAAAAGAATTACAATACTTTTGGGGTTCAGAAAACATGGTTAAAGATTTATTGCCAATTAAAAACTTAACGCAATTAGAATATATTGATGTTTCTTCAACTGAAGTGAGTGATTTAACTCCTCTAAAAGAACTAACACAATTGCAACAGCTATATATACGTAACACCGAAGTGAGTGATTTAACTCCTTTAAAAGATCTAACACAATTGCAACAGCTATACATAAGTAACAATGAAGTGAGTGATTTAACTCCTTTAAAAAATCTGACACATTTGCAACAGTTAGACATAAGTAACACTGAAGTGAATGATTTAACTCCTTTAAAAGAACTAACACAATTGCAACAGTTAGGCTTGAGTAGTACTAAAGTGAATGACTTAACACCTTTGAAAGAGTTAATTCAATTGGAAGGGCTTTCCTTAAATGGTAGCCCAATCGTTAATCCACCAAAAGAAATTGTAGAACAAGGTGCTAAAGCTATTCGCAATTATTTCAAACAAATCGAAGCACAAGGAGGTACAGAAGAACTTTTTGAAGCCAAATTGATTATCGTAGGCGAAGGAGGAACAGGTAAAACGACTTTGTTCAATAAATTGCAACAGCCAGACGTCGATATTATCAAAAACCCAACAGCAGAGACAAAAGGTATTAATGTCAAAGAGGGCTGGGCAATAAAGAACGCTACTTCCAACAGTCAACCCTTTTATGCCCATATTTGGGATTTTGGTGGGCAGGAATTGCAATACATGACACATCAGTTTTTCCTCACGCCTCGAGCTCTATATATCTTAATGTTGGACGCCCGTAAAGATTCACCGAATCTATCTTACTGGTTTAAGATAATGAGTCTATTAGGTAAAGATGATACTGATAACACTGACAAAGTGCACTTGTTAACTGTTTTTAACAAAAGAGAAAATAGTACAGGCAGTGCCCCTCAATATCAAGAGATTTTGAAATATTATATCAATGATTTTGAGGTTAAACATTTCACAGTTGACTTATCTAAAAACGATACACATTTTCAGTACCTACTACAAAACATTGAAGAAAGCCTTATTGGTTTACCAATTGTAAAATCAAAACTACCTCGTCTTTGGAAAACTGTCAGAAAAGCCCTTAAAGAACATGCAAAAAAAGACAACTACATTAGTCAAAAAGAATTTAGTAAAATCTGCGCCCAAATCGGAATCAAAAAAGAGGAAGACCAAGATCTTTTGAGCAGCTATTTGCATAAATTAGGTTCTATCTTGCATTTTCAAGAGGATAAAAAAGATTTGATGGATACTATTTTCCTCAATCCACAATGGGTCGTTACAGGCGTTTATGCAGTTTTAGAAAATATTGATTATCTGAAAGCCCAAAAAGGACGTTTTTCAGCAGATTACATAATCCAAACCTTGCGAATAAAAGGCTATGATGCCGCTGATGCCCAAAGAATCCTCCAATTGATGACAAAGGACAAGTTCGATATCTGTTATGAATCCACAAAAGACAATTATGTAGCAGCCCAGCTCTTGCCCGACGATGCCCCCAACTATAATTGGCATACTCAGACTGGCTCATTAAAATTCAGATACCAATATCCACTCATGCCTAAGGGCTTAATGTCTCGACTGATTGTCCGATTAAGCGAATATATCGAACTCAACGCACAAAACGAAGAAACAGTTTGGAAAAAAGGTATAGTCTTAACGATGCCTTTTGAAGGCATCGACAGCCAATGTCGAATCTTACTTCAAGAAGATGATGCAGTCTCCAAAGAAGGTTTACAACAAATCAAAATAGAAGTCATGGGTGACGAAAACTATCGGCGCGATGCTCTAAGGCGGGTCAGAGATGAAGTAATGAAAATACACAAACAATGGTTTAAGCATATACAATTCGATGAAATGATACCTTGTAATTGCATTGATTGCCAAAACCAACCAAAGCCAGAACTCTATACTTTGAAAGGACTCCTGCGTCTTCAAAAAAACGATACATATAAACAATGTGAATCAGGTAGAAAGGTTAGTATCATAAGTCTTTTGGAAGGTATTTATACTCAAGAGGAATTAACTCAAAAAGAGCATAGGAATGAGATGTTTATAAAAGATAAAGAACAAGAAAGGAATAAAAGGCAAGACGAAGAAAAAGTAGATGTCCCCCCCTCAGTAAAAAATGTTAAAAATGAAGAAAAAATCATTGAACAACCTAAAAATTTATTCAATAAGATGAAAGACCATAAAATTAGCCTTCTCCTTGTATTTATTTTCCTAGCTTTTTTGATGTGGTTTTTTACCTGCGTTTCAGGTAAAAGTAAAGTCACTTTACCTTGGGGTATCAGTGCAGAAAAAGAAAGCAGCAATATAAGCCCTGTTTCAAAAGCTGCCCCAAAAATAACAGTCGTCGGCAAACTAAAAATCAACAACATAGATGCCACGCCGGAAGAAGTCATGCAAGTGGAGAATAAAACTGATGCCCTCGCTCCCCCTGTGACTTTGAGTGGAAACGTTTTTCAATTACTCATAACAATGCCTGAGAATAAAATCATAGAACTGGAATTTGATTTAAAAGGGGTGCCTGTGTCCCCCTCTTCCCTATTCAAATTGCCAGAACCCGATAGTGACCATTTGTGCAATTTGGGGCTTATCTTGATTAAAAAGCCGATGAAAGGACAACAAGGGGGTGACACCAAGCCTGTTGTCGTTAATAATTATATTACAACAATGCAACAGCAACAGCAACAGCAACAACAACAGAAATAATCTCGTCATTAAATATCGGTAGAAATATAAATATCACAAAGCAGCGTATCAACGATATATTTATATTTCTACCAATATTTAATACCTAAAGGCGTGTTAAAATATATCGGGCATTTTATATAAAAACGTATTTTAATTGCAATTTAAAAATAACGAACATAAATCACCCACCACCACCCTTTCCCCACACAATTTCAAACTTCCCCTTTTTGGTTTCAGTAATAACCAAAAAACTTAAACCCCTCCCCCAAAAGAAACCAACCATTTCCTTTAGGAAAACAAACACCCACCATCCGCAAAAGAGCCGTTTCCTTTTGGAAAAACCTTATTTCCAAAAGGAAAAGACTCATTTACTTCTGATTATCGCTTTAAACTTTCGGAAATAAGGCTTCGCCAAAAGGCAACGGCTTATTTCCTTCTGATGATGGCTCATTTCCTCGGGCGAAAGCTCTCCGCCTTTCGGTTTTTCCTTATTTCCTTCATCGGGCAGTTCATTTCTGTGAGTTGACAAGTCATTTCCCTCTGGAAATTCCTTTTCGCCAAAAGGAAAAAGACTTTCGCCAAAAGGAAATTCCTTTTCGACAGTTGGAAAAAGTCTTTCGACAGTTGGAAATTCCCTTTCGCCAAAAGGAAAAAAGCTTTCGCCAACCGTCGAAAAGGTTTCGCCAAAAGGAGCGGTATAAACATTAAGGAAATCTGTTATTTTTTAAGTAAAATATGGGCATTTTTCATAAATTAAGAAAACTTGGCATTCGATTTGAAAATTTTTCAACAGAATCCTTACGAAATAAATCCTTAAAACATTCTTTTTTTCATTCAAAACGCCCACAAAATGGCAAATTATCTTATTTATTCATTTAACAAGCTGAGACAACCAGCTTTATCATCATTCACGAACACCGTTATCCAACGCATGAGTTTGGATGAACAATTCGTCACCCTCAAACCCTACGTGGATGCCCTCAAAACGGAGTACAACGCCTACATCGACGCCGTAATCCTCGCCGCAAACGGTGGCAGAGACCGCATCTTGATTAAAAATGAACGCCTCGAAACCATGAAAGCCCAACTCAATTTGGTGGCTCAATACGTGGATATTATGTCCATCGATAAGCCCGCAGTGGCATTGGCCGCAGGCTTCGAAATCAAGAAAGCACCCACCCCACCCGTCACAGAATTGACCGCTCCCACGAGTGTCAATATTGATTACGGTGGCGTATCGGGTACAGTCCGCTTAGCATGGCAAGGCGTGGATGGTGCCACCAATTACGGCATCGAGCACCTCGTAAAAGGCGAAGAAAACTGGAAAAACGGCACCTACGCCTCAGGCAAAGAAATCATTATGACAGGCTTCGCGCCCGGCAATTACGTGACATTCCGCATCCGTTCCATCGGTCGCAAAGATATGGTCAGCGGTTGGTCATCGGAAGTGGGTACGTGGGTGATGTAAATATGATAAACGATAGTAACGACTTAGCGAGATAGTCGCTATTGCTCCGTTTAGCCACAGATTTCACTGATATTGACTGATTTTACGCTGATTTTTATTAAAATTATGTTTAAATCAGCGTTAAATCAGTCAATATCAGCGTAATCAGTGGCTAAACGGAGCGTAAGCGACTATCTGACTTGACAATTACAATCGATAATAGAAAAAGCCTTTCGTGCAAGCGTGCGAAAGGCTTTTTTGGTTCGAGTTCCAAGTTATGTATTCATTGAAACACGAATGACACTAATTTATACACGAATTACTCCTATTTACGTGTTGTCAAATCACACTTTCAACATCTAAATTGGTGAAATTCGTGTACAAATTAGTGCAATTCGTGTTTCAAAAAACACAAACATCGTTTCTATTAAAAAATGACGATTTCTTACCACTAAATCCCTTCCGAATGCGGGTAAGTTTGTAGCGAAAAGAGAATTGAGGGTAGTACGTGTTGTATTAAGCGTTTCTAAAAACGACACACCACACACTCAACACTCTGGCAAACATTTTTTGTAACAACTTAACCTTTCTTTTTAAGATGAAACGTCGTAATTTTATCCTATCGAGCTTTGTCGCAGCCCCTGTATTAGCTTCAGCAAGCCAATTGACAACAAATGACAAGACACCCGAATCTTTTACCGTAAAAACGGGAGAAGCCCGCTTTGGACAGCACACGCCATTTCGGGGTGTCAATCCCAACGATTTAAAGATTTCGAAGCGCGATACTGAGGGGTCGGTCGCCATGTTTGAATACATCGGCACTGAAAAGACGGGACCCTCATTTCATGTGCATCTGAAACAAGATGAAATATTTTATGTCGCCGAAGGGGAATTTTTATTCAAAGTCGGAGAGCAAAAAAGCACACTCAAAGCAGGTGACACCATTTTTCTCCCTCGAAAAGTGCCCCACACATGGTTACAACTTTCCGACAGAGGAAAATTAATATACTGGGTCACGCCCGCCGGCAAAATGGAGGATTTCTTTTTAAAAATGAGTAGTTTTACAAAACCACCCACTCAAGCCGAAATGGATAAAATCCACGCCGACCATGATATGAAAACGGTGGGGCCGCCTTTATAGTTATTGATGATGGGTGATGGACGATGGGTGATGAGTGATGGGTGATGGGCGGTGGGCGGTGGGTGATGAAGATAGGATTCTATTATGAAACTTAGTGCCACAATATTCAGTTAAAATCAATTTTCGTATCACTCATCACCAATCACCAATCACTAATCACTAATCACCAATCACCAATCACTCATCACCCATCACCCATCACCCATCACCCATCACTCATCACTCATCACTCATCACTCATCACTCATCACCAAATTCATGTTATTAAAAGATTTTTCACCACATCAAGGCTTACAGGAGTTTGTGAAATGTTATCGGATTGTGCATTTTAAGTTTAATAAAAACGAATTGCCACCGTTCAAACCTTACACACCGCGCCCTGAAAATTGCCTCGCATTTTATCCGCACGACACGGAGCGGATAGAGTATGCGGCGAGTGGAAAAAAAATCTCGAATTTGCCGATTGCGCTCATCGGTCAGCATTTAGAAGTGACGAATCGGTACATCGGTCAAGAGTTTTTGGTGATTCAAATCATTTTTCAACCGGGGGCATTGTATCGCCTCACGGGTATTCCGTTGATGGAGCTGATTGATGAATATTTGGAAGCCGATTATGTATTTGCAAAGGATATTCAATTTGTGAATGAGCGATTTCACCACGCGCAGAATTACGCTGAAATGGTGAGCATCGCCAATGAATTTGTCGGAAAATTGGTTAAAAAAGGTGTCAAAGATAAACACCCCTTGGACGAAGTATGCAAACTCATGCTGAAACAAGATGGTGCCATTTCGCTGGATTGGTTGGCGAGAGAATCATGTCTGAGTATCAAACAATTTGAACGCAAATTCAAGGATAGAACAGGCGTTAACCCCAAACTTTTCGGTCGCTTAATTCGATTTGATAATGCCTTCCGCACCAAAAACGCCAACCCTCAATTAGATTGGCTCAGCGTCGCCATTGATTGCCATTACTACGATTATCAACATCTCGTGAGGGATTACAAAACGTTCACAGGCGTCACGCCCAATGCTTTCCACACGCTCAACACACCCGAAGGCGCCCTCGGCATGGCAGAACAGTTTTACGAAATAGAAACGATTAATTTGAAAACGTAGGTAAAATAAGGAGAATTATTTATTAAGTTGAAAATGCCGTTAGGCATGGCATATCGGTAGCAATATCGAGATAAAGGAGGAATAAAGTCCCATCGGGACGATTCCGAGAATCGGAATTGAATTAAATATTGAAATTTAAGTAAAATTAATTAGTCTGATAGTCGCTTACGCTCCGTTTAGCCACAGATTACACTGAAATAGACTGATTTCACACTGATTTTAAAAAAAATATGTATAAATCAGTGTAAAA
>JANPHO010000701.1:0-4635 GCA_031424515.1 Saprospiraceae bacterium
TTATTATGACTAAGCTGTTACACTATTTCAATCCATCCACAATTTCATACGTCCAAGCATAATTACAAGGCACTGTATTCGGATTAACCCGCGGTGCGAAAATAGTTAAAACATTATTTTTATACGTAAATTTTACCTCACCTTTAAAGCCCAAAAGGTTGATTTTTGTCGGTTTTGAAACGTTAGAAACAGTAATCGTTTCTTCCCATTTTTGAGTAATAGCGTACAGATTTTGACCTTTTTTAGTAAAAAACAGCTTCGTATCCTTCGTGTATTTTGGGGCTTTTTCCCAACGGCGTGAGCCATAAATGCCCTCTCCATTCACCTTCAACCAATCGCCCATATCGCTCAATCGCTGCTGCATGATGACGGGAATCCGACCATCCGCCGTGGGTCCAATATTCAGAAGCAAATTACCACCCCGAGCCACAATGTCAATTAATTGATGCACCAATTGTTCACTTGTTCGATAAACTTCCAAATTTTCATTCCGATTGTAGCCAAACGACTCGCCCATGCCTCGGCACTCCTCCCACGGGCGTTTATCCGCCTCAGTATCCGAGCTGCCTTGACCGTATTCCGATGTTTTAAAACTGCCATGTTTGCCTTTGGTATCATTGCCCCAACGGTCATTGACAACCACTGAATTTTTAACCGCCGACTCATTAAAAAGCCACGCTAAATACTCCTCACTTTTCCATGTTTTAGCGGGATGATCCCACTCTCCATCCGTCCATAAAATATCAGGTTGGTAGCGCGTGACCAAATCTTTCATTTGTGGAATCATGCGCTCATCCACGTATTTATTGACATTTGCTTTGTAAACAGGGTTAAACCACTCATACAACGAATAATAAAAACCCATTTTAAGGTTTTTAGCTTTCACCGATTTGGATAAATCGCCCGCCAAGTCCCGATGAGGACCCACGTCAACAGCGTTCCAATTCCACGACTGCGGACTTTGCCACATCGTAAAACCTTCATGGTGCTTGGATGTCAAAACCACATATTTTATCCCCGCTTTTTCAAAAATAGACGCCCAATAATCGGGACTAAAAAGCTCCGCCTTGAAGTCCTGCACAAAATCTTGATAGCTTCTGTCGCCATAATTCTTTTTGTGAAAAGCCACAAATTCGGGATGAATTTTCAAATTTGTCGCAGATAAGCGTTGCCAATACCATTCTGCATAGCCGCTTCCGAAACCATCTGCATTGGAGTTCGTTGCCCAACTCGGCACTGAATACACGCCCCAATGTATAAAAACACCGAATTTAGCATCCTCAAACCAAGCAGGTGTTTGGCGTTTATCAAGGCTTTGCCAATTGGGTTCGTATTGGGCGTTGAGGGTGGTTAGTAGTATTAAATATAATAAAGTGAATATGATTTTTTTCATCGTAAAGTTTTCTTAAAATGTGTAATTATTCAGGTAGAGAATACCACCAATCAAGGATTTTTTTCACAAATTTTATTTTACTAAATTGCTCTAAACCAATTTTCAAGTAAGAGAAACTCCAATACAAAGTAAAAAGGAACATAGGAGTAGCAAAAAACGGAAAATTAATTCCCAAAAACGCTAAATATGAATATGTAGGAGTGAATTTTATCAGTCCAAAAAGTCCGAAAAATAATAAACTTAAAAGCAGCAATAATCCTTTAATTCTATCTATGAAAAAATATAGACTGGCACTTAAAAACACACCTATAATACCCAACAATCTAGAAATATCGGCTTGTATATCCGTGGTAAGGTATATGAAAATAGAATAAATTGATACTGTTAATGTTATTAAAATCGGGAGACTTTCTTTAAGTGTATGCCAATAACCTTTACTCTTTGGTTCACATTCTAAATGATTATCAAGTATGTGATTATCCATATTTTGATATTTTTTTTAAAATTTCATAATTAGCTTTAAAATACTGAGGGGTACTCTTAGAAAGTGTCATCAATCGCCATCAGGCAGTTCCTTGATTACATCTTTTATCGATTGATTTAAATAGTTTTCGGAAGATACGACGCTATTCCCACTCTCTTTTTCAATCATTTCTCTGGCTTTTCCTGCCATACTTCCCCCTTTTAGAGCGGTATTTTTATTTTCATCGAAACCTTTGGCGTCTTCTTTTATCGTTTCCTGCCTGGTTAATTCCTCCCCCAAAGAGGTAAAAATCAACTCTAAAGGCGTCATGTGATCCCGCAGGTTTTGATTGGGTTTTGTCAGCCCTTTCAAATCTTTATGCTCCGTTGGGGTCAAACCAAAAGTGCCTTTGGCGATGATTGCCGTTAAAATGGAGTATTCTTTACCTTCTTTGACTTCTCTATTTTTCCATTCATCAGTCAATCGTTTTCTGGTTTCGATAGATTGCAAACGCTCTTTTATCCATTCATCGGAGTAGCCTTTTGCTTTAAACATTTCAGTCATCCGCTCAAAGCCCAATTCTGGGTTTTCGGTCTCGTCAATGGTTCTTTTACCTTGTTCAGCAAGCCATAATTTTAACGGTTCAGCCTTGGGCGAAGGAATAGACATGACAATCCGGAGCACCCCCTCAGTATTGGCGCAATCTGTTAAGCGTTGACGCCCATCTTGTGCCGTTAATTTCAAACGTTCCGTAAATGGGAACGTTTGACCACTGTCTCTGTTTTCCTTAGTTTTGAGTTTTGCCCAATATGTTTTTGGGCTTGGACTATCCGTCAAAACTTCGATAATGTCCACAACGGAGAAATACCATTCTTCGTTATGCCACGTTTTTCTAATCTGTTTTTCCTCAAAAGGGATTAAACCATTATCCATATATCGGTTGGGTTTATTTAAATAAAATATTGAAAATCAGCCTGCTAAGCCTTCAACAAATACTCCGCATCATACACTTTACCGCCATCATCGCCAAAAGTCACTGAATAATTAAAGCCTTTATTGATAGCATAAGCCCCGTATTCCCCCTCTTTGTTGATAGCCACAAAGCCCACTTGAAAATCTTTAGCTTTTACAGGATTAATTTTAACAATGCGCTCGCAAGCGATTTTACAGGCTTCAATTGGGGTTTTACCCATGCGCATCATCTCCACAACAACGTGAGAACCCGCCACCCGAATCACCTCTTCGCCTTGCCCCGTAGCCACGCAAGCCCCAATTTCATTGTCCACGAAAAGACCCGAACCGATAATGGGTGAATCGCCCAAGCGACCCCGCATTTTGAAACCCATGCCACTCGTGGTACACGCGCCCGAAAGATTGCCCGAAGCATCCAATGCAATTGTGCCCATTGTGTCGTGGTTGAAGTCGCCATTCTCCAAATACTGAGGGGGTTGCGTTTGCTTGCCACTTGCGGCAGGTTTAGGCTTTTTCTTCTGCTGCAATTCGACGTTCATAACGGGCTTGTATTCCGATTTTTTAAGCCAATTTTTATATGCTTTTTCAGCATCGGCGGATAGTTTATTGGGTTCTTTTTTAAAACCATTTTGGAGGGCAAACTGCAATGCGCCCGCTCCTACCAACATCACGTGAGGAGTGGTTTCCATTACCCTGCGAGCCACTGAAATGGGATGTTTAATATTTTCTAAAAAAGCGACTGAACCGCAATTTGCCTTTTCATCCATGATACACGCATCCAAAGTCACGTGCCCATCGCGGTCAGGATTTGCCCCCAAACCCACGCAGCAACTTATATCATTTTCAATTGAAATGGCACCAGCTTCGACGGCATCTAACGCACGTCCACCCTTTTTTAATACCTCCCAAGCCACTTTGTTAACGGGCAATCCACTGTCCCAGGTAGATACCACAATCGGTTTGTTGCCAATCGTAAAAGGTTGAGAAGGAGCAGCGTTTAAAGCATTTTTTAAAGTGCTTAAAAAAGGTAAACTAAAAGCTGAAAGTCGGATGAATTTTCTTCTTGATTGCATTTGAGTAGATTTTTAAAATTTTGGTTTTAAATGTAATAAATTATTTCACGCTAAACTTCGGCGCAATAAATTCCCATTCTTTGATGTGCGCCGCTTGATGTTCTCGTTTTTGAATAATATTCAATTGTTTCACGATTTCTGGATTTTGAGCCGCCACATCCGTGGTCTCATTTCTATCCGTTTTTAAATTAAAAACTTGCCAAGGCGCATTTGGGTTTTTACGCACATCCACCCGTACGCCTTTCCAATCACCCATTCTGATAGCCACTTGACCGCCTTTTTCGGGAAATTCGAAAAAGACAAAATCATGCTTTTTCTGCTTCGTTTTATTGCCTAAAAGCGTTTGTAAAAATGAAATACCGTCCGAATTTTCCGCTTTTTGACCCGTCAATTCGGCTAAAGTTGCCATTAAATCATATTGTACTGAAACGTGGTCACTTACTGTATTGGCAGGAATTTTACCCTTCCAACGCGCAATAAAAGGCACTCGAATACCGCCTTCATACACATCTTGCTTGCGCCCGCGCAATCCATCGGTACTATTAAAAAAGGAGGCATCAACGCCGCCCACGTCAAAAGTGACTCCGTTATCGCTTGAAAACATAAAAATAGTATTTTCATCCAAACCCAACGCCTTAATTTTATCCATCACAATCCCCACTTGAGTATCCAAAAAAGTAATCATCGCGGCATAGGTACTGAGGGGGTACTTTGTGGCAGCATAACCCTTATTA
>JANPHO010000702.1:0-4523 GCA_031424515.1 Saprospiraceae bacterium
TTGAGGTGTAATCCCCCTTTGGGGGTATGGGGGCAAACTTGAGAATTGGCGATAATTTAGGTCAACCTACTTACAATGGTTCGTGAAGAAATTTAGATATAAGCAATTCTTAAATCTTTGATTTGTAATTAGTTCTAAAATCAAGTTTATTTTAAGTAGAGTTGGTCTACATATCCAACCCGTTCTAAAATAAAAACGATATTACAACTTATTGATAACGAAAACATTAGCTTTTCATGTTCTTAAAATTCTTCACGAACCATTGACTTACATTTCATATTGCCTATTATTTAACCCTTTATTATGAAGACATTGATGATTATTAGTATTGTTTTAGTCATTTCGTTTATTGTTTTTCAAACCTATACAGCTATGGCTTCCAACAAAACCGAAGAGCAGCCTTATACCGTTATCAAAACTGAAAAAGATTTTGAAATTCGATTCTACCCCTCAGTAACCATGGCGATGATTACCTCTTCTGCCAAATCCTATAAGGAGTTGGGTAGTTCAGGTTTCAGAAAACTCGCTGGGTACATCTTTGGTGGCAATGATGAAAAGAAACAAATCGCCATGACCGCACCTGTACACATGGACATCAACGACTCGGCTTCGACGATGAGTTTTGTGATGCCTTCATTGTACAATCAAGAGAATTTACCCAAGCCAAATGATGCCAATGTTGTCATTAAAAAAATACCTGACGAATACGTGGCTGCCATAAAATTTGGTGGTTATGCTTCTGAAAGCGATATTAAACTCTATACTGAAAAATTAGAAACAGCCCTTAAAGCAGCCTCCATTTCTTATTATGGCAATTTCCGTTTTCTGGGATACAATGCGCCCTATCAGCTTTTCAGCCGCAGAAATGAAATAATTGTGAGTGTAAACTGGGTTTCAAAATAGAAAAAATACTAAAACACCTATTTCAAAAGAATACTTCAAATGAAAAAAATCATATTCTCTATTACCATAATTGGTTTTATAGTTATAGCCTCTTGCACGTCCACACGGATAGATAGCAGTTGGAGAGAGCCCAATAAGCAAATCGTCATTAACAAATTGAATAAAGTATTGGTGGTCGCTTTATTAAAAAATGAAGTCAGCCGCCGTGTAGCGGAAGACCAAATGGTGGCATTCCTTAAAGGCAAAGGCGTGGTGTCTTATAGTTATTTAGATACTGATTTTAATAAAAAAAATGAACGTGAAATTAGAGAAAAGATAAAAGAAGATGGCTTTGATGGGGCTGTAACCATGAGTTTGGTGGACGTGGACAAAGAGCGTAATTATACCCCCGGCAATATTTCGGCTTTTCCTGAATATTATCGGACTTTTAGTCAATATTATTACAGAAATCGTTCTTATTATTCCAACCCAGGATATTACTCCATCACTAAAACGTACAGCGTCGAAACCAATATTTATTCGATAAAAGAAGATAAAATTATATGGTTTGGTCTCACAAAAACTATCGACCCCGCTGGCGTTGATAAAATGACTGAAGAAATAGCCAAAGTGGTTTATAAAAAAATGATTAAAGAAGGTTTTATAAATAAATAACGTGAAAAAAGAAAATAAGAACCCAGAATCGCCTAATTCGAAACTTTTTAATAAAAAAGGGGACGATACTGAGGGGTATCCACTCTATCCGGCGGACGAGGACGTTTACAATCACGCCCAAAGGGATACCGATTTTGACTCAGAAAACGCATCTGCGAATACCAGAACGGAAGCAGATTATCCCGAAAAGCGCAACGAAAAAGACTTTGAGGATGATGTGGTTGGAGATGATTTAGATATTCCGGGTTCGGAATTAGATGATGAGCAAGAGGATACGGGCAATGAAGATGAGGAAAATAATTATTACAGCATTGGTGGTGATAGACACGATGATTTGGATGAAGATAAAGATGACTATCAGGCTTAATGTATTAAAAAGCTCTTTATATTTCTAAGCTTTGATTTAAAAAAAATAAACGTGTGAATGATGTAACTCATTTTAAAAATTGTGTAATACTTATCATAAGGAATAAGCCCACCTTTGTGCTATTGAAATACAGATGGATTTGGACTTTTTTTTAAAAGGCATTAAATCCATTTTTAATGCCAGATACTGAGGGGGTAAAAAGCCCAATCAAGTGTACTCATAACTACAAAATTTAACCACGCATTTTAAACTAAAAAAATGAAATTAATCGAATGGAATACCCAAACTAAAGCAAGATTTTTAGGCATAGCAGCAATGTTGGTTGTTCTCACGTGGACATCATGCTCCAAAAAAGTATCTTTTATGACTTCATCAGTTGTGCCAGCGGCAAGAGGATACGTGCGGGTCAAAAATGACGACAATAAAAATTATGCTATTGAAGTACACCTATCTGATTTGGCAGAAGTGAAACGACTACAACCTACCAGAAACACGTATGTTGTTTGGATGGAAACGGATCAACAGTTAACAAAAAACATAGGGCAAATAAATAGTTCACAAAACTCTATCACGAAAAAACTGAAAGCTTCATTTGAAACGGTTTCTTCTTTCAAACCTATCAAGATTTTTATAACTGCCGAAGATGAGGCAAGCGTACAATATCCAGGCAATCAGGTAGTACTTTCAACGGACAGATTTTAAGGTTTTGGAGCTAAAAAGAGAAATAATTTAGGAAACGTAACAGTTTATACACGAATCGATTTTAAACTTTTTTTAATCATAAATTAAATATAAATATCATGGGTAATTTACTTTATACAATAGCAATAATTTTCATTATATTCTGGGCAATAGGCTTTTTTGCTTATGGTGCGGGCGGAATTATACATATTTTGCTGGTAATAGCAATTATTTCTATACTTCTACGAGTTATCCAAGGAAATAAAGCTATATAGATTTTATATTCAAATTAGCATACGTCACATTTTTAATAAGTCATTGAAAATAGTTTTAACTAAGGAATTGGGTTAAAATACTGAGAGGTATGCTTTGCTGAATAAAACCAGATAATCAATTTAAAAGTATTTCAACAATTAAAAAAAATTCTATTATGACATCAGGAAAAGTGTTATTGGGTGCATTAGCAGGTGTTGCCATTGGTGCAGCAGCAGGAATCTTATTAGCTCCCGAATCAGGTGCAGCTACTCGCAAGAGAATTTCTAAAAAAGGAAGCGGTTATGCTTCAGAATTAGGTGACAAGTTCAATGAATTGGTGGATGGTATGACTCAAAAGTTTGAAACAATGATGGCTGAAGCCACTCATAAAGTTGAAAATGGTAAGTCAAGAGCAGAACATGCACTTGCAGAAGTTTCAAATTCTGCTAAATCAAAAATGAATGAACTCAAGTAAGTAATTGCTTAAATTGAATCGACACAGCTTGGTTCAAGTTCAAAACTTGAACCAAGTTATAATTAATTGAAAACAAGTTTTTTATACTTAAATTCTTTTAAAATGTCGGCTATTTATAAAGAGTGCTCAAAAGAATAAACAATTGAAATATTATGGAAAAGCCACCGAATTTAATTGAATCTTTATTTGAAAAATTAGGCTTGTACGGTAAAACTACGTACGAACTTTCAAAGCTCAGAGCAGTGCAAAAAAGCACGGATGTAGCCTCGTCGGTTGTGGCTCGCGTGGTAGCGATAGTCATCTTATCTCTATTCGTATTTATTTTAAGTATCGGTATAGCCTTGTTATTAGGCGAATGGTTGGGTAAATTTTACTACGGCTTTTTTGTTGTTGCAGCATTCTACCTCTTGGTCGGGGTAATATGCCTTTTCCATCTTCATAAATGGATCGAAAAACCCATCAGCAATCTAATTATTTCACAGGTACTTTAATACGCTATATTATGCAAAAAATAGATACACAAATCCAACTCACCGAAGCCATTTTACGCTTAGAACTCGAACAGGCGGAAAGTTTAGATACGTTGAAAGAACAATCAAACATGATTTTTGATAGCATTAACCCGGTTAGCATCATCAAAAATACATTTAAAGAAGTAGTAGCCTCCAAAGAAATAAAAGAAAACATCCTCAATACCTCGATAGCTTTGGCTGTCGGATACCTTTCAAAAAAAGTGTTCGAAGAAGAATCACACAGTCCCCTTAAAAAGATACTGGGCTCTGCCCTAATGTTTGGTATTACAACTGTAGTAGCCGAAAACGCTGAATCTATTCAGACATTTGGGAACGGACTTATTGATATTATCAAGAGTAAATTGATTGATACAACCACTGGTGTCAACGATTAAAAACTCTACTGTGAAAGATGTAACTTATTTAAAAAGTTGTGTAACACCTCTCAAAAGCAAAAGACTCACCTTTGCAACATGAAAATTTATTCATAATCAAATTCAAAATTAGTTAAAATGAAAAAAGTAACATTCTTAATAATGTCAGCAATCTTATTGTCTAATATTATTAATGCACAAGAAAACTGAATGAATATCGGATTGAAAGTAGGCGCCAATTATTCATATGTGTATGATTCTAAAGGCGAGCTATTGACCTCAGATGCTAAATTAGGTTTAGC
>JANPHO010000703.1:0-1559 GCA_031424515.1 Saprospiraceae bacterium
CATAAAAAAGAACCACCTCGATGCACTCTTTTTTTGATACCCTCTTCTGCGGGGTCAAATGAATCGGAGGGGCCTTTAGGGTTATCAGCAACGCCTTGTTTTTGGAGGGTTGCGTAATAATCGGGGCGATACCAATCAGAACACCATTCCCAGACATTGCCTGACATATCGTGTAAGCCGTAAGAGTTGGGCGGATATTGCTTCACGGGGGCGGCAGTGAGGAAACCATCGCCAGCAGTGTTCTGATTTGGGAATTTTCCTTGAAAAGTATTGGCTTTCCATTCTTTTTCATTTTGCATTTGATTGCCCCAAGTATATAACCATCCCACATTGCCGCCTCGGGCAGCAAATTCCCATTCTGCTTCAGTGGGCAGTCTTTTACCTGCCCATTTAGCGTACGCCATGGCATCATCCCAAGCGATGTGTACAACGGGATAATTATCTTTTCCTTGAATATTGCTTTCAGGTCCAGTCGGATGCTTCCAATTAGCTCCTTTTATGTATGTCCACCATTGAAAATAATTATCCAAAGGCACATCTTGAGCGGGTGGTGTAAATACGGCGGAGCCTGCTACCAAATTCTCCGGGGGTGCTGTTGGGAATTCCTCTTGAGTCGGTTTGCGTTCTGCGATTGTGATATAGTTAGTCGCTTTTACAAATGCTGCGAATTGGGCATTGGTGACTTCGGTGGCATCCATAAAAAAGGAGTTTACGCGCACCCGATGCACAGGTCGCGCATCATCCATCGTTTCTTTACCGCCACCATTCGACATTCCCGTTGGATTTACTCCGCCCATGCTGAACTCACCGCCGGTTATCAAGACCATCCCAGAGGGCGTATTTATCTTTTCATTTAAAACAGTGGGTACTGTCGGCTGAAAATCCTTGCCGCCACTATTCATGTAGGTGATGCTATCAGGTACACTGAGTCCATTGCTACACATTACGCTGGAGTTATTTACCTCAGAAACGGCTTCTTTTGACTCGTTTTTACACTGAATAAATAAAAAACAGGATAATCCAGCTGCGAAACAATACTTCTTAAAATAGGAATGATGATTCATCTTGATATAGTAAAACCAATTTATAGATTTAAACAAAGCTATTCAAGGCTGAAAAGTACAATATTTTACATTAAAAAAACTGCAATACTGAGGGGTATAACGCTTTTAATTTTGGTTCTTTCAAATTTTTTGTGGATGGATAGTTTTATCAAGTCTTTATTACTTCTGGAAAAAAAATGCAAATAGTTTGTTGTAAAAATTTTTTAAAACGAGCATTTAAGGTAAAGTGACAAGCATATAAAATGGACATGCCATCCAGCAGGTTTATTTTTATAGTATTTAACTTATGAATGAAAAATTAATGAACTTGCATTCTTTTGTATTCTTAAACGGTGTGAAATTTCAAGTTCGCCCCCCCGAAGGGCAGGTTTGATTGGTTCTAAAAACTGGGTGTCTATGTGCGAGTCCGCTGGACTCGTTAAAAGCGAAAAAATGATATTTCTATAAATGTGTGAGTCCGCTGGACTCATTCTTTTATCTAATATTGAGTCCAGA
>JANPHO010000704.1:0-3828 GCA_031424515.1 Saprospiraceae bacterium
TTTTTTCATCATCCGTCAAATGAGCAAAACGGTCAATCGCTTCTTGTTTTTTATTAAAAAGGTATTTTATTAAAAGCGGATGAGGCGTATATTTTTCATGTAAAACATGGCTATTAGTCATTGCGAGTGACGAAGCAATCAGATTTTCATTTTTATTAAAAAGCCAATTCACCGTTTTCAACCGCCGCCAATACAAGGCATCAAACGACACATTTTGCTCCGTCTTCCAAGCAAAACTATAATTGCCGTAAAAATTATGGATATTGAAAACCTCTTTTTCAAAGCAATTAATTAAAAAATGCCATAAAAAAAGCGATTCTTCCAAAGTCATCGGTTCACTTAAAAATGCATCCAAACCCACCAAATCAAAATCTTGCACCTCTTCCCAAGCCGCAAACGTGGCTTCGGGTTCAGCTTCTTGCATGAGTTTAAGGCGTTCTTCATCGCTCAAAGTATCCCAAATCCCCATAATTTCAGCTTTTAAAACAATATTTTCATGTAAAAAAGGCTCTGATACTGAGGTTTCTAACCCCGAGAACTCGGTGGGGGCATCCGTTTCAGCATTTTTTAAAAAGCTCAATTTTGACTTTAAAAAATCAGCCGTGACGACATTTTTATTGGCAGTTAAATGTGCCTTTACGATATGCCAAAACTTATTATGATGCGTCAAATCCGTAAAAATCCAACGGGCATTTTCGCCCATTACTTGCGCCAAATGCTCATTCGAGAACTCCTGTAAAACCGCCGAATTATCCGCCAAATACGCATTTTGAATCAACACTTTTGAACCATCAGCGCTCGGTAAAAGCGGTTTTTGATGCATTTTTTGACTAATAGCATCAATAATGGGCGTAAAAAGCGCGTCCAAATCATGCTTTTCAAAGGGAAAAATCGAGAACAGATTTTCAAAATCGACCTCTGTTTTACTTGTTAAAACCTCCAAACTATCTGCCACCAATTCCGCTAAATGTTGTACCAATTGCTCATTCCAACGCTCCTTTTGTCGAATCCCTTCACGGCTATCGCTCAACATAAAAGGCGCATGAATCAAAAACCGCAAACCCGACATCACCTTCGTCGGGAAAAAACAAAAAGCAGGGTA
This sequence comes from Saprospiraceae bacterium, assembly GCA_031424515.1. Taxonomy (GTDB): domain Bacteria; phylum Bacteroidota; class Bacteroidia; order Chitinophagales; family Saprospiraceae; genus JAAFJT01. The sequence continues at coordinate 1,103 of JANPHO010000704.1, forward strand.
TTTTTTATGCGTTAAAAAGCCATTTTCATCATCCAGTAACAAGACAATTTGCACATTTTGACCTTCTGAAATATCTTTTGAAAAGCGCATAAAACGCTGTTCATGCGTCTTTTTTCCGATAGTTTGGGTATGAATTTGGATATTTTCTGTTGAAATTGTAGAGATACTGAGGGGGTGTAAATTGAAAGAACCCTTTGTGCCATTTTCACTTTCCCAAGTGATTTTTTTTAAATTGCGTAAAAAGATGAGCGGAAAAAGCAAATTTTTGAGTTTATCCTCAATTTCATCAATGGCATCTTGCGCCGATTTTTCAGGTCTATCAAAAGGAAAAAAGAACAATGTTTCATCGTGTTTGCGCAACGGATGCGGCTCTTGCTCCATCAAAACAGGAACAATGAGGTCCTTAATTTTGAATGAAATATGCGGGTCATAAATATGCGGCGTATTGGTATATTGAAAAACGGCTTTAAAACCGATGCCGAATTTACCAATTTTAGGCGTTTCACCCTCATTTTTAGTAGAATCACCGATAGCAGTGATGGCGTTGATATGCCCCACATTTTGAGTATCAAACGGCGACGTGACCGTGAAATGCGTCGTGCCGTTGTGAATAAAATAAAGCCCACTTTTACGCAATAAAAACTGCACCGAAGTCGCCCCCACATCATCCGCATTTTGCAATAATTCGTACACAAAATGAGCTTTTTCCGAATATTTTTCGACAATACTCGCCCTTATCCCCCGCATGGAAGGCTTATTGAGCAACCGCACCGAATCCTCTCGGTCTTGTGCTAATTGGTGGAAGTGGGTGAGATTGAGCAATGTATTTTAATTTTATTTTAATTTGTTAAGATTATGGTGAATTGAAGACTATGGATTTGTGAAGTTTTTAATTCCGATAAAGCTATTATTTTAGTATCAAAATTGAAAAAGCATGATTTAATGCAAAACTAAAAATTTTGAGCATTAAATTAGGTGGAGTTTTATCCAGTTTGGACATTAAAAAACAAGGGTAATATTAAAACAGTATTTGAAGCAATAAATATTGAATTGAGACAGCGTAAAAATTAATGTTAAAACATTAAAAAACATTTATTCCTATTTGAAATAGTTAAAATCAACGCGCACAGATGATTTATCTTGTCGTTTGTTGTGATTATAATGGCGTTTGTTTGAAAAAGAGGTATAGTTCTGCAATATTTCCCTACATTAAATTTTTAAACCTATTATTACAATAATTCATATAAATTTTGGAATCTTTTATTTGCTAAAAAGTAGTTGCAAAATTCCCCAAAATCAAAACTAAATTAAGTTAGCTAAACATTTTGAGTTCGGAATTACTATATTCTTCTTATAGTGTTCTTTTGTTTTTACTAAAATGAAAAAATATCACATAAACTGTTTTCATTTTAATAAAAGCGACATTAATAATAAAGTGCGTATCATATTGAACATAACAGTTACTTTCTTTGATTGGAGAAAGTTTAGATTATCATTATTATTATTTTGATACAAAAGGAGATGCTTTTTAATGATAATTAAGCACTTTTTCGTCATTTTTAATTAACTAATATGTAGTTCATACATTACGTGATATCATTCTAAACTTAATGAATCAATTCTAAAAAAACAACACAAGTGATTGAAAATATAGAAGATTTAAACCTTTTAATTTAAAATCACGATAACGCTAAACAAATGAAGATCTACAAAACAGTTATTATCAACCATGATGCGGATACAATTGATGTATTAAAGAAAATTATTGGAGAAACTCACCCCGACGTTAAAATCGTAGCTGAAGCCAACACAACAGATAAAGCTAAGGAAATACTTATGAAGCATAAGCCCGAAATCGCTATTCTGGGCGTTGAACTTACGAAGGGCACATCCTTTGATATTTTGGAGGAAATGAAATCAAAACAAGGCTTTGATTTTGAAATTATTTTTGTGTCCCTTTATCGACGCTATGAATACGCCACACGGGCGCTTGATTTTTATTCTTTGGCTATATTGACTATACCTATCGATCCTGTAATGCTGGATGCAGCGATTGTAAGGGCAAAAGAAAAGCACGCAAAAAAAAGTTATATCGAGCAACAACTTGCGAAGCTAAGAGAAATCAATGAGCGCAATAACCCAATTGTCATCCCGACGGCCAATCATAATAAAGTAGCAGTTGCTGTTTCAGATATCACTCATTTCAAGGCTGAGGGTCAGACGACGGTGGTGTATCTGAATGATGGCTCAACTTTAACTGCTTTTTGCATTTTAGGATATTTCAAAAATATTCTTGCGGAGAAACATGATTTCTACCTTATGCATAAGAGCATATTCGTGAACGTCTCTCAAGTTAAATCATTTAGATACAATCATTTAGAGATTACTCTGAAAAACGGAAAAAAGCTTACAGCTTCTCAACGCTACGGTAAAGACTTTAAAAAGTATTGGGAGGAATCTAATGTGGGTAAAAACGGGCTTTGGAAAGAATTGAGTAACCCAACGTAAACGAATCGAAAAAGGGTTCTTTATTTCTTAAAATAACAGTTATATCGCATACCGTAAAAAAGGTAAGGATAGCTTAAGTTTTTCACTTGTTATTAAAAAAGCATCGCCTGTTGGTGCATTGTTAATGTTGAAAAGGAATGTGACTATATTTGTAATATTAATAGTACAAATTATATTGAAAGAAAATATTTTACTTCTGACGAGCTTATGAAATGCGA
>JANPHO010000705.1:0-1805 GCA_031424515.1 Saprospiraceae bacterium
CTAAAACCTGTCGCCTAAAAATTCCCATAAATTTCATCAATAACGCTTTGATATTTTTTTAAAAGCACGCGTCGTTTGAGTTTCATGGTAGGAGTCAATTCTCCGGGCGAGCCGTCAGGCTTTACGGGTTCCCAATTATCGGATACGAGGCGAAATGCTTTTATTTGCTCCACATGGCTGAAAAACTGATTGTATTTTTCTAATATAGAGTTATATTGTTTCACAACTTCTTGATTAGCAATGATTTCTGAAAGATTTGTCCACTTTATATTGTGGTTTTGGCACCAATCTTTGAGTGCTTCCGCGGCAGGAACGATGACTGCTGAGACGAATTTTTGATTATCGCCCACCACCATTATTTGCTCTATTAAAAAATTCTCTTTGAATTTATTTTCAATGGGTGCAGGAGCCACATATTTGCCACCACTTGTTTTTAAAAGCTCTTTTTTCCTATCCGTAATTTTTAAAAACTTAACCCCATCGTACTCCTCGAATTTACCAATATCACCCGTGCACATCCACCGCTTTCCGTCGATGTATTTAATGACTTTTTCCGTTTCTTCGGGTTTGTTATAGTAGCCAATCATGGTATTGAGTCCGCTGGACAGTATTTCACCTTCGCCTGTTGCATAATTGCCATCACTGCTATCTATCATCACTTCCACGCCCTCAAGTGGAGGTCCCACATAACCCAATCGCGACATACCTTTATCAAATCGGCTAATGGAAATGCCCGGAGATGTCTCCGTCATACCATATCCCTCTCGAACAGGGATACCCGCCGCCGAAAACACTTTGGCTATTTTGACGGGGCAAGGTGATGCGCCCACCACTATTCCTTTCACACAACCACCTAAAGCCTCTCGCCACTTTGAAAAAATCAATTTTTGAGCAATGCTCATCTGGATTTTTTTAAAGCCAGTATATTCTTTATCGTATTCATAATCGTCAGTAAGTTTAAGTGCCCAGAAGAAAAGAGCGCGTTTAAGTCCCGTTAGCTCTAAGCCTTTATTGTATATTTTTTCGTACACCTTCTCTAAAAGCCGTGGAACAGTAGTGAAAAAGTGGGGTTTTACGGCTTTCAAATCTCCTTCATCACCACCCAAATTATCGACACCCGTAAAAGTTACTTGCCCACCTACATACATATATGCGTAGGAACATACCCGCTCAAATATATGATTCAATGGTAAAAAACTCAAGCCTCTTTCACCCGCTTTGATGGAAATAATAGGCATCACAGCCTTAATATTAGATGCAATATTTTCATGTGAAAGCATCACTCCCTTTGGCTGACCTGTTGTGCCCGAAGTATAGATAATAGTCGCCAAATCACCAGGCAGAATCGTTTTTTTGATGCGCTCTACTTCTTCTTGTTTTCCTTCGGCATCTTTCCAAATGTCTTCCCAAAATGCTATGTTATTGGTTTTATCAAATGTATAAATATTTGATAATGAAGGAATAGTAGCTTTGGCTTGGTTTATTTTTTTTAAAACAGAGCCCTGAGCATCATCGCCAATGAAACACATTTTGACTTGAGCTTCATTAAAAATATACTCATAATCCGTGGAGCTGATAGTCGGATAAACGGGGACATTGATGACGCCAATTTGCATCATACCCAAGTCGAGAATTGTCCATTCGGGGCGGTTTTTGATGACAATAGTAGTCAATTTATCGCCCGGTTGAAGTCCTAATTTCAATAAGCCACAACTCACTTTATTGGCTAATTCAATAATTTGAGCGGTTGAGAATGAACTCACTTCTTTGCCCTCGTGCCTATAAGAGAAGGCTTTCTCTTGCGG
>JANPHO010000706.1:0-9448 GCA_031424515.1 Saprospiraceae bacterium
ATTGTACTCATGGTATAATTTTTTTGGGGTTAACAAATGTTGATTGGTCTGCGAACTTCTGTTCGCAGACTTTTTTTTACCAAAGAATTCTGTATTCTGTTCAAAAGTTAATTAAAATAAAAAAGCTCAGTACAACTGTACCGAGCTTTTTCTATTTCATTAAAAATTTCAATCTATTTGCTTTTCGCTTTAGCCGGAGCCTTTTTTGCTTTAGGTGCGAAGGCATCTGGAATTTCTGCCTCAATCATTTTTTTAACATCCTCAAGGGTTAGAGTAGCGGCTTCTTCAGCAGTCATTTTTTTCCCTTCTCTTCTGAGACTGAAAGGCTTGTATTTGCCAAAAACGAGCATTGGACCCCAACGACCATTTTCAACGCTAATTTTTTCCGCAGCCCACTGATGAATGAAACGATTGGCTTCTTTTTCATTTTTGGCTTCAATCAATTCAATGGCTTCATCCAATGTCAAAGTTTCCAAATCATACCGACGAGGAACGTTCATGAACATTTCATTCCACTTAATGAAGGGACCAAAACGACCAGAGCCTTTCGTAATTGGCAGACCTTTGTAGGTAAATATCGGTGCATCCGCTTTTTTCTTCTCTTCAATTAATTCAATCGCTCTTTCAAGGCTGATACTGAGGGGGTCTTCATCTTTTGGAATGGATACGAATATATCGTTGAATTTTACGTAAGGACCAAATCTACCAATACCAACTGTCACTTCATGTTTATCGTGTTCACCTAAGTTTTTAGGCAAATCGAATAATCTTAAAGCTTCCGAAAGAGTGATAGTTTCAATTGATTGTCCTTTTTGTAAATTACCATAAGTCGGTTTTTCCTTTTCACCCAACTCCTCAGGGGTACCAATTTGGGCGATGGGTCCATATTTGCCCATACGAACCAAAACTGTACGACCCGTTTCAGGATCATTTCCTAAAATGCGCTCACCGCTTACGCGTTCAGCTTCCGACATCGTTTTTTCAATATCACTGTGGAATGGGTCATAAAATTTAGAAATCATGTCCACCCAATTCCTATTGCCATCAGCCACTTCATCCAGTTGGTTCTCTACATTCGCCGTAAAGCTGTAATTCATGACATTATCAAAATGCTTATCAAGGAAATCGACCACAAGCATACCCATATCAGTCGGCACAAGGTGATTTTTCAAAGCACCAGTCATTTCAGTATCGGTCTTGGAGAAAATTTCACCCGCTTTATTCAATTTTAAAACTCGGAACTCACGAGGCATACCATCACGGGTTTCTTTTACTACATATCCCCTATTCTCTTCCATGATTTTAGTAATCGTTGGCGCATAAGTTGACGGGCGACCAATGCCTTTTTCTTCCAAATCCTTTACCAAAGCCGCTTCTGTGTAGCGAGCAGGTGGGCGCGTGTAGCGTTGAACTGCAGTCATTTCATTAAAATCCAAAACTTGACCTACACTCAAGGGAGGCAAAACACCTTTAGCATCTTCATCCTCTTCATCTTTAGATTCGAGATACACCTTTAAAAAGCCATCAAATTTTATGACTTCACCTTCAGCCACAAGCCTTGCACCGTTAATTGTCGAAATACCAATATCCACAATTGTCTTTTCTAACTCCGCATCTGCCATTTGAGAAGCGATGGCACGCTTCCAAATCAACTCATATAGGCGTTGTTCATCACGGTCTTGTGAAACAGTGCGGTTTTGAATATAAGTCGGTCTTATGGCTTCGTGTGCCTCTTGAGCCGAATCCTTACCTGTCTTGAAACGACGCTCTTGAGAATATTCGGGGCCAAACGACTGAATGATCTCTTGCTTGAAAGCTACAATAGCCGTTTCACTCAAGTTAGTAGAATCAGTACGCATATACGAAATATGCCCCGCTTCATAAAGTCGCTGGGCATTTTGCATGGTTCTATTCACCGAAAAGCCGAGTTTACGGCTTGCCTCTTGTTGAAGCGTAGAAGTAGTAAATGGTGCCGTGGGTTTGCGTTTGAGCGGTTTTACATCAATTTTATTGATCTTAAAAATTGCTCCTTTTGCTTTTTTCAAAAACTCCATCGCCCCCCCCTCAGTATCAAAGCGTTCTGGTGACTCTGATTTGAGTGCAACAGCTCTATTTTGAGCATTTAAAACATTGAAAATAGCGTCTATTTTAAAAAATGGCGTGGCTTTAAATTTCTGAATTTCACGTTCCTTTTCAACCACTAATTTTACAGCCACTGACTGAACACGTCCGGCAGATAGACCTCCTTTTACTTTTTTCCACAACAATTCCGACAACTCAAAACCCACCAATCTATCCAACACTCTGCGCGCTTGTTGAGCATCAACGAGGGCTAAATCCACCAAACGCGGATTTTGCACAGCTTTTAAGATAGCAGGTTTAGTGATTTCACGGAATACTATACGTTTAGTAGTATGTTCATTTAAGCCTAAAACTTTGCACAAATGCCATGAAATAGCTTCTCCTTCGCGGTCTTCATCCGTTGCGAGCCATACTTCATCCGCTTTTTTAGCTAAAGAAACCAGTTCATTTACAACCCTTTGCTTGTCAGGTGTGATGACATAGTTGGGTTTAAAATTATTTTTTATATCGATACCTACACCTCCTTTTTCCAAATCACGTACGTGACCGAAGCTGGATTTAACGGTAAAATCAGGACCAAGAATTTTTTCAATTGTTTTCGCTTTGGCGGGCGATTCAACTATCAGAAGATTTTTTGACATTTAGTAAAGTTTTTGTCTAAAAGAAGGACAACAAATTTTAAGCCGCTTTAAAGAATAATCTATTGATAATCAATTATTTATAAAAAAATAGCCATTATCTATTGTTAAAATTTGTTTTAAAAACTCGGCAAAAGTATAAATTATTATAAAATGTTGCATGTTTTTTTTATTAATACTGAGGGGGTGCCACTTTATTTGTAGTACCCCCTCTGTATTTCGAGCCTTAAAAAACCTTTTTCACCATAATATATAACCGATTTTAAAAGCGAGTACTGCACTCGCAGAAGTTGAAATTAATTCATTCGGATTTGGTTGTGATGAGCCATTTAAAGATAAATCATAAGTCCAAGGAATATCAGGCAAAGATGTATCAATGGGTAAACCATTATATCTAATAAAAGCTTTTTTTACGCCTAAACCCATACTAAAATCATAAACTATTCGCTGATTTTTGGAAGATGAAAAGGATACGCCAATATTAAATGTCGAAGAAAGCACATTATAGGCCATAGTATAAGGCAGTTTTTGCTGAAACGAGCGGTTGTCACGCCACAGAAAATCCTCTCTTTTATCTGTAAGCCTTTTGTATTGCCCAGATAGGCTCATATAAAAATTTACTCCTTTTTTAAAATCAACTGGCGTGAGATAGTAGCGATAAGACGCTCTCAAACGGTAACCATTTGATTGTTTTTGAAACCCTTCCCCACCATTAATTATGTAGCCGGCCTCATATTCCAAAGCATGTTGATTGGCTAAGGGTTGTTCGGCATAGATTGCCAGAGTATAGCCAAAAGGGTCTATTAAAGCCAAAGGGCTTGATTTAAATATCCATTTAGGTATTTCAGAGGCTGCTTTTTCAGTTTTAACTTCTTGAGCCTTCAATAATAATGGAGTTATTAAGAGAAAAGTAAGTATTATATGTTTCATTACTATTTTTTTAAGTCAAACTCTGAGATGATTTTAATGTTTTTAATATCCTTATAATCTAATTGGGTTATTTTACCCGCTCCTATGACTAAAAGTTGCCCGTTGAGCGGAATAACATCTAAAGCATCAACATTACTTAAAAAATGAAGTTGTTTAATATCTAATGGGTTGCTTACATCCAATATTTTTAAGCCCGCATCACACACAAAAAGCAAATTTTTATCCAAGCCAACCCCTACTGGAAATGTCAAATTTAGAGTATTGATTAAAATGGGTGTTTCAATGTTTTTCACGTTATATACCTGTAATTCATTGGCTCTTGAAAAACCAAAACAGCCTCTTTGACCATTCCGAATGGTGACAAAAGCTAAAGAATCGTTCGCCACAACGGGGTCGCATCCCCAACTATGTGACACCTGACTTTTAAAATTGGCTTTACCGTCTTTATCTATTTCGTACATTATCATACCCGACTGCGAGCCGATGAATAAACGGTTGTTAAAAACAAAAATGGTTTCAATAGTATTGAACCATGTAGCACTTAATTGTTCACCCCTCACGTATCGGGGTTGTGTGGGCTTCGAGACATCGAAAGTTTTTAAGCTATCGGCAGTGACTACGTACATCATATTGCCCGCAAATGTAAATCGCGCTAATGAGCCGCCTGTACCCGTTCCATCAGCCCCAATTTGCACATCTTTTTGACAGGATAGTATATTTATTATTAAAAAAATAAATAGTATATTTTTCATTTTAAGAAGTTTTAAAAGTGTGGAATCAATAAATGCAAAAAGATACCCCCTCAGTATAAATGTGTATTTTATACCTTTTTAAGTGTTATAGGGTAGTTTTTTAATTAAAAAAACGCCTATCTCCTACATTGAGGATTGTCTAAAATGGATTCTTTCCAGCCAATAACTTTCCCTCGTGAAGAATCGACACATTCGAAATAGCCGTGATAATCCACGGGGAATATTCCGTTGCCTCCAGTCGGGTACAAATTAGGGATACGCTCTGTGACCCGTAAACTGTCAATATTACTCAAATCAATCGCCACCAAATCCGTAAAATTATCGGCATAAAGCGTCGTGCCTTTGATAGCAATGTCATTGCAACCAAATATGCGAATAAACCTAACTTTTGAGGGATTGGTGGAATCTCGATTATCAATCACGTGGACGCCCTTGCCTTGCTCGATGGCAAATATGAAACGGTCTTTGTAATAAATTTTAGCCGCTTCGGTCATTATTTTAGGCGGCAACGTTTCAATTTTCTGAAACTCAATGGATGGCAAGTAAACAGGTTTCATCCCCCGAGAAGTATCATAACCCCATCGTTGACAATCGGTAGCCATCAAAGGCAGGGCTAATGTCAGCCAAAGTAAACTTTTTAACGATTTGAAAGATTTTGGAAGCATGGGAAATAGTTTTAATGATTGAATGTCTTACAATGTTAAGTAGTTGGCTAAAATAAACACTGCTATCTTTTTAAGTCGGTTCTATAAAATGTAAAAAATACTCCGCTCCGCATTTTTCACATTTTACAGCCCGACGATAGCAGCGCCTGCCTGCCGGCAGGCAGGTTTATTTCTTTACGCCTATTTGTAAAACGGATTGTTTCGAAATACTGTTGCTTTAAGTTCAAAATTAGACTTTTATTATTTATAATGCTTGAATTGCGCTTTTCAAGCAGTTATTTTATTTTAAACCCTATGTAAAATTTAAGTCATAAAGGTTTTAGGGTATAACATACGAACTTGAGTACTGTTACATTTGCATATTATTTAGAACGTGAAATTATATCTATTCTATGCTATCAAAGTTTACATATTTATCAATAATGATAATTGTATTAAACACTGAACTCGCCAAGGGTCAGACTGATAGTGTTACGTTTAGTAGAAGTCTCATCGAATTAGTCATTACTGGCAACTACAAACCTACGGGCATTGATAAATCTGTGTTGCCTACGCGCAATATTACTTTAGAAAAATTGGCTCCACTGGGACTGCAAAATGTGGCAGATGTTTTAAAATACCAAGCCAATATACGCATTCAGCAAGATCCACTCTTGGGCTCAGGTATGTCGATGCAAGGAATTTCGGGTGAAAATGTCAAAATATTGATTGATGGTGTTCCCGTTATTGGACGCCAGAATGGTAATATCGACCTATCACAACTCAATATATATAATGTGGAAAGAATTGAAGTGGTAGAAGGTCCCCTCTCAGTTCAATATGGTACGAATGCATTAGCAGGTACTATCAATATTATTACTAAAAAAACGCCTAAAAAAACTTTAGATTTTCAAGGCAGTACGTACTTTGAGTCAGCGGGTCATTTCAATGCCAATGGCATGATTGGTTGGCGAGGTGATGAACAAAGCGTAATGGTATCGGGTGGACGTAATTTTTTCAACGGTTGGTCAACTATTGACACATGCCGTTTTAAAGAATGGAAACCGAAAATTCAGTATTTCTCTGACCTTGTTTACAATATTAAATTGGGTAAAGCCTCTTTGCGGTACTCTGGCAGTTATTTCAATGAATATATATTGAATAGAGGTCGCCCATTATCGCCATATTTTGAGAAAGCATTTGATGACCATTTCAATACCACAAGGCTTTCAAACAGCGTCAATTTTTCATATCCATTCAAAAATGACCTAAAAACCAATTTAATTTTTGCTTTTAACGATTTTAAAAGGGTCAAAAACACTTATTACAAAGACCTCATAAACGTAAGCGAAGTACTCACTGCTAACCCAAGCGACCAAGATACGACTCAATTCAAACTCGTATCGGCAAGGGGTACATTGACTAAAACGGATAATAAAAAGCTGAATTTTGAAACAGGCTTTGACATTAATGTAGAAAATGCCAATAGCCAACGCATTAAGCAACAACGCCAATCTATCGGTGATTATGCTGCATTTGTGAGTGCTGAATGGGCAATTACTGAGGGGATAACGCTCCGCCCCGGTTTAAGGGTTTCCCACAATACTACCTATAAATCACCATTAGTCCCGAGCCTTCATTTAAAATGGAAACTTAATAATGAATGGACTGCAAGAGCTTCTTATGGCAAAGGTTTCAGAGCGCCGAGCCTCAAAGAACTCTACTTCTATTTCGTGGACATCAACCATAATATAAGAGGTAACGAAAATCTTTTGGCTGAAAATAGCCATAATTTGAATTCTGTTTTCACTTATAAAAAGGTGAAGGATAAAAAAGTATTTAAATTTGAAGGCAGTGCATTTTATAATGACATCAGAAACCTAATTACCCTCGCTATATTGAGAGGTAAGCAAAATGAATTCGGATACATCAATATCGGTAAATATAAAACGCTTGGAGGTCAAGCATTCGCGGAGTATGTAGTGAATAATTTTAGTATTGGAACGGGCTTAGGTTACACAAATCGCACCAATGTCATAGAAGACAAAAAGTTCGAAGCAGGTAGCTGGGAGGGTCGTTCTAATATAACCTATTCATTACCTCAGTATGATATAGATTTTAATTTATGGTACAAATATTCGGGCAGACAAGCAGGATTTGTGTTAGATGAGAGTGGCTTGGTTCAACCTACATTTTTGGCATCATATCAGATCGCAGATTTCGGTTTTAGTAAAAAAATATTAAAAAAGAAAATAGCGATTTCATCAGGAATTAAGAATTTATTTAATGTAAAAAATATTGATTCACAATTGGTTAGCGGCGCGCACAGTGCTAGTAATGGACTTTCGTCATTAGGTACTGGAAGAAATTTTTACATAAAATGTGAAATTTTTCTTTAAAAGTTTGTTTATCTGAGTTGCAACTTTTATCTTTGCTTCAAGTTAAATAGCTCGCTTCTGCAAGCCATACTTATTATCTACGAATAAAGAATGTCGTTTCATAATTTAAGTATTAGTGTTTTGAAGGTTGGGCGGCAATTGGCAGGTTCGCTTGTCGTTGCCGCTTTTTTATTGCTTTCAATTACAAGCTGTTTAAAAGAGGAAGATCCTATCCAGCCACGCCCGCAAGGCAACCTATCCACGCGCACCATTAATCTCAATCAAGATTATAAGTACCAGGTTTATTATAATATTGAACAAGATAGTATTATCAGTCAAAATGATAAATCTGATTGGGACTTGGCTTTTGAAGCCAATACTGAGGGGTCTAAAGTTATGTTGAACCCCGCTAAATTCATGGGTGCACAAAAAGCCAATCAAGAGGATATTTTATTATTAAAAGATACTACTGGCTTTGCAAGCAACAGAAAGGTAGATGCTGCCAACCGTCCCGATTCAATGGCACTTGGTTCTGTGAAAGGCTTAACAAAGGTTTATTGGATTGATAGAGGCTATGATGAAAAAGGCGACCCACTCGATTTCGTGAAAGTAAAATTTGAAAGTGTAAACCGTCAAAAATATACTTTTTCAGTCTGTAAACAAGGCAGCAATCAAGTTCAGACTTTTGAAATCAATAAAGATACTACTCGCAATTTTGTTTATTTTTCATTTAAAACTTATGCACCGGCTAATATAGAACCCAACAAAAACAGTTGGGATTTAGAGTTCACTCAATATATCCATTACTTCTCTGAACCCTACCAACCTTATTTGGTTACGGGTGTGCTTTTAAATCCCAATTATACCTATGCCGCTGTTGATTCAACTTTAGAATTTTCTAAAATTGACAAAACTATGGCAGAAAATTTCAAACTCAGTCAAGCATCTGATGTTATAGGTTACAAATGGAAAGAGTTTGGATTTGGAACAAGTATATACAAAATCTATTCTCACTACAACTATATCATAAAAAACTCTAAAGGAACGTATTTTAAAATGCACTTCATTGATTTTTATGATAACAGAGGAACTAAAGGATATCCCAAATTCGAGTTTCAACGGCTTTAAAAAAAGTGATTTTTTTCGATAAATGGATATTGTTCAATCAATACCCAATCATATTCATGCCCCGAATTCTTTAATTATTTCTATAACTATTAACTAAAACTAATTAATTATGAAGAAGTTTGCTACACTATTTGCAGGCTTAACGCTCTTTTCCTTCTCACTTAATGCTCAAAAACTGGATACTCTTTCAATTGGAGCTGGATATTCCCAAACGGTTTGGTACAAATTTGATACGGACGTAGAAACTAAAAAAACTAATCTCGATTGGGATTTGGCTTTCGCCACCCGAATTCAGCGCGATGCTTCCATCAATACCAACCCTTTTGCTACATTGTATAAGGCAATTGCACCCGCAGCGCAATGGTCAACTGTAACCATTGACACGCTTAAATTGATTCCGCAATTGGGGGTGGATACATCGTGGTCTCTGGGAACATTTAATTTAACGGGCGACAATGTCTTTAACTATGGTTGGGGAAATTATAATACTATAACGCACAACGTCAACGGTGATTCGGTCTACGTTATGAAAACAGTGGCTGGCACTTGGAAAAAAATCATTATTGATAGATTGTCTTACGATACGACCTATACTTTCCGTTATGCTGACCTCAATGGCATGAATGAAGTAACTGCTACATTGAGTAAAAACAAATTTGCGGGCAAAAACTTCGGATATTACTCTATTTCAGCGAATAGTACCGTGGATAAAGAACCACTTAGTAAAGATTGGGATATTGTGGCTTCTCGCTATTATGGCCTGACGCCTGACCAAAACGGTGTTATCCAAAGCTATCCTCTTACTGGCATTCTGCAAAATGACGGGGTTAGAGTAGCCAAAGTAGTTAAAATTGATACTTCAATTAGTATATACAACAATCTCAATTATTTAAGTA
>JANPHO010000707.1:0-10144 GCA_031424515.1 Saprospiraceae bacterium
GAGGGGGGGAACCTGTACAGTGCTTCTAATTTTCGAAATACCGAACCGGGTGCAGCTTACAATTATTCTAATATTGCGGCATCATTGGCAGCTTATTTGATTGAAGTGAAAGCCGGTAAATCTTTTGTGGATTATTGCAAAGATAATATTTTCACCCCCCTCAGTATGACGAACACAAATTGGTCGATTTCAGCTTCTAATCGTGCGCAATTAGCGACTTTGTACTGGAATAAATCTGCGCCTTTGCCTTATTATGGTTCAGCTTCTTATCCCGATGGTGAATTGGTAACATCTAATGAAGACTTGACCAAATACCTAATGGAGATGATAAAAGGTTTTGCGGGAAAATCCACTTTTTTAAAAAAAGAATCATTCGATATGCTGTTTAAAAAACAGTTTCCTTTGGATAAAATGCCGCTCAATATGAACCCCAAAGAGGATAATGCAGGCATATTTTGGGTTTATTTTAAAAATGGTCGTTTGGGGCACACGGGCGGTGATTTGGGCGTGACAACGTTTATGGCATTTTATCCAGACACCAAAACGGGTTTTATACTTTTAAGCAATAATGAAGTTGAAAACTTGGAAGATAGTGAGCCCATTCAAAAGCAACTTCAAGCTATTTTAAGTGCTATGAAGGAGTTTGAAACCAAAAATTAAAAGGCTTAATTTGGGTTTTTATGTAAAAAAAGTGATACTATTTTATAAAAAATCAGTGCAAATCAGTTTAATCGGTTAAAATCGGTGGTTTCAGATTAAGAATACCAAAGTAGAACTATATTTATGTGAAATTTAATATTATGCCATATTTTAATCCATTTTAACATGAAAAAGCCTTTATTTCTACTCTTTTTTTTAACATTTTATGCTCTTTTAAGTAATGCGCAGATTGCACCAGATACGATTCCTTTTACTCTAAATAAGCAAAGCAATATATGCATAAAAGCACAAGTTAATGGCTCTGATACCTTGATTTTGATGTTTCACACCGCCGCCACTGGCATAACCATTATCAAAGAAGCAGTTGAGAAAAAACTGCCTTTAAAATTGGATAAATCCAGTAATGTCAGCAGTTGGGGCGGTACGACTTCGGCGCAATACAGTGAGGGCAATATTTTGACCATCAGCCATCAAAAATGGGATAGTATGACCATCACTCAGAATGAAAATTCGGGTGCAGGAACGGATGGTAAATTTGGCTACGACCTGTTTTCAAAAAAGATTGTAGAGATTGATTACGATAAAAATATCATGGTTATTCACACAAAAATGCCTAAAATACTGAGGTTTTTAACCCCGAAGGCTCGGCGGGGGTACGACAAGAGTAAGCTTGTTTTTAAAAGAGGTTCTATGCATATTGAAGGAGCGATGACGATAGGGAAGGAGGTGTATAAGGACAGTTTTATGTTTCACTCAGGGTACGGCGGCGCTATTTTATTAGACCCTAAAATAGCTGAAAAATACAATATGGCAGCGCAGCTCAAAACCCTCAGCACTTCTGAACTCAGAGATTCTTACAACAATATCATTAAAATAGAGACAAAATTATTGCCTCATTTGAGAGTTGCGGGTAAAAAGATGAAAAATATTCCGCTGAGTTTTGCAGCGCAATCATCGCAAATACCGATGAAAGTATTTGGCAACGATTTATTAAAACGGTTCAATATCATTTTCGATTTTCAACAGAATGATATTTATATGAAACCCAATGGCTTATGGGATATGGCTTACACGGTTAAAAAGTGACCCCTCAGTATTTAGCATCTAAAAATACTTTTTTGATGGAAAAAGCGAAATTAATACACTTCATTCAGCATATTTTACCGATGCCCACTGAAAAAGCGCAGGAAGTTGCGCAGCATTTTACAATCAAACAAATTGCTAAAAATGATTATCTTTTGCAAGAAGGCAAGGTGTGCAGAGAGTCGCATTTTATTGAAGAGGGCTTTCTGAGGGCGTACGTTATAGATGTGGAGGGGGGCGAAGTGACCACTAATTTTTACGGTAAAAACATATTTGCCAACGATTTTTTATCCTTTTTCAAGCGGATTCCGTCTAATGAAAATATTCAAGCCCTGACGGATTGCACCACGTGGGCAATCGGCTACGAGGACTTACAAACCTGTTTTCACACCATTCCAGAGTTCAGAGAATTTGGTCGAATGATGCTCATTAATAATTATTCAAGGCTCAATGAGCGCATGTTGGGTATGATAAAACTGACTGCCGAACAACGCTATTTAAAACTAATAGAAACCCATCCCGAAATATTTTACCATGCGCCGTTGAAAAATATTGCTTCCTATTTGGGTATTACGGATACGTCTTTGAGTAGAATTAGAAAAGAAATTTTAAAAAAGTAGTTTCTTGCCAATTGGCAAGATTTAAGTTATGATTTAGGCTCAACTTTGCAGTATTGAAAATTAAAATTACTGCAACAATGAAATCAATACTTTTCATCT
Organism: Saprospiraceae bacterium; assembly: GCA_031424515.1. Classification (GTDB taxonomy): domain Bacteria; phylum Bacteroidota; class Bacteroidia; order Chitinophagales; family Saprospiraceae; genus JAAFJT01. The sequence continues at coordinate 2,463 of JANPHO010000707.1, forward strand.
TTTGTCTGCTTGTTTCAGGCGCAACATCGGCTCAAAAAGCCCTTCTCACCCCCGAACAAAGAGCGTTCGCATCCAATTATTTAAAACAAACCAAAGAAGAATTTCTGAAATCCATTGAAGGTTTGACCGTTGAGCAGCTGACTTTCAAAGCAAAAGACAGCAAATGGTGCATCATGGATTGCGCAGAGCACATCACTTTGGCAGAGCAAACGCTTTCAAGTGTTGTTGAAAAACAGCTCAAAGAACCTGCCGATTCGCTGAAAACAGAGCACCTCAAAATGACCGAAAAGAAGATAATTAGCCGCCTCAATTTTAGATTAATAAAAGTGAAATCACCCGAAATTATCAAGCCAAGTGGGAAATTTGACAGCATTGAAGCCATAAAAACGGCTTTTATTGCTCAAAGAGACAGTGCCATTGATTACGTGAATACCACAAATGACCCACTTCATTTTCATTTTTGGAAGCATCCCGCCACAGGTACCATTGATTTGTATCAGACAATTATCCTCATGTCCGCTCACACCAAACGCCATATTTTACAGATAGAAGAGGTAAAAAAGGCGTCAAAATTCCCTAAAACGGGCAAGACAGTAAAACTATAATTTCGTCATTCAAAACCCTTTATCAATGAATATTCTCACATCAGCAGTACCCGTGTGGGTATCGATTTTGTTCATTTTTACGTTTCCCATTTCAGTTTTTTTAATAGCCAGTGTAGCCAAAGAAGCAGCCATTAAAGCTGAATTGGGGCATGAAGCACCTCTCAGTATTTATCGAAAAATTGTGTTATTTTGTGCTTTTTACTTCATTTATGCTGCCTTAATGTCTTATACGGGCATTTTTCAAGTGAATGCACTGCCGCCACGCATCTTGCTTTTCACAACACTACCTTTATTGGTTTTTTATCTTGCAGTGGTTTATAGAAGTAAAATATATAATACTTTGCTCGAAAATGCGCGTTTGGAATCGCTCATTCGGGTGCATACATTTAGGTTTGTTGGGGCATTTTTTATCATCTCTTATGCCTATGGCGCTTTGCCCAAAACCTTTGCTTTGGTGGGTGGTATTGGCGATATATTTGCCGCCACGACAGCAATATTTGTAGCCAATGCCGTTGAAAAACGGAAGGAAAATGCCCATAAATTAGTCTTTATCTGGAATATTATCGGTTTATGGGATATTGTGAATGTCCTCGTCTCCGCTATTGTCACTACGAAATATGCTATTGAAAACGGTACTCAAGGCGTTATTGAAATGGCGAATTTTCCCTTTTGCTGGATAGCAGCTTTTGCACCTGCTACGATTGTATTTTTGCATATCAGTATTTTTAAAAAACTGAAAATGATGAAACAGACTCAAAATAATTAATCAGTGTTTTGATAAAATGGAGTCTTTCAAAACCCAAATGGGAATTATTAAAAGACATCTTCAAAAGAGTACATTTCACACCCTCGATTCTACATTTCAGTTCACTTTTCTGTAACCCCTCAGTATCCGAACTTATTTTTGAGCATATAACAAGCAAAAAAGGGCTTTTATGACTGTTTTGGCTTCAAATGATAATTTGGGACGTTCCAAATTATTATTTGAAGCACTGGATATTGATTCCAAATGCACCTTTGTATCATCAATCGCAAAGAAGTGATTGACTTTAAACAATTAATGACAATGAAAAAATTACTAGCACAACTGATTAAACCTATTACACTTCCCACTTGGTGGCAAGATTTGTTACTTACCATTCCGCGCATTGTTTGTGGATATTTTCTTGCATCTGACTTTGGAGCAGCCAAATTTGGTTTGCCGTGGTCACCCGTTGATAATAATTTGGGCTTTTTTGAGGTTGCCTTTTGGTTTCCAAAGGATGTATCAAGTTATGGCGGCATATTCGCCATGTTTCCCATTTTTTTTGCGTGGATGGGCGCATTCAGCGAAGCAGTTGGTGGTATTTTTTGGGTGTTGGGACTTCAAACGAGGGTATTTTCATTCTTGATTTTATGCACCATGTTAGTCGCTATTTTTATGCAACAATTCAATGAAGGTACTTGGAATATGTTGCCAGGGATGGGTTTTGCGTGGGTCAGTTTGATGGGTATGGTATTGGGTTCGGGTCGTTTTGGCTTAGATTATTTCATTTCAAAAAAATTAACACAATGAAGAATATCGCAATTATAATAGTCTGTATATTCGCACTATCTGTAATAAGTTGTGTGCAAAAATCCTCTGAAAAAACGGTGACTTTCACCATAGATGTTTCAGCCGTAAAAGATGTTAAAACAGTCAGTCTTCGGGGTAAAGAAAAACCCTTGAGTTGGCGAAAAGGTATGGAGATGACCTCAGTTAATCAAGATAGTCTTTACACGGCTACGGTAACATTTTTAACGGGGTATAAATTTACGGAAGTTAAATTTGTCGTTAATGATGAATTTGAGTTAAAAGACAAGGACAATCGAAGGGTCGCGTACAGTGATTCGAATACCACAGTGTACCATGCTGTTTTTGACGTGCAGAAATAGGTTTTAGGGCAATCGCTCATTTAAACAGCTATCAATAGCCATTTTAATTATAAATTAAGATAATATGAATCCACCAAAGTTTTCAGATCTAACGAAACAAGCATTAATAGAAAAAGAACAAAAATTAAAGAAAGGTGCGACAGTCCATGCTTTTATGATTGGTCTGATGGCCGGTGTTGTCATTTATAGCCTTGTCAAAAATGGCTTAGTTTGGCCTACATTTTTCCCTTTTGTTCTTATCGCAGTTTTAGAAAAGAGGCGACGGGATGAACAAAAAGCTTTGCAACAGGAATTCGAATTGCGTAAAAATAAATAAGCAGCCGTACGCTCATTTACTTCAATTTATTAAACACTACCCCCTCAGTATTTTGTTCTAAAAAATTAAAAATCAATTTTTTATATTTTTTATTAATAGATTTTATTAAAAATGTTTAACGAAAATTTAAAAGAATTAAGCAAGGAAACCTTGAAGATAAAGGAGCAAAATGTGAACTTTTTGTTGATTGTGACTTTTATGATTTTCATAGGTAGTTGCCAAAAATCTGGCTTCTTGAGCTGGGCATTTCTTATGTTGTCTATTTTTATTATGGCTTATTCGGATAAGATTAAAAAAGAGTTGAAATCAAGGAATGAAACGCCATAGGCTACCCCTCAGTCATGCCGTTGGCTTGTCATGCTTGCAGCTTGATGGAGCAGAATGCACCAATGAAGCGAGACGCAGCATATTTTTACTAAATCTTAATTAAACTATGAACGAAAAACACTTTTTAACCCAAATCTTCAGCGAAAAAAACTTTAAAAAAGAAGATTTAGAGAAAATCCTCAATCAATACAAACGCATGGAATTTGCCAAAGGCGACTATTTGGTGCAGCAAGGCACAACGGCTAATTACTACTATTTCATGGAAAGTGGTTATGCCCGTTCCTACGCCATTGATTTAGAAGGAAACGACATCAGCACTAAGTTTTTTAGCTCCACGGATATTGTCATTGATTGGCATTCTTATTTCCTGCGCACCAAATGTCGGGAAGATATTCAAGCCATAACGCCATGCGTGGCGTGGAAAATCACTTTTGAGGATTTTATGAAACTTTTTAATATTGAGGCTTTTCGAGAAGTAGGGCGCACCCGTTTGGTCAATAATTATTTTGAATTGGAAACCCATTCTGTTTCTATAATTGCTGACCCCGCCAAAGACCGTTATCTGAACCTTTTGAAAGCTAAACCCGATATTGTGCAAAATGTACCGTTGAAACAAATTGCTACTTATTTGGGCATTACGGATACGTCTTTGAGTAGGATTAGAAAGGAAATTGTGGATAACAAATAATTTTTTAAAAAGTGTAATTAAAATATCGAAGAATGAAAAGTAAAGATTTATCTGAATTGACTGTAACAGAATTAACCGACAAAGCAAAAAGTTTGAAAACGGTTTTAGGTGCTTTTATAGGTATCTTATCAGTTTTAGCAGTCGGGATAATATTACTATTTGTGCAAAAGCAATACACTGTGGCATTGCCTCTTTTAGCTGTACTTTTTTCATCGTCAACAATTGTGTTTATCAACAAAAAAGAATTAAGTAACATTAAAGCTGAACTTGAAAAAAGAAACAATAATAACGACATGATTTAATATCTATCAGGAATTGGGCTAAAATAGTTTTTAATCACTGACCAAAATATCAAAATATGGACAATAAAAATCTATCAGAATTAAGCGAAAGAGAATTGGAAAATAAAGCAAAGCTATCAAAAAACGGGTTCTATTTTCTCGCTGCTATTGGCTTGATAAGTACACTTGTTGTAATAATAAGCGCATACATTTCAAAACAGCCTTTGAGGTGGCAGACCTTACTTTTTACCACTTTATTTCCAGCGTATATGCTTTTTCAAGCTAAAAAACAGCTTAATGAGATTAAAGCCGAATTTGAAAGAAGGCGGTATAGATAGTTCTCAAATCATAAATTAATTGTATAAAAATATGGCAACTAAAAACCTCTCTGAACTGAGTGTATCAGAATTGATGAAAAAAGAGAAAGACAGTAAAGATGTATTAAAGTATTCCACTGCGGTCTTAATAATTTCGCCTATTGTAATGATAGGTCTATTTATTCAAGGGCAATATGGTTCTGTTCGTTTCACTGCGCTGATGTGCGTTTTGCTGCCAATTTTTCTGATATTTAATAGCAAAAAAGAACTAACTGATATCAAAGCCGAACTTGAAAAAAGGGGCAATATTGATATGCTTTAATGTGTGCAACATCTATAAAAAGCAAAAGAATGAACTGTAAGAATTGTAATACTGAGCTCAACCAAAACTATTGCCCCAATTGCGGGCAACCCGCAAAGCTGAAAAGAATTGATGGACACTATATTCAACACGAGATTGAGCACCTTTTGCATTTTGAAAGAGGGTTTTTGTACACCGTCAAAGAATTGGTGTTAAGACCTGGCAAAAGCATAAGAGAATACCTGCACGACAATAGAAGCCGACTTGTAAAGCCTGTTGTGTTTATCATCGTTACGTCTTTGATATATACAATTATTGCGACTATTTTTCACGTTGAAAATTCTTTTATTGGTTACAAAGAAGAAAAAACAACAAATACTGGTTTAATATTCAATTGGATAGAGAAACACTATGGATACACCAATATCATCATGGGAGTTTTCGTCGCATTTTGGATAAAGATTTTTTTTAAGAAATATGGTTTCAATTTTTTTGAAATCCTCATCCAATGGTGTTTTATTATGGGCATAGGTATGCTTATAGGTGCGCTATACGTACTATTACAAACGACGACGAAAATAAATTTTGGACAAATTGCGGGTATAGTTTTACTTATTTACATCGTATGGGCTATTGGACAGACATTTGATAAAAACAAAAAGATAAATTATATAAAAGCCCTTTTATCCTATTTGTTAGGAGGTCTCACATTCTTCTTATCTGTAATGGTATTAGGATTTTTTCTTGATTTCTTCATAAAGCATTGATATATATGTAACTAAATTTATCTATTCTAAACATCAATATTACCCAATGATTACTTACAATTTACCACAATGGATAGCGACATCTTTTTTGATAGTCTTTCCTTTCGCTATTTTTTTAATTGCCCTTTTGGTTAAAAAAAGTGCACCTATCGGTAAGGAAAACCGCTTGTTTTATACGGTTTTAGGTTTTTACGTTTTGTATTTAGGGTACATAGCGGGTTGTAGTTTTAATGGGCTTTTTGATAAAGTTTTTCTGCCCCCGATGGTTTTATTGTTGGGTACATTTCCGTTGGCAATGTTCCTTTTTACGGTGGTTATCAACTCGAAAACCTACAAAACAGTCTTGGAAAACACCCTATTGCAAGACCTCGTGCGGGTGCATATTTTCCGAATGCTTGGCGTGTTTTTTATCCTATTGGCGTTTCATGATGCCTTGCCTAAGCCCTTTGCTTTGATTGCGGGTTTTGGCGACATGATAACGGCTTTAACGAGCATTTTTGTTGCAAAAGCCATTGAAAACAAGGCAGCTTACGCTAAAAAACTCACCTATATATGGAATACGTTTGGCCTGATTGACATTATCATTACCGCAATTTTGGCAAATGTCCTAACCAAAATATCCATTGATACAGGAGCTATGGGTGTAGATACTTTGGCAAAATTTCCCTTCTGTTTTATCCCCGCTTTTGCCCCGCCGACTATTATCTTTTTGCACGTGGCTATCTATAAAAAGCTGTCAACTTTATCCAAATAAAATTTTTTCAAAAAAAATCACTTCTTGTCATAGGACAAGATAAGCCGCTCGGCTGCCTTCTACCTTTGTATCATAATTAACGATTAAATCTTTAACAATTTAAAATTTAAAAATTATGGTACAGGCTCAAGAATTCATGCTTTTGTTCAGATTTGAACCCAATTTCACTTATCAGCCAACTGAAACAGAAATGGCTGAAATGCACCAACAGTGGGGCAGTTTTATCGGCGGGTTAGCCATTCAAGAACGCTTGGTTAGCACACATCAATTAGGCTTTGAAGGCAAACGTATTTTTGCTGATAGCACCGTTCAAGAAGGCATCAACATTGCCGAAAACCAAACGCTCGGCGGCAATATGATTGTAAAAGCCAATAGTTTAGATCAAGCCGTTGAACTGGCAAAAGGGTGTCCGATTCTGCACATGGGCGGCAATGTGGAAGTGCGCACTATTACACCAATGTAATGTGTTTGCTAAGAGTTTTGACAATCCCGAAAACTTTTCGGATTATCAAATCTAAAACCTTCAAAACATTAACCTTCAAATAATTGACAATCAATATTTTATCAACTATAAAAAATAAAAAATCATGGCATTACCAAATATTTTCACTGCACCTGTTTCTGATAAAATCATATCTCGTATCAACAATTTATCGGACACTACCCAAGCACAATGGGGTAAAATGAACGCCACTCAAATGGTGGCACACTTGAACGTGATGTTTGAGTTTGCCTACGAAGAGAAGCACAAAAAACCTGGATTTTTCATGGCTTTCATTCTTAAAAACTTGGTGAAAGGTGGTTTGGTAAGCGAAAAACCGTACAAAAAAAGCTCTTCCACGGCACCCGAATTTATCATCAAAGATGATAGAAACTTCGATGAAGAAAAAAATCGCTTAACGCAGTACATCAACAAAACAGTAGGCTTGGGTCAAAATCACTTCGAAGGAAGAGAGTCAATGATTTTCGGTAACATGACATCAACGGAGTGGAATAATCTATTTTACAAGCATATTGATCACCATTTGACACAGTTCGGGGTGTAATTTTCAACCCACAACGCTATATTCTTTTAATTATGAAACAATTAAATATTAAAAAATAAATTAAAAATTATAAATATTAATCATGAAAAAGATAATTCTCGGAATCGTTATAGCACTTATCGCTTTTATTGGCTTTGGATTTACTCAAGCAGGCGCATTAAAAAATATCCAAATCGTCAAATCTGTCACCGTAAAAGGGTCAAAACAAGAGGTTTTTGATATGGTACGTTACCTCAATAATTTCCCAAAATGGTCGCCTTTTAAAGTGCAAGACCCAACGCAAAAAGTGGAAGTCAAAGGCACTGACGGCACAGTTGGCGCACAATATCACTGGGTCGGAAACGGCGGCGATGACGTTGGTTTTCA
>JANPHO010000708.1:0-2588 GCA_031424515.1 Saprospiraceae bacterium
GAAAATATTGATTTTAGCATTAAAATACTGAGGGGGTAAAAAGTGGGAATAATAAAGCGGCAGGGTATAAAAAATAGTATAGTCAATTATGTAGGAGTGCTAATTGGAGCTATAAGTGTGATTTTTATTTATCCGTTGATAGATAAAGATGATTTGGGCGTCATTCAATTCACCATGAATACAGCTATTCTATTTGCTCCCTTGGCGGGTTATGCCTTGAGTTTGACAGCTATTCAATTTTATCCAGATTTTCATAAAGAGGATAAGGATGAAAATGGTTTTTTATTCATTTTATCGACTTTCACTCTTTTATTTAGCCTTATTTTCATCTCAATTATTTACTTTTTCAGGTATTCAGTAGCGGAATTCTTCGGTGATGATAAAGTGAAATTTTTGAATACATTGCCTTACATCCTTGTTTTTACGGTAATTATAGCTTTGGGGAATCTTTTTAACTCCTATACATCTATTTTTAAGAGGGTCGTTGTTCCTGCTATTTTACAGAATTTATTGATAAAAATTGCGCAACCGATTCTGGTTTTGCTCTTTGCTTATGGCTTTATTTCGTTTGCTACTATCTATAAAGGTTTAACTTTTGCTCTCGGATTAATGCTTTTGGGCATGGTAAGTTATATCGGCTATTTGGGTCAACTTAAACTCAAACCGCAATTAAGTGCATTAAAAATGCCCGTTTTGAAGCAAATGTTGAGTTATTCCTCTTTCAATATATTGGTCAGTTTGGGGGGTATGTTGGCACAGCGGGTAGATTTGTTATTGATAGTACCGCTTACAAAACAGTTTGGTGAAGCGGCGGTTTTTGGCTTCGGTTTTTTTATTTCAGAAGCCATTGATGTACCGCGAAAAGCCCTTTCAAGTATTTCCTCGCCTTTGATTTCTGAATCATTAAAAGTGAATAATATTGCTCACGTGAGTGAAATATACCGTAAAAGTGCCCTTTTGCAGCTTATTTCGGGGGCGTATTTACTGGTAGGCGTTTGGGTGTGTGTGGATTCTTTATTTGATTTGATGCCTCAAAATGGTGAAGTGTATAGAGTCGGTAAAAATGTGATTTTAATATTGGGTATTGCTCGATTGGTTGATATGGCGATGGGCATGAATGCTGAAATTATTACTTATTCAAAATATTACCGTTTTAACTTTGTTTCATTGATGACTATGGCAGTGCTGAATGTGGCACTTAACTTTTTATTCGTTCCCGAAAGCGGATTTGGGTGGGGCATAACGGGCTCAGCTTTTGCAACTTTAATTTCAGTGACAGTTGTTAATTTATGGCGAATGCTTTTTATTTATCAAAAATACAAGATTCAACCCTTGACTTTTAAAATGCTTTGGGTGATTTTAATCTCTATTTTTACTTGGTTTTTGGCGAGCCGTATCCCCTCAGTATCCAACCCATTTTTGAACATTTTAATCAAAGGTTCAGCCATTACAGTCTTTTATTCTACAGCACTAATCTATTTTAAAATATCAGATGAAGTTCAGCAATTTTATGAAAAAATGAAGTTGTTTAAATAAAAAAACAATTTTACCCCCTCAGTATCCGCTCTTTTTCCCACAATTTTTAACTAACTTTGCCCGCTTTTTTCATTTAAAATATCTTCATGCGGTTAAAGACTCTCGAAATAAAAGGATTTAAAAGCTTTGCAAACGAAACGGTTATTCATTTTAATGAAGACGTTATTGGCATAGTGGGCCCCAATGGGTCAGGTAAATCTAATGTAGTGGATGCTATTAGATGGGTATTGGGTGAGCAGAAAAGCTCGGAATTGCGCTTGGATAAAATGAATTCCGTTATTTTTAATGGTACTAAAAAGCGTAAAGCGGGGCAATTGGCTCAAGTAAGTCTTACTTTTGAAAATACTAAAAATCTCCTTCCTACTGAATATTCGATGGTGACTATCACCCGCATTCTCTATGCTTCGGGTGATTCTGAGTATAGATTGAATGGGGTGACTTGCCGTTTAAAAGATATCACTACGCTGTTTATGGATACGGGTATTGGCTCAAATTCCTACGCGATTATTGCCTTGGGCATGGTGGACGATATTCTGAATGATAAACAGAATTCGCGCCGTATGATGTTTGAGCAAGCGGCGGGCGTATCGAAATATAAGGCGCGTAAGAATGAAACGTTGAATAAACTCAGCTCAACGGAAGAAGACCTGAATCGGATTGAAGACCTCCTTTTTGAAATCAATAATAATTTAAAAACGCTTGAAAAACAGGCAAAACGCACGCAAAAGTACTTCGATTTGAAGGCGGAGTATAAGGAATTGGCGATTGATTTGGCGGTTTTGAAGTTGTCCGTTTTTAAAGAGGACTATAAAAAAACGGAAAAACAAATTGAGATTGAGACTGATAATTATCGGACTATTGATGTTCAAAGTATCCAATTAGAGGCTCAAATTGAGAAAGATAAAAAAGATAATCTTGAAAAAGAGCAACTTTTGAGCGAGCGACAAAGGGAATTGAACAGCATAGTGGGGCGCATAAGAGGTATGGAAAATGATAAACGGATGGCGCAGCAGCGTAAAACGTTTATGGAGCAAAATATGCAAAAAGTCACT
>JANPHO010000709.1:0-7121 GCA_031424515.1 Saprospiraceae bacterium
AGGAATATCACTTTTTATTGTAGCAATTTTAGCATTTAATATGTCAGAATCAAAATCAGTTAAAGGTTTCTTTTCCAAAAGTTATACTCTTAAAATTTTAATTATTATTTGGGTTATCTTTTTAGAGATTTAACGGACATCTGAAAAAGGGGCATCACCCCGATTCCGATAATCGGAACGGTAGCTAAACCCACAATTTTGAGAATTTAACGCGGCATCGCCGCAAAAGAAATTTAAAAAGGTTTAGGCGACAGTTGCTCACGTTTAATCTGTCGCCTGTCAACTAACGACTGTCGCCTAAGTTAAACGTATTTAAAAAGCAAAATTACATTTTTAAGTGTAAAAAAAGGTATTTAGAAGCGATGTAGAAAAGAATATATATCTATTTTCTTTTCTGAAAAAACTTAATTTTTACCTTTGCGGCATGAATAGAAAAGAAATAGTCTTGAAAGAGACAAAAGAATGGCTGGAAGTATTTGTTTTGGGTTTGAATTTATGCCCCTTTGCAAGGCATCCTTACCGCAATGATAAGATTAAATTTGTGGTTTTTGAAGGTGAAGATACCGAATTATTGACTCAAACTTTGGTGACGGAACTGGAGTACCTCGATAACAATACCCCCTCAGTATGCGAGACAATTTTAATCATTTTACAAGACGCTTTAACCGATTTTGAAGAATATTTGGATTATTTGGAAGTGGCTGAATACGTGATTGAAGAGATAAAATTTGAAGGCGTTTTTCAGGTAGCCTCTTTTCATCCCGATTATCAATTTGATGAAACCTTGCCATCGGATGCTGAAAATTATACGAATCGCTCGCCATACCCTATATTGCACCTTTTAAGAGAAGACAGCGTGGAAAGAGCCATTGAAGCATTTCCTGAAGTGGGGGATATTCCCGCTCAAAACATCGCTACAATGAATAAATTAGGGGTGGAAGCCATAAAAAAAATGCTTTATGATATTAAAAGAGCGTATTGAGTCCCTCATTCAATTGGGAAAAGAACTGACGCCCGATAATGAGCGATTACATGCCGTGGTCAATCGCACGTACCACAATAATTCGTGGTTTACCGTTGAAAATCAATGGAAAGCGATTGATGCCATTGTCCAAAATTTTTTGAAAAGAGATATTTTAGAAAACTGGATTGCCTCCTATAATATTCCTGAAGAACAAAGTCCATTGAAATCAGTCTGTCTTGTTTTGGCGGGCAATATTCCTTTGGTGGGTTTTCACGATATTTTATGCGTTTTTGTGGCGGGTCATAAAGCTAAGATAAAAGTATCGGACAAAGACCCATTTTTAATCCCTTTTATCATTCAAAATCTGACGGAGATTAACCCCTCAGTTAAAGAACATTTTGAACTGGTTCAAGGACTCATGAAGGATTTTGATACCGTTATTGCTACGGGAAGTAATAATTCAGCACGGTATTTTGAAGCCTATTTCGGGAAATATCCGCATATTATTCGTAAAAACAGGAATGCAGTTGCAGTCTTGCAAGGCAATGAAACGGCTGACGATTTGATGAAATTGGGTGAAGATGTTTTCACTTATTTCGGCTTGGGTTGTAGGAATGTGTCTAAAATATACGTGCCCCACAACTATGAATTTAATCCGCTTTTAGAAGCTTTACATGAATATCGCGAAATTGTTTTACACGATAAATACAAAAATAATTTTGATTATCAATTCACGCTTTTAATCCTCAATAAAGTCAAATATCAAGGAAATGGCTGCATTTTGATGATAGAAAGCCCTGAAATTGCTTCACCCATCGCCCTTTTACACTCCGAATATTACAATGATTTTGAAATGCTGCAATTGGAACTGAATGGTCGAAAAGATGCTATTCAATGCGTGGTTTCCAACACACCCATCGAAGGTTTACCAAGTTTTAAATTTGGTGAAGCCCAAAAACCGAACATCAATGATTATGCGGATGGGGTGGATACAATGGCGTTTTTATTGGGATAATGGGCAACACAACTTGGTTCAATTCCGATATTCGGAATTGAACCAAGTTATAATCTGAAATTGTCAACACATAAATTGGCTTAATTCATGTAAAAATTAGAGTAATTCGTGTTTAAAATTTAAAACAAAAGCCTGCTGGATTCACGCTAAAATTCACCTCTGTCAGTCAGTTACCCTTCAAAAAATTAGTCTTTATTTCTTAACTTTCCATTTCTTATAGTTATACTAATCAATTTATATCCTTTTGCTGTTCTTAAAAAACTGAAATGGTCTTGTAAATATTCTTTTCCAACTTTATGAGTAATAACAATATTTTTTACAGGGTACTGCCAACCTTTTGATTCACCACAATTATTGAAGTACTCTTTATACTCTTCTGTTTCGTACTCATAAGGGTTTAGTCCCTCATCAAAAATATTGTAATCACAATTTACCGATTTCAATTCAAGTAGTTTCGCTTTTAAAAGTTCAAAATTTCTTTCAATAAAATTGGTTTTATCATCGACTCCCCAATCAATTGTATCTGACCAAGTAATTTCTTTATAAGTATGTGTCAATAAATTATTTTTAGTAAAGTTTTTCAACAGTGCAGTATCGAGCCAAAATCTAAATTCTTTGTCAAAATCAATAAATGAATAATATTTTTTATTTGTTCCAATGAAATTTTGTCGAGTTGTGTCTTTGTCTGGTTTTGATGACACTTTCAGTGAAAAAAAATCCAATAAGCCTTTGAATTTTATATCAGTTATTAAAATTTGGTTATTGGTATCTACTAATGATTGTTTTCCTCCTTTCAAAATAGAATGTTCTCCTACTAATTTCGTTTTTGCCCCTTTAAGAGTTAACACCATACCATTCATAACCCTTGATATATAATTGTATTTTGCAGGAATTACGATTTTTCCGTTCCTGTCAAATAAACCCATTTTATCAGTGCGTATAACTCTGAATCTTATAAACCCTTCGCTTTCACAATCAAAACCATTATCGAATATATACATACTATCGCGACCGACTATTTTCCCGTTTTTAGTAAGATGATAGTAATGTCTATCGTTGCCTTCTCCTCTTTCTTCTCTTACAGCTATAATATCATCAAATTTTTCAGCCCAAGTTAAAGAGGGTGTAAATTTAGGTTCAATTTTGATATTGCCCTTTGAATCTTTAAAGCCAATCAAGCTCGAATCCTGATTCCAAATAGCAATCCAAGTATCTTTTTGCTGTCCAAAAGCCGACAAATTTATTGAAAGTAGTAAAAATGTGATTATTGAAGATTTCATATTATGTTGATTATCAGTATTTTATTGGAAACGTATTTTAATAATGATTATAATTAAGCTGATATAAATATTACCCCCCTCAGTATAAACAGCATTTTTAATGCAAAATCTTAAAAACCAACTCCTTCATCAAGGCGGAATCTTCTACGTTATCGGCATCAACGCCTTTGGATTTTAAGTCAAATTCCCTTAAAAGGGCGATAATTTGCTCCGTTTTGGCTCTTGGGAAGTGTTTTAATGCTAAAATATAGTCTTTTAAAAACCATTCTGAGCGCAAGCCAAGGGTTTTTACTTGCTCGGCGGGTGATTGATTTTGAATAAAATAGAGTTGATAAAGTTTTGAAAAATAATTGTACAGATTGCCCACAATCATCACAAAAGGGGCATTTTTAGGGTTTTCAGCGAAATAATTTATGATTTTGTTGGCTTGTAAAACATTGCGTTGAGCAAGGGCTTTTTGCAATTCAAAAACATTGTATTCCCTACTGATGCCGATGAATTTTTCGATGTGTTCGGGTAAAATAGTACCATCTGCGGATATATTAATTTGGAGCTTTTCCAACTCGTTTATTATCTTTCCTAAATCCGTTCCGAGGTATTCCACCATCATATCCAATGCTCTGGTGTCAATTTGCAACTTATTGTCTTTCAACCAGTTACGAACGAAATCAGGTACTTGGTTATCGTAAAGCGGTTTGGATTCCATCACCACAGCGTGCTTGGCTACCGATTTGGCAAATGCCGTGCGCATATCCAATTTTTTATGTTTATGAGCAATGCAAAGCACTGTACTACTGAGGGGGTGCTCGATGTAGCCCTGAAGTTGCGTCAGCGTTTTCATGTCCTGCGCCTCTTTGATAATTACCACTTGGTATTGGCTCATCATGGGGTAGCGGCGGGCATTGTCCACCACCGCCAAATTATCCACATCTTTTCCGTATAAAATGGTCAGATTAAAGCTTTTTTCAGCTTCGGTCAGTATTTCATTTTCAATAGCTTCGGTGACGATATCTATAAAAAAAGGCTCTTCTCCGTGTAGGAAATATACCGGTTTGAGTTGTTTTTGATGAATAGACTTTATTATTTCTTTATATTCCAAAGTGTGGGTATTTTATGTAAAACGATTAGTTTTGCAAAAATAAAAAAACATTTCATGAAAAGACCTTTGATTTTAGTTGTTAACGATGATGGCATTTTTGCACCCGGTATTAGAGCCTTAGTGGAATCGGTTCAGGAGTTGGGAGATGTGGTGATTGTAGCCCCGGATTCACCGCAATCGGCTAAGGGACACGCTTTAACGATTCATGACCCCATTCGTATTAATAAGGATAAAAAGATATTTCACGGCATGGAGGCTTATGAGTGCTCAGGTACGCCTGTGGATTGTGTGAAATTGGCTAAAAACGTAATATTAAAAGGGCGTACAATTGACCTGTGTGTGAGTGGGATTAATCATGGATCTAACTCTTCAATTAATATTATTTATAGCGGAACAATGTCAGCAGCTATGGAAGCAAGTTTAGAGGGCATTCCTTCAGTAGGTTTTTCTTTATGCGACTTTTCATTTGATGCTAATTTCGAGCCTTGTAAGCCATATATCAAAAAAATATGCGCTTTTATGTTGGCTAAAGAATTGAAAACCAATCTTTTAAATGTCAATTTCCCTAAATTGCCTTTTGATAAAATAAAAGGACTAAAAATATGCCGACAAGCCGAAGCGCGTTGGGTGGAAGAGTTTTTAGAGAATAAAGACCCGCTCGGAAAACCGTATTATTGGCTAACAGGCAAGTTTGTGAATTATGATGAAGGCAAAACGGATACGGATGTGTGGGCTTTGGATAATGGTTATATCTCAGTTGTCCCGTCCTTTCATGATTTGACCAATTATAAAGGGATTGATGAATTGAAAGGAACAGACTTTGAGTCGTTGAAGTAGTTTTTACTATGAACCTGTTTAAAGTTTCCAAAAAAAATGCTACTGAATTGTTTCTTTTGAACATTTCAGTAGCATTTTTAGTATTTAAAAAATGAAATTGTTACTTATTTTTAACAAATTTCACGAATGTTTCATTACATTTTAGGAAGTATGTTCCGGGAGATAATGTACTAATATTGATATTAGATTGCTCACCAATAACACCTTTTTTCACAATTTGCCCTAACATATCGGTTATTGAATATGGGTACTCACCAGTTTGATTAATACTCAATGAAAGCACATCATTAGCTGGATTGGGATAAACTTTTAAAGTAAAAATTTTCTCATTGGCTAAAGAAATTACATTGGAATAAGTTGATTTATCACTATTATCCAATTGTTTTAAACGGTAATAATTGATACTTTGTGGATGATTTTTATCCAAAAATGAGTACGAATTCAAGATATTGCTGTTACCATGACCTTCTAACCAACCAATTTTAGTGAAAAGTTGACCATCAACGCTTCTTTCAATTTCAAAGCCTTTATTATTATTTTCTGATGCTGTTTTCCACGTTAAAAAATTACCCCCCTCAGTATATTGACCCTTGAAAGACAATAATTCAACTGGCAACAATGCTGATTGAGTTTTAACGAAGAACCCGCTGAAACCGTCAACAGAGAATGTAATTTCCCAACGGCTATAAGTGGCATTCCATACAATATCAGTATCGTCGGGATTGATAGTGGCAGTTGAGCCGCTGTATTTATTCGGTAAACCGCTTCCATCGCTACTCGTTCCGCCTAATTTTTCAATTAAAATGTTTGAAATACCGGTTGCATCGCCTGAGCCAGTAGGTAATTTGACGGCATTGACCGCATTGAAGTCATTAAAATCCTGTTGTGTAAAATATAATTTCACCTTACCGGTCGAAGTTGATGCGTTCGCTGATGGTGTGATTTCATGATGCCTTCTTACAAAATTTGCGGGCTGTGTGGGTTCATACCAAACTTTTGAAATAGTGTTGCCCATTGCAGGTGATGCTCCAAAAGGCATGACTTTTCCAATAATATTACAATCCGTTCCCATATACATGTGTTCATTGGAACCATCCAAATTATAGGTGCTTGTTTGAGGGATTGGTTTTGAGGTTACTGGATCTAAATTGATACCTTCAAAAGTGATTGGGTTAATAGTGACTGTAGTTGAAGTCGTTGCCATACAGTTATTGCCATCGGTTACTGTGACTGTGTAAGCACCCGAAGAAGCGACTACATTATTCGCTGTTGCAGGGGTAGCACCACCTGACCATGCATAATTTACTCCTCCACTTGCCAATAATGAGATAGCTTCACAACCTGTTGTCGCTCCCGTAATGATTGGCGTTGGCAAATTATTGACTATTACATCTGTGGTACTTGAATTGGTACAACTATTAGAACCTGTAACAGTTAAAGAGTAAGTTTGTGTACCTGCGGCATTAGGTACGGCTGTTGTGGCGTTAGCGTTGGCTGTAACTATGCCATTACCAGCCCAACTGTAAGTAGTTGCACCAGATGGCGCACTTAGATTGAGCGTGCTATTTTTACAAATAGAAGTAGGTGTAGCAGTTATGGTAGCGGAAGGTAAAGGTTTTATGGACACTGAACCCGCTAAAGTTCTTGCACTTTCACAACCTCCTAATATATTGGATGCGTAATAGGTAGTAGGTGTCGTGATATTAGTAGGAGAATAAGGAGTACCCGTAGCTACTGAAGTTCCACCTGTTGAAGCTTTCCACCAATTTAAAGTGCCAATTGATGATATTGCACTCAATGTAACACTTTGACCACTACAAATATTGGTTGAGCTGATAGTCGGGCTTGAAGGTGCTGCTAATGTTATTATAACATTGGTAGGGTTAGCTGAACCCGCTACGCCGGGGTCATCAGTTAAAACACTTG
>JANPHO010000710.1:0-15252 GCA_031424515.1 Saprospiraceae bacterium
AACGTAAAAGGCTCTGTATCATATACCCCCTCAGTATTAGGCAGTGAAGCGGGTAAAACGATGGCATCAGTAGCAGATTGCTCATCAAGAACATCAAGTTCGTAATTGTTTTTAAAGATATTGGGCAAAAAGGCATTTAGATTATTTAGTGAATGCAGTTTTTCCGTACGAATAGAGATAAGGATTTTCAATTGAGGTGCTTTCTCTATCAATTGTTGCTCCTCTGCACTCATGAAGGCTGAATCTTTCTCTTGTTCGCTTTTAATAACGTCTAAATATCGTTGGGGTAAATTGGGCTGAAGAGCTTCAGCGAGTTGCTCTTGAAAAATGTTGACAGCAAGTTCGTCGTAAGTGAACAATTCTTCGAATTGGTCAAAAATCAGAAGTAAACCACGCTCTCCGTCCTGCCTTAAAGAGTGCTCTTTAACACAATGCCACAAAGAATCTTCATCTTTAATTATCTTATCTAAAAAAGTTTTTTCTGATTGATTCTCATCATTTATAGCTTTTTTTGTGGATTCAAAAGGCGTTATATTCGTATTATCCCCTTTGTTAAAAGATTTTAACCGCACCACAATGGGTTCAAAATGCCCTTCTTCAACGATTTTTGGTATTACTCCAGCATTTATTAATGAGCTCTTACCTACACTTGATTTGCCATATAGCGTAGTTATATGGTTTGATTTGATAATTCGGCATAATGCTTTGATATCTTTTTTACGACCAAAAAATAAGTGATTTTGCTTTTTTTCAAATGGGCGTACGCCAGAATAGCGACTAATATTGACAATATTTATCATGGTAAAAATAGGATATAGGGTTAACTATTTAAGTTTGTTAAGGTGCTGATTAATCTGCGCAAATCTAATAATAAATAGAATACAATCAATACAAATATTTGTATTAATTATAGATTTTATAAAATTTTTGCGACTCATGTTAAGTGGGCGTTTATTTTAGCCCAACTACTTGTTGTAGAGATGATAGGTAGGGAATTGGATATAAACAAGGTATCAGATATTGCTTAAGCTGATATTGAAGGTTGTTATTTTCTATTTTTGCACCTTACTCTTGGTCGGGCGGTCACGCCTTTGGTTTGTCATGCTTGCAGCTTGATGACGCATTTGGCGTTAATGGCGCAAAACGCGCTCATCGCCCCCCTTTAGATGTGTGTTTAGACATTCCGAGAATCGGAAGAACACAACAACCCCCGTTCTATTAGCAACACTTGGGCGCAACAGTCAAAGACCTCGCGTGAGCAGAGCGGGAAAATACTCAAAATACTGACCTGTCCCCCCCGAGTACTCGGGGTCGGTGAGGGGTACATCAATGCCGATACCCTTTCCAAGTGCCACCGTATCGATAATCAGGTTTGGTTTTAGCTTGAATGCAGCAGGCTTCGCACACAAAAATCCACGTTTTTCCTTTTTGAATTTGGATACGGTAAAGCGTACTTTCTTCTTTTTTACAAAGTTCGCAGATTTTGGTTTTCATATGAAGCTCACTTTCTTTACAATATCTTCGTTGAGGTTTACATTGGAATAATAAGCTGCTTTTATCAAGCCGATTTGTCCGCCGTGATAAACATCGTGAAAGACAATGCCCTCTAATAAAAATCGGAATGAATATGATTTTTCAGGGACTTCTTCATCCAATTTTGTACTCGGAAACGCGGCTAATTTTTCTAATAAAAGCACTTGGTTTTCATCCAATTGGGTCAATAATTCACGCCACACTTTTTCGCTTTCTGTCACTTCTGGGAAATCACCTAAAGAACCAATATCTATCTTGAAATTATAATTTTCATTTAAAATTTCAAGGACATATTGCCGCCAAATGAGTATGTGCGCGACCAATTCGGCGATATTATGTTTCTTTTCAAAAGGACGATAAAAGGCTATCGTCGTATCTACATCAAGCAGCAATTCTTTGAGCGAATTGCCATGCCATGGCATTCCGTCATAGGTTTCTGAAAGGTTATTGATGATATTTTCTAATTGTGGATTCATATTTTCTTCGTTTTTTAATTCAGAACGGATATGTTCAAAGACCGATATTTATTATTCTATTTTTTTTAAAATTCCATAGCCGATGGTTCTATTCGGATAGCCAAATAAAAATTTTTTATCAAGACAAAGGTTAGATATATAGCCTTTCGTATCTAATATTTGGGCTTTTATCTCATAGAAATCATTTTTTTGTATGATTTCGATAAATTGACATGGCATAAAATAGGAATCATTCTCTTCTAAATAAACAGAAATTCGATGAATTGTATTTATTTTAGTTTCTATGGTGTCTTTAAAAAAGTCGAAATACAACGTTTTCATTGTCTATGTTTTAATTGAAATACCTCGCTCGCGCATGGTCTTTGACCATTTTACTTATAACGGTCTTTGACCGTTATAAGTAAAATGGTCAAAGATCATAGAATATGCACACGAGGTCACAGACCTCGCGCGAGCAGATTTGTAAGTTTTACCTCAATCCACCACCACCTTCTTAGTCATAAAAGCCGCATCAGTCTTTACATGCACAATATAAATGCCTTTAGCTTGGGCGCTGAGGTCAATATCCAACAGGAGTTCGGAGGCAGATGAAATATTTCTTTGATAGACGATTTGACCTGTCAGATTGAATATTTCAATATTGGCAGCCCCCCTCAGTATAGAAGGTGTTGAGAGGGTAAAAATGCCTTTTGAAGGGTTCGGCGATACCATTAATTGAGCGGATTCATTGTTTAAATCAAGCGTAGCACTGGATGCAGGGATTAAATTAAGCGTTTTTTTAGCGTTAATTCTGCCCCAACCGTAGTAATTATCAAAACCAGCGACATCTTCGGTGGCGTCACCTGTCAAATCATCGCAACCTTTTTGCATATAATCTTTGATTTGAGCGGGGGTAAGGGTAGTATTTCTCGCAATCATCAAACCCGCTAAACCGGTGGCGTGGGGTGTTGCTTGAGATGTACCACTCCAATAAGTATTAAAACTGGTATTGGAACTAAAGCTTAATCCATAGATATAATTGCCCGGTGCACAAACGTCAATATGGCTGCCATAATTACTACCGCTTGTAGCACTCCATGAAAAAGGAACGGATCTTTTTCCATTGGGATTCACTGAACCCACGGCTATCAAATTATTGAACGACGCCGGATAACGAGATACGCCTACATTGTCGTTGCCCATGCAAGCCACTATAATAACGCCTTTATTCCAAGCATAATTTACGGCAGCTTCTAACGACGAAGAGTTGGAACTGCCCACAACCGACATATTGATGACCTTTGCACCATTATCCACGGCATAATAAATGCCTGATTCCCACCACGAATACAAACCAGAGTTGTTGGCGTCCAATGCTTTAATAACCATTAGCTGCGATTTCCAATCTACACCCGAATACCCGATGCTGTTATTGCCCGAAGCCCCCAAAATACCTGTTACATTAGTGCCGTGACCGTGGTCGTCGGTGGGGTCTTTATCGCCATTGGCAAAATCCCAACCTTGAATATCGTCTATTTTGCCGTTGTTATCGTCGTCGATGTTGTTATTGGCAATCTCTTTTTTATTTTGCCAAATGCGTCCCGTAAATTCTGGATGGTCGATTTTACAGCCCGAATCGAGGATACAGATAATGTTTTTAGTACTGCCAGTGGTAATATCCCAAGCGTCAACGGCTTTAATATCATTGCCTGCTACGGTAGCCGTGAGCGTAAAAGTACCATCATTTTTTAAACCCCATTGGCGGCTGAAATACGTATCATTGGGCGTTATTTCGGGAGGACATTCTTGTACACCATCGCCATGACCGATGAAATCAGGCTCTACGTACTCGAATTTACCCGTATTTCTATAGCTTTCAATGGCTTTTTGAATATCTATGGGCGTTTTAAATTCTAAAACAATGCTGCGCACTATGCCACCACCTTTGATGAATTGAGCCTCTTTGCAACCTAATTCAGTATTTAAAGCATCCACCTCGGCAATGCCTAAAATCGGTGTACTGTTATCGCTTCTGTTTTGGAGAATGGATTCATAAGGCGTTTTAAGTTTTAAAATAAGCCTATTATTGGCATATTCTGCTTCCTTATTTTGAGCGACAGTTTTTATGGAAAAGAGAGAAATGCTGATAAAAAACAGGGAAATGATTGGTTTCATGTTATTGATTTGAGATATTAATTTTCGGTTTTAGAATAGAGATTTCAACTTTTAAAAATCAAAAAAGACGTTGAAATATAACCTCTCAACGTCTTTCGGTAATGCAAATAATACACCTAATTTTCCCTTTTAGTTGCTTATTCGTTAATGGCGGTGATAATATATTGATAATCCAATGAAGTATCGTCTGAAAGAATCTGTTTGAAACCTGCCTGTTTGAGTTCTTTTTCTACCATACTGAGTGGTACCTTGATGCTCACTGGCGGACCCACAGGAATATTTTTTTCCTTATAATCCACGATTAAAACTTTCCCACCTTTAGCAATACCCGCGCGAAGAAGTTTTAAATAATCTACTCTATTTTGGATATACATATACGTATTGACAATGATAACGGCATTGGCTTCACCGTTTTTGAGTTTTGGATTGTCAGTGTCAACGAGGCGCGTTTCAAAATGAGCGCGCAATTCAGGGTTAAGTTCCTGTTTAGCACTATCCATGAAAGTAATGAAACGTTGGTCAATATCCAAAGCGATGACTTTTTTCGCTTTTTCAATCATTCTGAAAGCAAAGAAGCCAGTGCCTGCACCCAAATCCACAACGGTTTGGGTACTCAAATCGCCCAATCTATTGATGACCATATCGGGTTTTTGCCAAATAAGGCGATCCTTGCTGTTAAAATCAGCAACCAAATCGTCGAACCCATTTTGTTTTTTGTTATCTTTTTGCTCAGTCCCTTGAAAGCCCCCAGGTTTTTCACTATTGGGTTTGCAAGAGAGAATTTGGACTATAAAAAGGAGCGCAAAACTTATTTTGATGAAATATTTCATACAGCTTGATTAACTAAATTTTATCAAAGGTAATGTTCCATTTTGATATTTTATTTTCTTTGATAGTGATAAAATAGGGCTTTAAATAAAAATATGTGGATATATAAATAGAAAATTAGGAAAGCGACTATTAAAAGCACCTTATAACTTCACCAATTCAGCCATAAATTCCTCTATGCGCTTGCGAATTTCAGTTTGTGAACACGTAAAATTATTCAGAATGAGGGTAAATGCAATTAAACGTCCGTCGGTAGCCGTAGCGTATCCGCTATACGACCGAACCCTCGAAATAGAGCCACTTTTAGCCCTGATTTTGCCAATTACTGAGGGGTACTTTTTAAACATCCCTTTCATGGTGCCCGTCAATCCTGCTTCTGGTAACGATTGATAGAATGACATAAACCATTGACTATCGGTGGTAATTATGCGCAACATATTCGCCATTTGAAGGGGCGTAATGCCATTTCGAGGAGAAAGCCCCGAACCATCGTTCATGAAAAACCCCTCAGTATCAACGCCTTTTTCAGTCCAAAATTTCTTAATAATGTCCGTTCCCGCTTCATTGCTGCCGTATCCCGTTGCTTGGAAAGCAATAGTCCTTAAAATGGCTTCACTGTATAAATTAACGCTTTCCATATTGGTGCGTTCCACGATCGTAGAAAGCCGAGGTGATTGCCAAGTGAAAAAAGTGGTGCGCGAGGGAATATCAAAGCTATTTTGCTCAAGCCATGTTTGAGTCACTGCTGAGTCACCTACAGTTACACCTTTTTCAATTAAGTTTTGTTTTAAATGCCACGCGGCAAAAAAAGGCGGGTCAGGTAATGCGCCACTGATATTAAAATTTCCCAGACCGGCGGGTATTGTCCCTTTCACCACGCCAGTCGAAGAATAAGGCGCCGAAAAAATATAGGCATTATCTCCTCCGCCATTTTTTGAAAGCACTTCATTGTACATTTTATAGTTCGGAACGTGCGGAGTTGTGCCTGATACTGAGGGGGGGCTGCCTATGGTTGGATTTTGAGTAAAATTGAGTTCATAAAGGTTTTCATTAAAATTCAAACCGCTGGATCCCGCACCATAATAATTGCCCAAATCTCCCCATGACCAAGTTGCGGGTGTCATAGATCTTTCAAAAGCAGAACCATCGCCAATTATTTTACCTTGGATGGCATTTATCCCTAATTTTTTAATCATGACGGTAAATGAATCCAATACTTCTTGCATGCGTACAGCATTATCCATCAAAGGGCTACCCAATGTAGGGTCGCCATAACCTTTTATAATGATGTTGCCATATAAGATAGAATCTCGTATTGTGCCATCATATTGCAAATCTGTTTTATACGTAAAATCATTGCCCAATATTTTCAGCCCAGCCGCAGTAGTCGCAATCTTCATATTTGAGGCAGGAATTAGGCTCATATTGGCATTTGATGAAGCGAGTACTTTACTTGAATTGACATCCATGACACAAATACCGATTTGACCATGACGTAAAACAGAATCACTGTGTAGGCGTTGAATGGCTTTTTCAAGTGCCTCATTTTGTGAAAATGTGAAGGTATCTTGTGCCGTGACGCCTTGTGAGACTGAGGGGGTAGCAAGGAGGGATAATAAAAAGATGATAATTATGTGGTTATTCATAGAATGTGTATAAAATGAAAAATGATTTTAAGTAGTTGGGCTAAAATAATCGACATTTTCTTTTTTAAGTCCATCAGAAAACGTCGATTATTTTTTAACGCCTACTTACATATAATTTGTAATTAAAATATTTTTTTAATTTTTATCAAATTTAATCTATTGTACCCACATTGTAAATGGTATTGAAAGTTTTAACGCAATTTTATTACAAAGAATAATCGTTCGCTACAATTATTCAAAACACCAAAAAAATGTATCTTTGCAGGACTATTGCATCCAGAATAATACTTTTAATATCGAGAACATTCACTTTTGACTGTATTGAGCCCATCAAAACCCATGTTTTACGCAAATTAGATAGATTTAACTCTAATAAGAAATATAAAAGCCCTCATTTGGTTATGAAACAATGTACTATTAAAAATGCGGTAGTGATAGAAGGTGTTGGATTGCATACGGGTCGTTTGGTAAAAATGACTTTTAAGCCTGCCGCTGTTGACCATGGATACAAATTTCAAAGAGTGGACATTGAAGGCGCGCCTATGATTGCGGCGGATGCGAATAAAGTGGTTTCTACTAATCGCGGAACAACTTTGAAAAGTGAAGAAGCGCAAGTAAGTACCGTCGAACACGCCCTTTCTGCACTTGTAGGTTTGGGTATTGACAATGTTTTGATTGAAATAAATGGACCTGAAGTGCCCATTATGGATGGTTCTGCCATGCCCTTTATCCATGCTTTGGAGAGTGCAGGGATTGAAACTCAGAATGCCGATAGAGATTATTTTGAGATAACGGAACCCATTTCTTACCGTGATGAAGTAACGGGTACGGAACTTTTAGCCCTGCCTGCTGATGAATTCAGCGTGACTGTGATGATAGATTTTAATTCGTCGGTTCTCAACCATCAATATGCGAGCTTGGATCATCTTTCGGCGTATAAAACGGAAATTGCGTCTTGTCGCACCTTCGTTTTTTTACATGAATTAGAGCAATTATTGGGTCAAAACCTTATAAAAGGCGGTGATTTAGAGAATGCAGTGGTTTTGGTAGATAGGCTCATGGATCAAGATGAATTGGATATATTGGCTAAAAAATTAGATAAACCAAGCGTTAAGGTTGAGCGTGAGGGTGTTTTGAATACCACAAAACTGCGTTTTAATAATGAGCCTGCTCGCCATAAAATATTGGATGTTATTGGGGATTTGGCATTAGTGGGCAAGCATATAAAAGGTAAAATTGTTGCCACAAAGCCTGGTCACACGGCTAATGTGGCTTTTGCAAAAATTCTGAAAAAGCATTATGCGGATTATAGAAAATTGCAAGGCGTTCCTAAATATGACCCCAATGTGAAACCTATTTTGGATATTAACCAGATTGCGAAGAAGCTGCCACACCGCTTTCCGTTTTTATTAGTGGATAAAATTATCGATTTGACGCCTTCATCAGTGGTGGGTGTGAAAAATATTACGATGAATGAGTGGATGTTTCAAGGGCATTTTCCGGATAATCCAGTTTTTCCTGGCGTATTGCAGGTAGAAGCGATGGCTCAAACAGGTGGACTTTTAGCCTTGGCGAATACACCCGATGAAGAACACTGGGATACTTATTTTCTTAAAATTGATAATTGTAAATTTAAAGAAAAAGTAATGCCTGGTGATACGATGATTATTAAAATGGAGTTAAAAGAACCAATCAGACGAGGAATCGTGCACATGCAAGGCTACTGCTACGTCGGCAATAAAATGGTATCAGAAGCGGAGTTGACCGCTATGATTCAAAGGAGATTTTAATCTCTTTTTATGATTTAGGAACTCTTTTTAGCAAAAGCAATTGTGTTCGATTGATTGACAGCAAAATGAACTATAACAACTTAAGTGTCATACATCCCGATGCGCAAATCGGTCAAAACGTGACGATAGGTCCTTTTACAACCATCGGAGCTGATGTCGTCATTGAAGACGGTACATGGATAGCCCCTCATGTGAGCATCATGGATGGCGCGCGCATTGGCAAAAACTGCAAAATTTTTCAGGGAGCCATAGTGGGCTCAGTCCCTCAAGATCTAAAATTCAATGGTGAAAGAACTTTTCTTGAAATAGGTGATAATACAATTATTAGAGAATATTGTACCCTCAATATTGGCACTACCGCTAATTGGCGCACGGTCATCGGCAAAAACTGCCTTATTATGGCTTACGTTCATGTGGCACATGATTGTATCATTGGTGACCATGTCATCCTTGCGAATAATGTGACATTGGCTGGACACATCGAAATCGGCGAATTTGCCCGTTTGGGCGGTATGACAGCTGTTCATCAATTTGTGAAAATAGGTAAGGATGTGATGATAAGCGGTGGCTCATTGGTTAGGAGTGATGTTCCTCCTTTTATAACGGCGGCTCGCGAGCCTTTGTCGTATGCGGGGGTGAATAGGATAGGTTTGAGAAGGCGCGGTTATAGTTCTATTCAAATTGAGAATATTCGGGATATTTATCGCGTTTTATTCGTAAAAGGGCATAATTTCTCTCAAGGTGTCGCTCAAATAGAGTTGGAAATAGGGGATTGCTCCGAAAAAGTTGAAATTTTAGACTTTTTAAAGCAATCCACCAGAGGACTCATCAAAGGATATAAATCACTCAATAGCAAAACGGCAGTTAAAAATATCGAAGAGGATTGAGGTTGTATTGTTTTTCAATTAAAATTCAACATCGATTTAGGAAAACAATACAACAATACAACAATTTAAGCCACCAATACGGAGGTCTTAAACCCCGAGAACTCGGCTGGGGTGCTCGATTTAACGCCTTGAATATTCTCTATCTGCTTCATATCAATTTTAGGTAAGGTGAAAAAGAATGTCGTACCGCATTCTTCAATGGATTCAAACCAGATTTTACCACCGTAAAAATCCACAATTCTCTTGCAGAATGCTAAGCCAATGCCTGTTCCTTCGTACTTATCCGAGGTGTGTAAACGGCGGAACATTCTAAAAATTTCCTCCTGATACTGAGGGGGTATCCCAATTCCGTTATCTTGTATCCAAAAAATAAGATTATTCTTTTCTTGAAAAACGCCTAATTCGATGTATGGATTAGGATTGTCATTGTATTTCAATCCATTTACAATAATATTTTGCCATAAAAGGCTAATAAGCGATTTGTGGGCTTGAATAGTAGGTAGATAATGAGCTACTATTTCAGCATTTCTATCTTTGAAAATTTGGGCGTTATTAGTTACAATATTGCAAAGCATTTCATTCAAATCAATGGGTAGAGGCTCCCCAATATTTTTATCGAGTTTCGAATAATTGAGCAAATCATCTACCAATTGAGTCCCTTGTTTAGCTCCGGTGATGATATAACCCATATATTCTTTTTCCCTTTCATCCAATCTATCGTTGGTTTTTCGGGCAATAATCTGGCTAAACGAAGCAATATTCCTTAAAGGTGCTTTTAAATCATGAGAAACAATGTGCGCAAATTCAGTAAGCTCTTTATTGCTTCTTACCAGTTGGGTTTCTCTTTCTTTTTCTCTGTCCAAGGCTTTTTGTAGTTCTTGAGTACGGTCTTGTATACGTTTTTCAAGTTCAATATTTTGCTGATGTATCAACTCTTTCGTTTCATGAAGTGAATTGATATATTTTAACTTAGCTTTATCTTTTTCATTCATTATTTCCCGCACCTGTTGCGCCATTGCCAAAGTGAGGAAAAAAGCTTGAATAATCATACCCAAATGGATGATAAATTTGATATTGATGATGCTGGGCGTGAGTATGAGATTATCGATGATATAAATGCCGATAGTGCCCGTTAATGAAATAGTCCCTAAAATCATGAGCAGTAGGGCTACATTTTTCCGAGTGTACAATTTTATACTTAAATAAATGACATATATACCGCTTGGAACTGAAAATACGTGAGATATGAATATACTTAAATCTAAAAAACCGATAATACCGATAAATATATTTAAACTGAATAAAACCACTAAGCTGAGGCTAATTTTATAGTACTGCGGTAAAAGTTTTTTTATTTTTAAAAAATACATGTGAAAAACCAGCCCCAAAAGCGCGGGAAAGTTGGTCAAGATGCGTGCATACACATTATACTGAGGGGTGTTCGGAAAAATGAATTCTTGGAATTGCCCATAGTAAAATGAAATGAGGAATGTCAAACTTATCAAGTACAAGCCATACCAAAAGTAGGGCGACTTTTTAAGTGCAATGTACATCACAAAACTTATCAGAATAAATGCGATGATGATACCAAAAAGTAATCCACTAATAATCCCATCGTAATGATATAATTCACTCATTTTTGAGTGAGTCGCAATTCTTATTTTATAATTAATTGGAAATCTGGTGGTTATATATACGTAATAAACTTGATTGGTATCGTGGTTGCCTTCAAGTTTTAGGTTCTGATTGGTATTCAATATTCCCCTTTTTTGAAAGGGGAAATGTTGCCCCGTACTCAGTTTTTCTATACTTCCATCTGGTTTTGAACAATAAAGCAGGATGGAATCAGAGATGGAGGGCAGGAAATCAATGATAGCATCATCGCTACTTTGATTATTGACAACGAATTTGAGCCAAAAATTAGTTGGAAAAAAGCCTCCAATTGGCTTGGTTACGGCTTGGAATTGGGTATTATCAAACTGACTAACTTGTTCATACGAGTGAAAGCTGTTGTTTTCAACGTATATCAACATATCTCGCCTGATGTCAAGTTCTTTTTGTCCGTCTTTTATGTAGATAATAGGCTGTGCGTGAACATTTGAAATCACGAAAATACCCATTAGTAGTAAAAAAAATCTCATTTAAATATCTTTATTCGTAAGACGCTCTAAGGAGCAATTATAGCCTGTATTTGATACGTTTTATGAAAAAACGGATAAAAAAATAATATTCAGACTATTTAAAATTAGGTTTTAGATAATATTTCTAATTGAAAGATATTCTTTTTCTGTTTCAGATGAGAAAGTGTTTTTAGAATATGCAAACAGTATTCCAAACAGGTTTTATTAAGTCATAGAAATTACTTATTGGGCTTTTTATTGAAAAAAATTACTTTAAATGTGATAGTAAGAGTAATTTTTCTTTCTATTATTGAATTAGATTATTTTTGTGAGATTTCTAAACTCTCTGCTTCATTCATT
Source organism: Saprospiraceae bacterium (assembly GCA_031424515.1). Lineage (GTDB taxonomy): Bacteria > Bacteroidota > Bacteroidia > Chitinophagales > Saprospiraceae > JAAFJT01. The sequence goes on from JANPHO010000710.1 coordinate 11,795, forward strand.
TTATTATTTCGTTTAAAAAGTAAGATGTGTCTATTAAAATTGATTTGAATAATATTGGTAAAAGATTTCGCTACGAATGGATTTTTAAAGGTGTAAATCAATCATTTGAGAATGGGCATTCATACGCCATTTTGGGGCCCAATGGGTCGGGAAAATCGACGTTGATGAAAGTATTGAGCGGTCATTTAACCCCTTCAGATGGGTCAATCGCTTTTAATTTCCTTAATAAAAAACTGGATACGGACACTATTTATCAATATGTGGCTTATGCTGCGCCGTATATCGAGTTGATTGAAGAGATGACATTGAAGGAAATTATTGATTTTCATGCAGCTTTCAAACCCCTCAGTAAAAACTTAAAAAATAAAGATTTAATAGCCATTTTAGGTTTTGAGAAATCAAAAGATAAGGAAATTCGCTTTTTTTCATCGGGTATGAAACAGCGTTTGAAACTGGTTTTAAGCATTTGTGCTGATACACCTATTTTGCTTTTGGATGAACCTACTACCAATCTCGATGCCCAAGGCGTAGAGTGGTATCAAGATTTAATTAAAACATATTCCGATAAAAACCGCTTGACAATAGTAGCTTCCAATATCGAACATGATTATTATTTTTGTGAAAAGACTATGAGTATTTTGGATTATAAGTAAATGTTTGATAATCAATATTTTACTAACGAAAACGGCGATTACTGAGGGGTAATCGCCGTTTTTATTACGAAGTTTTTTTAAAAATTATAATTCGTAATTCGGAGCCAATTTGTGATTGCCTTCATTATTGGCAGCGTAGAAATCATTGATAATTTTTACCACTTCTTCAATATCATCTGTGATAGGGATAAGATTGAGGTCATCAGGACTTATTGTATGCTCTTGCTCAAGCATAATTTTGGTAATCCATTCTTTCATTCCATTCCAAAAACTTGAACCCACGAGCACAACAGGTACTTTCGTGATTTTACCCGTTTGTATCAATGTCAACACTTCAAATAATTCGTCCATCGTACCAAAGCCTCCCGGAAGTACCACAAAAGCCTGCGCATATTTCACAAACATCACTTTTCTAACGAAGAAGTAACGGTGTTTGAGGTTTTTATCGGGGTCAATATATGGGTTGAGATGTTGCTCAAAAGGCAGGTCAATATTCAATCCTACTGAGGGACCTCCATAAAGCTTCGCGCCTTTGTTACCAGCCTCCATGATACCTGGTCCACCTCCTGTGATAATTCCGTAGCCTTCTTCTGTCAATCGACGCGCAATATCTATGGCTTTTTTATAGTAAGGGTGGTCAGGTTTAGTGCGTGCAGAGCCAAAAATGGAAATACAAGGCCCTATATTATTCAATATTTCAAATCCATCTACAAATTCAGCCATCACCTTGAACATCGTCCAGGCATTTTCGCCTTTCATTTTCGTCCATTGTTTTATTCTCCGAGGTGCTACTGTGCCATTCATCTCTTTATCGGTATTCATAACAGTCTGATTTTATTTAGTTAAAAAAGAGTTTTAAAATTTGCTCAGGCTTAAAAAATGAGCAAAGGGCAACAAATATAACTGCTTCATACGCATAATGCAACTAAAATGTTTAATGTGATGAAGAATTTCAGTTATAGCCTTGTTTGAAACACTGGAATCGTATTTAAGTTTTTCAAAAAACAAAAAGGCATATTGCGCTATACACAATATGCCTTTTTATTTTTTTTAAAAATAAAGCTCAATTTTCAAGGAGGGTTTCTACGTAAGTGAGCATTTTAAGGGCTTGCTCTTCTGTTAACTTGCCTTTAATATCATTGGATTTACAGAATTTTTCGACGGATTCTGTAGAGGGTCTTGATAATTTTAAAGCCTCAATGATATCGCTTTTCTTAAAACTCACCTTCGAGTATTCTTTATTACCTTTTTTTACATAAAATGTATTCTCTTCCTCAAACCAATCATAGGCATTGCCCGTAGTGATGAGACCTTTATCTTGTAAATTAGATTTTTTGAACACTTTCTTGAAGTCTCTAATTAGGGATATATTTTTCCCTTCGAAAAGAGAGATGGCGAAATGGTGCCTATCAGTACTTTCAGGGAGTTTTACTTTTCTGAATTTTACACTTTTACCCGTCGCATCATGCAATTCAAAGGACAATAACTCGCGGCTATATAAAATACGCTCGGGCCCATTTTTCAATTTTACCCACAATTCATTGTTAATGCCATCGAATTTATAAAGCATATTGGTTTTGACAATCGCAGAATCACTCAACATTAAGCTGCCTTCCGACCAATCATCATAGATAAAAGGTGTCCCTTTTACACCTTCATAGCGATTGTCGAAAGAGGTGACATTGCGCATCATTTTGCTGCTCGTAAGGGCTTTTAACTCATCTTGTTTGCTAAAACTGCTCAAATCAACTTTGCTTACTTGTGCTTGCAATGTCAAAATAGAACATAAAATAGCAGGAAGTAAAAATAGTTTTTTCATGTCAAAATTAGATATTGCGTAACGAAAACCACTAAAATTGCCGTTACTTGAGTGAGGTACAATAGAAATATCACAACAAAAATAACTTTTTTTTTAGATGAAAACAAGTTTGAAATTCCTAATTTAAACAATCTCATATCCCCAGGTAATCTCAGCCGTTTTTTCGAGCATGGTGGTAACTGAGCAATATTTCTCCATCGAAAGTTTAATCGCTTGCTCCACTTTTTCTTTTTTCAAATTACCTTTGAAAATATATTTAATGTGGATTTTTACAAACGGGGCAGGATTGGCATCTGCTTCACGCTGACCTTCTACCACTATTTTTAAATCCTCAACGATTTGTCTTCCTTTTTTTAAAATTAAAATGATATCAATCGCCGAGCAACTGCCCAAACCCATCAAAATGAGTTCCATTGGGCGCGCGCCTTGATGTGTACCGCCAACTGCCGCCGCTGCATCAATATGGATTTCAACTTTATCGCCGCCAATTCCCGCAAAATGAAAATCACCATCAACACGGTTGAGTTCGATTTGCATGGTTTTTAATTGTACTTCTTTTTCAACGTTCATTTTATTCAAATTTATAATAATCAATCATTAGTGTCCAGCTGTAACTAATTGATTATCAATGTATATTTTTGTAGAATTGATTTTTCTGTAAATAAAATTCGTAATTAATTGATTATCAGGCACTTAAGTTTTCTATATTTTGTAAAATAATCAATGAAATTGTACGATTTTCAATGATATTTAACAAAAAAGTAAGGAAATTAAGCTAAAAAAAGCAATTTTCAACTAATTCTATTGAAATCGTTTAAACCGAAAATCTTTATAATTTACTGATTATGAATAACTTATGAAGGTTTTATTTTTCTTAACTGGACACGAGTGATAATCAATTACTTAAAATACTGATTATCAATGTATATTTTTGTAGAATTGATTTTTCTGTAAATAAAATTCGTAATTAATTGATTATCAGGCAC
>JANPHO010000711.1:0-7008 GCA_031424515.1 Saprospiraceae bacterium
CACGGTCACAGACCGTGAGCGAGCAAGGTATTTTAAACCTTAAAATCGAATCTCCATCATCTAATTTTCTTTTATACTAAAACCCCAATTTATTCGTTTTTTCAAAGTATTTAACAGCATATTACCCAGATAAATTTCAAATAATTCTAATATTAAAAATGCAATAATAATTTATTTCAACAGCCGAAATAAATAAATTTTGCATAAAAATTTGATTTACAATATTTTATCGAATAAATTTGTGTTAGAGTATCGAAATCTACAATTTTTAAACTATAATTTAAAGATGCTCAAGCATATTTATTTTTCACGCACAAATGAATCACTATGAAATTTATAGCTAAAGTTTTTTCTACAGTGGCACTCGCCGCTGCATCTTTTGCTTTACACGCCCAAACGCCCGTCGAAAAAGCAGATAAGCAATTTGAAATGCACGCTTATCGCTTGGCGGCTAAATCTTACGAAACAATATTGGCTCGTGACCCTGACGATATGTCGGTTAATTCTCGCTTAGCTGATGCTTATTTTCATTTGAATGATTTGGATAATGCCGCTCGCTTATATGCCAAAGCGGTTAAAAATAATAATGTTCAACCCATTGTTTTCCTTAATTATGGTAAAACCTTGATGATGTTGGGTTTGTATTCGGATGCAGAAACGCAGTTCATCAACTATAAAAAGTATGATGCTTCTACTGCTGCCAACTTCATAAAATCCAGCCGCTTTGCAAGGGAGAATGAGTCATTGGATAATGACATGACCATCTACCCCCTCAGTAAAAACAACACGGCGACTTCAGAATTTGGCGTAACAATTTTTAATAATCAAATCATATGGTCATCGAACCGTACTGATATGAAAAGGGAGCGCGACGGCGGTATCAATAATGACTGGACGGGTTCTTCTAAAAACCAGTTATTCACTTCTCCGGTTATCAATAACCCAAGCAACAAAATCGGCTTTTACAAAAGCGATTTAAAGAATATTTACAATGAAAGTCATCCAAGCTTTTCGGCCGACGGTAAAATGGTAGTTTTCATGCGCAATAATTTTGACGATGGCGAACGTATAAGTTCTACTGGTGGCATGGAATTCAGCACTTTCACAGCAAGTGTGAATGAGCAAGGAATCTGGACGGATATTCGTGCATTTGAGCACAATGGAACTGGTTATTCAACAGGTTTCCCATCGCTCAGCCCAGATGGAAAATCACTGTATTTTGTATCAAATCGCCCAGGTGGTCAAGGTGGATATGATATATATGTGTGCATTAAAAGAGGCAATATTTGGGGCGAACCCCGCAATTTAGGTTCTTCAATAAACACCCCGGGCGACGAAATAACACCTTCTACGGATGGTAAAACCATATATTTTGCCTCCGATTATCTAACAGGTTACGGTGGTTTTGATATTTTTAAATCAGAAGGAGTTGGTAGCGAGTCTGTTAATCTTGGTACTGGAGTGAATTCATCAGGTGATGATTTCGGTTTTGTGATGGACGCCACTTCAAAAATGGGCTTTTTCATTTCAAATAGAAAAGGCGGAAAAGGAAAAGAAGATATTTATCAAGTTCAAAAATTAATGGAATCAGTTAATTTAATTGTGCTTGACAATGGCAAACCTGTAAAAGATGTGAAATTGACCGTTACTCAAGGCAATGAAAAAAACATCACTTCCCTTAAAAGTGGTAACTGGATAATTGACCTCAATGACGGTAAAACTTATGTTTTACAATTAAAAAAAGAAGGTTTTAAAGCTAAAACGGTTAAAATCGAGCCCCAGTTCGTAAAAGTTGCGCGCACAGAAGAAGTTATTATGGAGCGTGAGGTTCCCACTGAAATGAGTGTAACTACCCCTCAGTATAAAGGCTCAGTTTTAGATGCTTCAACGGACGAAGGGCTTGAAGGCGTGCTTGTGAAAGCCACAAATCAAGTAACCAACACGCAATTGGAAACTGTTACTGACGCCAGAGGACGTTATAATTTCAATTTACCGCCGAATAATACCTATTTGATTACTTATTCAAAAGAAGGATTTGTAATTGGTAAAAAATCAATCAAACCTGCTGATTTAACCAATAAAAGCTTAGGTGATATAGCATTAAAGCCATCCGCAGTATCAGATAAATCAGAGTTGATTGCCAGTGCAGAAACCTCAGCGTCAGCGGATAAGGGCATTAAACGCTCTACAATCCCACCTGCACCCGTGCCGCCTGCTTATGACTCTCGCCCTACGAAAGTGACTGAAAAAAGCCCAAGTGTGCCTCAGTACTCGGTTCAACTTTTGGTCTCTTCTAACGAGGACGTAATGAATGTTTCAAAGTTTGATAATTTTAAATCATTCGGCAATGTCTATGTAGTTCCAGAAGGTGGGAAGCAAAAAGTGAGAATTGGGGTATTCAGTTCAAGAGAAATAGCCAATTCAGTGCTTGAAAAAGTGAAAGCCGAAGGAAATAGCTCAGCTTATATCGTTGAGGAGAAAAATGAAAAAGCAGTAACTTCTAATAAATTCACTCCCGTACCTAAGCCAAAAGTTGAACAACCTAAGGCAGAACAACCAAAAACAGAAAAGCCCAAAACAATCGAAAAAGGAACTACAAAAGGTGTTCCTGGTTCCTATGTTTCAGTTGTAAAACCTCCGGTCACTACTCCTGATAAATCTAAAGCAGGAAGTGTTAAAAAAACAGAGTCCGTTAAAAAGCCCGAACCCGTTAAAACTGTTGTTCCAGAGGTTGTGGATAAAACCTTTAAAGTAAAGGTGGCTACAATGAAAAAGCCTGAATTATTTGATGACTCTAAAGTATCTGCTTATTGGAAAATAGACCAAATAAAACAAGGTGATTTGACTATTTTCATTATGGACGGAATCAAAACTTTACAACAAGCTAAAGAACTCAAAGCAAAAGTGAAGTTAGCTGGTTATAAGGACGCTAAAGTGGTGATAAAAGAAAATGATAAGTTCAAAGTTGTGGACTAATATGAATACTATCATCCTAAAATAATACAAAAAGCCTTTTTGAGAAAGAATATTTCATCAAAAAGGCTTTTTTATTTTAAAAAAATGGAAATTTGTACCTACTATGTGAGAATTGATGCAAGCTCCCATTCTTTAAAGAACGCTCAAAGTTTGCGATGAACCCAAATAATCTTATTTTTTAAAAGTACTGACGATGCGTTTCATTATATTGCTCTTTTTATTTTTTATGTTTAGCAGCTTCCAGACGGATACCCAGCCCGAATATTTGCGCGTAAAATTGTATAAAGATATGAGTATCCAACAGTTATTAGAAAGCTATTTTCTGAATGAATACGATTGCAATTATCAACAGTTTTTAAAAATCAATAAACTTACCAAGGATATACCCCTTAAAAAAAGTAAAATTTATAACCTCCCGATTCTTATATATCAATACAACGGAAAAAGTATTCGCTCATCGTTGGGCATAGCAGATTTAGACCTGGCTAAATTTATTGAATCTTTTAATACCAATCTTTTTAAAAAAAACATGAAACAACAGTCATATAAAGTAGATAATTATTTATATGTACCCCATCATGCTTTAAATTGTAGAAATAAAAAAGTTGTAAAGCCCAAAGCTGAATTAGATAATACTGAAATTCCCGAGAAACTCATTGCAGGTCGTACCCAAACGGTAGGTATTTTTGGTAAAAAATATGAAGAAGTGCCCATTATTGATAAAAAGTTGAAAGGAAAGATATTCTATGTAGAAGGTGGTCATGGCGGACCCGACCCCGGTGCACAAGCCAAAGTGGAAGGTCGAACGCTCTGCGAAGATGAATATGCCTATGATGTGTCGTTGCGTGTAGCACGTGAACTGATTAAACATTCTGCAACTGTATTTATGATCAATCGAGATCCTAATGATGGCATCAGAGATGGCGACTTTTTACTTTGTGATTCGGATGAACAAACCTTCCCTGATTTGAAAGTACCAGCCCGTCAAAAGCCTCGCCTTTTTCAACGCTCTGATGCTGTCAATCAATTATTTGAAAAATATAATAAAAAAGGCATCACTGACCAGCGTTTGATAGTGATTCACGTCGATTCAAGGGGTAAAAAAGAGCATATTGATACATTTCTATACTATCAAAGCGGAAATGAGGAAAGCTACCGAATCGCTAAAAAAATGCAGGCTACTCTCGAAGCGAAATATGCCACCAAAGCCAATCGGGATTATACCGGAACAGTCACCACAAGAGATTTGCACATGCTCAGAGAAACAAAACCAACAACCGTTTTTGTTGAAATAGGCAATATTCGTAATGAATTGGATAGAAAACGCATCATGATTAAAAATAACCGCCAAGCCATTGCCAGCTGGTTAGCAGAAGGATTTATGAAATAGGAATTGGTTATTGGTTATTGGTTATTGGTTATTAAAGAAACGTAGAATAGGGATATTTTTAATTTCCTTTATTTTATTTTAAGCTCGATATTCGCATTTTTAAAAATATTTCACAAACTTGACTGCGTTTGACTACTAATAACCAACAACCATAAAAAATGATTCATCATAAAATTAAAGTTCAAAAAACGGCTCACTATTTTACGCAAGGTACTATCAGCGATACCACTCAGTATTTTTGGATTGTGACCCATGGTTTTGGTCAATTAGCCAGTGCGATAATCCGAAAATTTGAAGATTTTGATAAAAAAGAGCATTTCGTATTGGCTCCCGAAGCGCTCAACCGCTTCTATTGGGATATGCGCAAAGGAATAGTCGGAGCGAGTTGGATGACAAAACAAGATAGATTGGATGAGATAGAGGATTATACTAATTTCCTTTCACAACTATATGATGAGTATGCCGCACAACTACCTCCTGATTGTATAATCATTTTACTCGGTTTTTCACAAGGTTGCGCTACCCAAGTTCGTTGGATACTGAGGGGGTCGCCTCGATTCCATCACCTCGTCCTTTGGGGCGGTTTACTTCCTGAAGACCTTGATTATCAACCATTTAAAGAATATTTTTCAGATAAAAAAATCCATTTCGTCATTGGCGATGAAGACGAATTCGTGAAGCCTACCCACATAGATTGGCATTTAAAATTTGCTCAAGAACAATTATTATCGTTAAATCACATTCCTTTTATCGGAAAACATGAAATATTGACGGACGTGCTCATGGATTTTTTTGAGCAAGAAATAAAAGAAAAATAAACACCCCCTCAGTATTTTAACATCTTTTAGTATTTTTATCGAGCATTTTATTGAATTAAAAAAATACTATGGCAATTACAAAAGAATGGCTCAAACAAGCAGCCAATGCGCAAAGTTTTTCAAGAGGAAAAAGTTACTATAACGCTGTTGAAGATTTAGTAAAAATTGGCAGTACATATTCAGCAATTGTATCAGGCTCGGAGGAATATGAGGTTGTCATTACAGATAACTCGAAAGGTCAACCCTTTGCTGAATGTGATTGCCCTTATGATTACGACGGTATTTGTAAACACATTGTCGCAGTTGGCTTAAATATTATTGATGGAAAATATGAGCAAGAAAGCGATGACTACGAGGAGGATGATGAGGAGGATGATGAGGATGATGAGGATGATGATGACGACGAAATTATAGAAACAAAACCAATCAGCATTAAAAAAACTACACAATTAAAAGCGGAACAAACATCCAGTGCCTCATTTTATGATGAAGTTTTCTTAAAAAAAGAGGAAACTGTTAGAGCAGCTTTTCTTCGCTTGTTGTTTGCAAACGAAGAGAAATTAAGACGTCAATTCAATGAGTTTTCAAAACCTCCTTCAGTAAAAAATCCGCAGGCTCTCGAGGAAAAGTTGATTGAAAAAACAACTGAAAAAGTTAGTAAAAAACTCAATAAAATCGCAGATTTAGACACTGATGATTATTATTCAAGTCAAAGCCGTGGATATGGAAGGGGATATAGTAGAGGATACTACGATTACGACGATGAAGGGGATGGAATAAATGAATGGATTATTGATAAAATAAAAGCTGTTTTTGAACCTTTCATAAAAGATGTACAAGAACGTATTCAAAATGGCGCTGTTGTGGCAGCTACCGAGATACTTATTGGTATTTATGAAGGGTGTTTGGGCTTAGAATTTGATGGTGATTTGGAGGACTATTTAGATGGAGACTTTGAAACTGTGGCTTTGGATGAATTTAATGAAATGATTGAAACGTTCGAAGATACCTTAAAATCGGCTATTTTACAAGAAGATAATATAAAAACGAGCATTTTACTTATACTCAATCGTTGGAAAAAGAGGAGCGATTATGCAACTACTGTAGAGTTTTTTGAAGATTATTTAATAAATCTCTCTCACCAACCTGAGATTGCTCAATGGCTTATTAAGGAAATTAAAGAACGAAAATTAACCCTTGAATTAATTAATTTAACACTTACCAATGCGGAAACAATAAAAGATGATGTGCTCTGGATTGAAAGTGCAGAAAGTGTGGCTGCTGAAAATCACGTTGTAATGCAACTCCTTTTAGAAAAATACAGTGCCTTAAATCGTCAAGTTGAATTTCACAAAGCGGCTAAAAAGGTTTTTAAATTTGAACAGAATAATTTCGTTCCTTATCTTAAAACTAAAGTCTCAGCTGATTTCGATTCTGAATTATACATCGACGTTTTTATAAAAAGTGCCACTCAAAACAGCTCATTAGAGGATTTCATGACCGTTCGTCCTTTGCTTTCTAAAAAAAGAGAAGACGATTTTATGGATTATTGTAAGAAAAATAAAGTCAATTTATACATCGAAATTTTGAACAGAGAAGGTCGGTTTGATGAAATATTGACACTTATTGAAGAATCAATCAAAAGTCACAGTACAAGCATCTATTCTTTCTATAACCCTTTTGATATTCCAAAGGCAATAAGTTACATCATTGAAAAATTCCCCGATGATGTGTTTGACATCGTGCAGTTACAAACAGAAAACGCTTTAAAAAGGATGAATATGGACAGAAAAGGTTATGCACACGCTTGTGCACATCTTCGTC
>JANPHO010000712.1:0-29988 GCA_031424515.1 Saprospiraceae bacterium
TTAAAAAGAGCCACAATTATTTATACTTTTAAAAACTATTTTTACACCTCTAAAAACTCATTTTTAACTGCCTTATACTGAGGGGGTGCTTGTTTACTATTTCAAAATTTCCGCATTCAAAGTCTCATTGGGAATACCAAAGGCTTTCACAAGTGCCTCCACTTCTGGATGAAGTTCTTGAATCAATTTATTTAATACTCTTCTGATGGCTTTGGTTTTACTGCCATCCATATAATCGGTTTCTAAAAACCAGCCTTTATCTTCATAAATGCAATTTAAGGCATAAAAAGTGGTTATTTTTTGCAGCATTTCCTTTTCGGGACTGTTTTCAAGGGTGTCCAGTTTTTTAATTATTTCACGATAAACCAACCGCTCTATATAGGCTTTTGCCAGAGCAATCATGTGAATTTGGCATTTTAAAAACGCTTCGTAGGGACCTAATCGCTTTTTGAGATAATCTTTCATGCGTTCGGAAAGTGAAATCAGGATTTTTTTCTCCCGATACTTCAAGGCTTCATCGTGAAATTCGGCACTCAATAAATGCTCAATATCCGTATTTCGGGTAAAATATGGGTTGTATTCAGCTATCACATTGCTGATTTTACTGCCTAAAAAACGCATCACCGCCTTTACCCCTTCATCGTGAAATGATTGCTTGAATTCTGTCAATAATCCCTTCGCCACCAATTGCATCAAAACGGTATTATCACCTTCAAAAGTGGTAAAAATATCGGCATCAGCTTTGATGTCCGCAATGCGATTTTCACTTAAATATCCTTTGCCACCGCACGCCTCACGGCATATTTGGACGGTATTTGTTCCATGCCAAGTTGCCAAGGCTTTAAGCCCCGCGGCTTTGGTTTCTATTTTGCGCATATCCTCTTCGGTGGCAACACAATACTGCTCTACCAAATTATTTAAAGCAAAATGAAAACCGTAACTTTTTATCAATAAAGGTATCAAACGGTGCTGATGAGTGGGATAATCCATCAAAATCGTTTCAGGTTCACCATCTTTTGGAGCAAATTGACGCCTTTTTAAGCCATATCTTATAGCGATGGTTAAAGCCGTTTTAGCCGCATTATTGCCCGCCATTCCCACGCATATCCGCCCCCCCACGAGCGCACCGAGCATAGTAAAAAAGCGTTTATTGGGGTTTTCAATTGGGCTGATATAAGCACCTTTTTCATCAATATCACCGTATTTATTCAGTAAGTTTTCCTTTGGAACAACTACATTTTCAAACCATAATCTGCCATTGTCCACACCATTTAAGCCCATTTTATAGCCGCAATCTGCTACGGTGATACCCCTCAGTATTTCACCGTTTTTATCCCGATACGGTACGACAACGGCATGGATTCCATGATTAATCCCATCTACAATCAATTGGGCAAAAACCACCGCCATAGAACCATGTAAAGCATTGCCAATATACTCTTTTCCTGCTCCATGATGGGGTGTATTTATCGTCAGAGATTCCGTTGAGTGGTCATAAGTCGCCGTCGTCTCAAGGTCTTTTACGTTTGAACCATGCCCCTTTTCAGTCATCGCAAAACAGCCCAATAATTCGGCTTTGCCCGTGGGTTCAAGGTATTTTCGGTGGTGTCTATCAGTGCCCAATCCATAAATAGCCCCGCCAAAAAGTCCGAATTGAACACCGAATTTGACGGTTAAACTCAAATCATGGTAGGCAAGTGTTTCAAAAATAGCCATATAATCACCCATATCGCCACCGCCACCATATTGTTTGGGATAAGCCAAACTGCCATAACCTTGCTTTGCCAATTCCAAAGTCATGGCTAATGTTTTTGAGCGGTGTTCTTCTTTATCTCGTATAGTTTCAGTTTTAAAAAACGGGTCTTTGAGTAAATGTCGAACCTTTCGCTTGGTTGTGGCCCGCTTTCCATCGAGTAAATTCAGCATTTTATTAGGCTCAAACGTTGCGGATTTGGGTCTGGAGGTTATTTGAGCTACCCCTAATTGAGAAATCATGGAATTGAGGTCTTCATCGGTGTAAACGCCCAATTCTTTTTCAATATCCAATAAAGCCATCTTGATTTTAGGCTCATCATAAACGGCTGTCATGGACGATGAATGAGCCTTAGCAATGTCCAAACCCAATTGAGCAAGCGTTTGCTTACTGCTTTCGGGTAGTTTTGCGGCTTCAAAACGCAATATTTCAAGCCATTCTTTAAAAACAGCATCCGAAGGCGGATTTATCGGGTCGGTATATTTTATGAGATAATCTTTTTCATCTTGAGAGAGAAAGGTCAATTCCTCAATTTTTTTATGAATCAAAGCCATTTCGCTTGGGCTGAGTACGCTATCGCTCCAGCCAATGTAAAAAAGGGGCAAAAGGCTCAAAGTACCAGAAGAAAGTGAATGATTTGTGATAGTCATGTTGCGTTTTTTAAGTAAACAAAAGGGTAAATTACAATGTTTAAAATTAATATTCAAATTGGATGTTGGATGTTAGAGGATAGATATTAGAGCATAGAATATTTACTTTGAATGCGCCGTTTAAACGTTGAAATGCCCCCGTTGAGCCCAAGTGTTCGAAGAAAATTGTTGCATTTTAGCAGTCTGCTGTTGTGGTAAGTATAAGATTACCACTCATCTAAAAGAGGGCTATGAACGTATTTTAAACATTGAAATGCACCCAATCAATAGTTTTGTAAAAACTTGCAAGCGTTTCTTTTAAAAACCCCAATCAAAATTTTATCTTTGCGGGCATGAAAGAAAAAGTGCTTATTTTAGACTTTGGCTCGCAATATACACAATTGATTGCCCGCCGAATTAGAGAATTAAATGTCTATTCCGAAATTGTTCCTTACAACAAAATTCCTGTTTTAGACGAGAGTATCAAAGCGGTCATTCTGAGCGGAAGCCCCTTTTCCGTCAGAGATGAAAATGCTTTAAAAGCTGATTTGAGTGCAATTGTCGGTAAAAAGCCCATTTTAGGCATTTGCTACGGCGCACAATTGACCGCTCAATATTTCGGCGGAACGGTCGGCAAATCGCATAAACGCGAATATGGCAAGGCTCTTCTCAGCAATATTTACAAAAAAGATAAATTTTTTAAAGGCATAAAAACCAATTCGCAGGTGTGGATGTCGCACAGCGATACGGTTCAAAAACTCCCAGAAGGCTTCGAACTCATTGCTGATACTGAGGGGGGTGCTGTGGCTGCGTTTAAAAAAGTAGCGAAAAAAGGCGAGACACCTTTATATTGTATTCAATTTCACCCCGAAGTAACGCATAGTTTGGATGGTTTAAAAATTCTGAAAAACTTTGTGATTGATATTGCAGGTTGCAGCGGCGATTGGACACCAAAATCTTTTGTGGATGAAACCGTGGATTCGCTCCGTCAAAAAATCGGTGAAGAGCACGTTTTATTGGCTTTATCAGGCGGTGTTGATTCAAGTGTGGCAGCCCTTTTATTGCACAAAGCCATCGGTAAAAACTTGTATTGTTTTTTCATAGATAATGGTTTATTGCGTAAAAATGAGTTTGAAGAAGTCATGGACTCCTACAAACACATGGGCTTGAATGTGGTGGGAGTAGATGCTAAACAATTATTTTACAGTGTTTTAGAAGGCATTTCTGACCCCGAAGGTAAGCGAAAAGCCATCGGAAAGGCATTTATTGATGTTTTTGAAAAGGAATCTGAAAAGTTCAAGGATATTCAATGGCTCGCACAAGGGACGATTTATCCTGATGTGATTGAATCCATCAGCGTTCATGGGCCTTCTGTAACCATCAAATCACACCATAATGTAGGCGGTTTGCCCGATAAATTGAAGTTAAAAATTGTTGAGCCGTTGCGCTTTTTATTTAAAGATGAAGTGCGTAAAGTGGGTAAAGAACTGGGGCTTGATGAAAATATATTGTACCGCCATCCTTTCCCGGGTCCGGGTTTGGGCATCCGAATTTTAGGAGAAGTAACGCCCGAAAAAGTGCACATGCTTCAAGAAGCCGACGCTATTTACATCAATGGTTTAAAAAAACATGGCTTGTACAATAAGGTGTGGCAAGCGGGCACGATTCTTCTACCGATTCAGTCTGTAGGCGTAATGGGTGACGAACGCACGTATGAAAAAACAGTAGCCTTACGAGCAGTTAATTCCATGGACGGCATGACAGCCGAGTGGTCTCGCCTACCCTACGACTTTTTAGCGGAAATTTCGACGGATATAATCAATAGCGTGAGAGGCATAAATCGAGTGGTTTTTGACATTTCAACCAAACCTCCAGCTACCATTGAGTGGGAATGATGATTTAAGATTAAAGATATAAGACAAAAGATTACTGGTTTAAGATTTAGGAAGTAGGGAATTAATGAGTAATAATCAGCTATTGAAGCTTCATAAATCAGTAATCTTTAATCTCACGTCTTAAATCTTTACTCTTAAATCAACATAGTTTGAAGGCTAACAGTTTTTTTTCATTAAAAATTTCTATTACTTTTCAAATAGTATTAGATTTGTAGAACTATGAAAATCTACAATCAAATTAAATTCGAGCATTTATGAAACAAATCACGAAGATGAACAACTTTAACAGCATACTAAAAGGAGGAATATTTTTTATCGCTTTGTCTTTAACCACTACTTCATGTGACCTTTTCAGAAAAGCAGGGACAACCAATGCACCTAAAAAAGATACAAAAAAGGATAAAGACGACCCTATTTCCCCTAAAGATAAAACGGTTTTGGTGGATACCATTAAATGGAAAATAGACCCAAAAGCCAAACCACCCATCTCAACAACTGGTATGCCGCCTACTCAGCCTAATGTCATCACTGATAATAACGGGCAGCCTATACCGACACCTACGAATCCAAACGGAACGAGTGAAACTAAAAGCAGTTACACAATGGCGATGCTTTTACCGTTCAATTCT
Organism: Saprospiraceae bacterium; assembly: GCA_031424515.1. Lineage (GTDB taxonomy): Bacteria > Bacteroidota > Bacteroidia > Chitinophagales > Saprospiraceae > JAAFJT01. Next base: position 4,907 of record JANPHO010000712.1, read on the forward strand.
GATAAATATACTGAGGGGGTCAATCCTGCAAAAGCACAATTTGCTTTAGATTTTTACGCCGGTGCTAAACTGGCTTTGGATTCACTTTCCTCAATGCCCATAAATTTGACGGTGAACGTACTTGATTCTAAGGGCGATTTCAATAGTGTTGCGAATCGCTACGAAGTGAGCAAGGCAGATGTGATTATTGGGCCAGTCGATAAGGAAGGAGTTGTGTCCGCAATTGCTTATTCTGAACGTAATAATGTAGCGGTGGTATCTCCTTATTTTCCTACAGGTGATGTAGACGGTAGTAATCCTAATTTCATACAAGTGAAACCCAGCTTGAAAACGCATTGCATGAACATCATCAAACATCTTGAAAGCCATTATGCGGGCTCTCAAGTGGTGTTGGCGGCAAGGGTAAAAGACAATGAAGCCTCTCGATTCGCATATTTTGAAGAAGCCAACCGTATGTACAGCAGTTCCAAATATGAAGAATGGAGAATTGAAGACGATTTTGCCTTCAACGTAGAGCCATACATTGCCAACGGACGCACGACCATTTTCGTTATTCCTTCTTGGAATGAAGCATTTGTTGCTACTTTTTTAAAGAAATTGAACAGTTCTCCGCGTAAAAATCAAATTGTGGTGTACGGTATGCCGCAATGGATGGATTTTGATAAAGGACTTTATCCACTTTATGAGGGTTTGAAAGTGCGCGTGAGCAGTTCCACTTATATTGATGGCAACGGTATGGATGTAAAATATTTTAAAAATAAGTTTTTGGCTAAATATGGCAAATTGCCTAATTCAGATTCATTTTTAGGCTATGATTGTACACTTTTCACGGGTAAAATGATCATGCAATATGGCTCAAAATTTCCTTATTTCTTGGATAGAGAGCAGCAATCTGTGTTACATACACGCTTCTATTTCAGCCCCGTTTTCAGAGCTACCACTACTGGAAATGATGCGAATGATAATATTTCAAAATATGAAAATAGCTATGTCAATATCCTTAGGTTTCAATCCAATGCTTTCCGTTTGGATGAATAAAAGGTGATTATAAGGCATTAAAAAGGTGATATACTGAGGGGTATATCACCTTTTTTAATTGCATATCTAATTCTATATTTGTACTCTAATTTTTTTATGTGGAACCCGTGCCACCGCTTAAAGCGGTGACACGGGATTCATAAATAACTCTAATTAAAACTCAAAATTGTCCTTTCAATAATATCGCAACAATCGTGAATTTGTTCCTCATTCATGACCAAAGGTGGGGCAAAACGGATAATATTGCCGTGGGTCGGCTTCGCCAATAAGCCATTTTCTGCTAATTTTAAGCATATATTCCATGCCGTATCGGACTCTTCGTTGTCGTTAATGACGATGGCATTCAATAAACCCATGCCTCTGACTGTTGTGACAAGGTGGGTTTTTGTTTTTAAAATATTCATGCGATTTCTGAAAACTTTACCCAAATTTTCGGCATTTTCAGCTAAATCTTCATCAATAACCACTTTTAACGCTTCCATTGCCACCGCACAAGCCAGCGGATTGCCGCCGAATGTGGAGCCATGTTGCCCTGGCTTGATGACCATCATAATCTCGTCGTCGGCTAAAACGGCTGAAACGGGGTAAACACCTCCCGAAATTGCCTTGCCCAAAACCAATATATTGGGTTTAATATCGTAGTGGTCGCAACAAACCATTTTACCCGTGCGGGCAATGCCGGTTTGTACTTCATCAGCTATGAAAAGGACTTTATGCTTTTGGCATAATTCAAAAGCTTTAGGAATATAGTCCTCCGAAGGAACCATTACGCCAGCCTCGCCTTGGATGGGCTCAAAAAGGAAGCCGCATACTGAGGGGTCTTGAACTGCTGACTCCAAAGCCGCTAAATCATCATAAGGAACACGGATAATCCCTGGCAAATAGGGTCCAAAATTATTAAAACTTGATGGGTCATTGGAGGCTGAAATAGCTGTCATAGTACGCCCATGAAAATTGCCTTCAACCACAATCAATTTTGCTTCATGTGCGGCGATTCCTTTCTTTTCATAACCCCATTTACGAGCTATTTTGATGGAAGTCTCAACTGCTTCTACCCCCGAATTCATGGGTAAAACTTTATCATAGCCGAATAACTGAGTGACAAATTCTTCGTATTTTCCGAGCAAATCATTGTGAAATGCACGCGAAGTCAAAGTCAGTTTTTGAGCTTGTTGAATCAGCGCATTGATGATACGAGGATGACAATGACCTTGATTTACAGCGGAGTATGCAGATAAAAAATCGTAATATCTCTTTCCATCTAAGTCCCATACAAATACCCCCTCGCCTTTGCTCAACACAACGGGTAGCGGATGATAATTATGAGCACCGTAACGGTCTTCGAGAGCAATGAGCTCTTCGGCTGTCAGTTTTGTTATTTCCTGTACCATTTTTACTTAATTTAAATATTTGTCCAAAATTAAAGGATTTATTTCACTTAAAAAAATATTTTATTTAAATTTGACTTTTATTTTATTTAAAAAAGTTAATTTTAATTTTTAATAAGCAATTTTAAGTCAAATTTATAATAAATCAATCGAAAATCTCATTATGCACAACTTAGATGAATACGATATTCAAATTTTAAATTTACTTGAAAAAGATGGTAGAATGGCGTTTTCTGCCATCGCTACGGAGTTGGGCATATCGAATACGATGGTACATCAACGCATCACGAAGCTTACGGAGCAGGATATACTGAGGGGGGTCAAGCCCGTTTTGAATGAAAAGAAAATTGGTTATGATTGGGGAGCTTTTACGGGCATTACGCTCGAAAAAGACCACGATTCGGAAAGGATAATTGAGGAACTTAAAAGTATTCCGGAGGTGACGGAATGTTATTATATCACGGGGACTTATACGCTCTACCTTCGGATTGTGGCAAAAAACCATGAACACATGCGCCACATTTTATACGATAGAATTGATAATATCCAAGGAATCGCAAAAACGGATTCGATGATAGAATTGGGGTGTGCATTTAAAAGGAATATTGGATTGTAGGTTGTACTATTGTTTTGTTGTTTTTAAAACCATACACAAAAATTTAAAGTTATTATTTATTACCCAATTACGTGTATGAGACCACGAATTAACGAATTTTACGAATTTCACCAATCCATGTGTTGACGTATTTATGCTAATTTCACTAACCTGCCTGTCGGCAGGCAGGTTCACTAAAATTTTGTCAACACGTAGATTGGTGAAATTCGTAAAATTCGTTAATTCGTGGTCTCATACACGTAATTGGGCTTTTATGTATGGCTTCAAAAAAACAAAAACCCGAAAGCTTCTGACACTTTCGGGTTCCCAATTTTAACGGAAAAATTTCTACTATGCGAACAGTAAAAATATATTTCAAAGTTATAAGAAATTATTGACATCTTCAAGGGGCAAACCAAAAGCATCAGCAACACCTTTATAAACGACTTTTCCATCAATAATATTCAATCCGAGGCGTAAATCCGAACGCTCTTTAGAGGCTTGTTTCCATCCTTTACCTGCCAATTGCAAAGCATAAGGCAATGTAGCGTTTGTCAAGGCAATGGTAGAAGTGTAAGGCACTGCGCCCGGCATATTGGCTACACAATAGTGTACAACGTCATCAATAATATAAGTCGGATTTTCATGTGTCGTCGGTTTACACGTTTCAATACAACCGCCTTGGTCAACTGCAACGTCCACTAATACAGTGCCCGGACGCATCATTTTAAGCATATCTTTGGTAATCAAATGCGGTGCTTTTGCTCCAGGAATCAAAACCGCGCCAACTATAAGGTCTTGTGTACCAATCAAACGGCGGATATTGTACTCGTTGGAGAACATTGTGGTCACGTTGGCAGGCATAATATCGCTCAAATAACGCAAACGTGGGATGCTCACATCCATAATTGTCACTTGAGCCCCTAAGCCCGCTGCCATTTTTGCCGCTTGAGTCCCCACGATACCCCCGCCTAAAATGAGCACTTTACCTGGTTCGACCCCCGGTACGCCACCGAGCAAAACGCCCCTGCCTTTTACGGGTTTTTCAAGGTATTTCGCCCCTTCTTGAATGGACATTCTGCCCGCTACTTCGCTCATTGGCACCAACAAAGGCAACGATCTATCAGCCATTTCCACCGTTTCATAAGCCAAACACACGGCTTTGCTGGCTATCATGGCATCAGTCAATGGCTTATAAGAAGCGAAATGGAAATAAGTGAAGACCAAATGATGCGATTTTATCAATTTATACTCCGATTCGATGGGCTCTTTCACCTTCATTATCATCTCGGCTTTTTTAAAAACCTCTTTGGCTGTTTCTAAGGTTTTTGCCCCCGCTGCTTGGTACTCGTGGTCTTCAAAACCTGAGCTGAATCCTGCATCTTTTTCGACATAGACCTCGTGACCGTGACGAGTCAACTCCATTGCTCCTGCGGGCGTGAGCGCAACGCGATTTTCACTACTTTTGATTTCTTTTGGAACTCCAATTATCATACTTGGTTAGGTTTTAATTTAGTTGTGAGAAATTTGTAAATTGGCACTCAAAGGTATAGTTTTTAGAATTATTCCTATGAAAATTTTTTAATTGTTTCTACTTTGTAGTCTAATCATTTTTTAAAACACTGAAATTGGGGTACATATGGATCAATCTAAAAAAGGCGTTATTCATCTACACAACAGAAATAAAATAATGAAGTTTAAAAACAGCAGTTTATATACTATTTTATTACTATTTTTTATTCATTCAAAATCATCTATTTACGCTCAAAATAGTAAAGAAAAAAAAGAAGAAAAGAGTGAATGGAAACAGGAAGGCATGGCTTGTATTTACTCGAAAAGCTTGGATGGCGGTAAAACAGCCAGCGGCAATAGGTTGGATATGGATGCTTTGACGGCTGCTCATTTAAAATTACCTCTGGGTACAAAAGTGAAAGTGACCAACGTTAAAAATGGTAAATCAGTGGTTGTGAAAATAACGGATAGGGGTCCTTATTCTAAAAAATTTATCATTGATTTGACGTCCGCAGCGGCTAAAAAATTGGGATTTTCGTACAGTGAAGGCATTACGAAGGTGCGAATTACTAAAGTTTAAATCGTTTTTTTCAAAAATTTACCCCCTCAGTATTGGCTTATACTGAGGGGGTATTTAGTTGAAATCTTAGGAAGCTTTGAAGGCTGTGCATTACACTCATCTTTTTAGGAATATTTAAAAATACGCCATAAAAAGAGCCTTAGGCTCGATCGATTTTGTAGCCGTGGATTTTAATCCACGGTGAAATCGAAAAAAAATTGGTGATAACCGTAGGTTCGGTGCATATAATTAACTTTTTGATACATTATATGCGACGTTCCGATGGAACTCGAAATTATTCGTTGTCTTTTCCGTGGATTAAAATCCACGGCTACAAAATTGTCCGAGCCTACGGCTCTTTCAAATTTAAAAGATGTGTATAACGCACAGCCTTTAAGGCTTCCTAAGATTAAATTTTTACACTCACTTACTTTTCAATAAACACTTTTTTATTTAAAACACCTTCTTCTGATTGAATGCTCAAAATATACATTCCTTGTTGGAGGGTTGAAATATTGAGTAATTGCGCATTTAAACCTAAATTAAAGGTAATTTTATCTGTTTTTATTGTTTGACCCGCCATATTTGTCCATTTTACAAACGCATCAAACGGTTTTTCAGAATTAAAACGCACTTCAATGGATTCTGAAACATGGGCTGGATTGGGTGAAACCGTAAAATTTTCAATACCCGATATTTCATTGATGCTGTTTACTCTACCGGTTGTGAATTGGTTTGCCGCAGTAAAACTTGTGCCTGTAACCAATCGTCCAAATGCCCGCACCCGCCAAAAATATTTTTTACCAGAAACTAAAAAACCAGTTCCCGTATTTTTAGAATTGAGCGTAATATTCGAAGAATAGACCACAAAACGCCGTGTTTCAGAAATAAAACTAAGGAAAGGACTGATTTCAAATACATAGCCATACGCGCCCGCAACGTCACTCCAATCGAAAGCGATATTATTAAATGCCTGTGTGGTGGCATTATTAAAAGGCGTGGTCAAATTCGCTAAACCCACGGCAGCCGTTGACTGAGGGGTGTTGCCATCTCTTAAATATTTGCGATACGTGCTATTTAAATAGTCGCTTCGCATGGCACTCACCTGCCCCGCCGAAAATTTACTGCTGCATTTGGTGTAATAACCCATCAAATTCGTTTCGTCGGGATTCACGGCAATGCACGTTGGGTCTTTTGCAATACCATTATAAGCACACGAATTATTAGGATTGTTCCAATCAGTACCGTTTGTGAAACCGAAATTATAATCGGGCGGCGTATCACAAAAACCATCGCCCGCCGTGCTGCAATTGGCATCCGCGCCAGTTCTCGCGGCATTTTCAACGGTAAATATGCTGCCATTGCATTCTACGGTTTTGGGAGCGCATGGATTTGAGCTAGTAGGCTTGAAAGGAGTGCATTCAAATCCATTAAAGGTATGAGGAAGTGAGAAAAAATGCCCCACCTCATGCTCAATTGTACTCGATGTTTCGCGAGAAACTTCATCCGAGCGTATTACAATCCAATCTATTGAAAATGGCGCATCCGTGGTAAAAAAACGATTTTGATAATAACCTAAAGTTGTTGAATTGGGGTTGCCACCATCGCCAACTGAATTACAAATGAAAATATTGAGGGCATCCGATTTTTTTGCAGCTTTGGCAATTTCACCGCCTTCAAAAGAAGAAGGTGTGCTGTATAGAACAGAATTTTGGATATTATTGAGGTATTTTATGTAAAACTGAAGCTCTAAACCGCTATTAGAATACGTTTTATTCCATTTATCAAGCATATCAAGCAACCTTGCCTCATTGACTCTACCAGAACCATCGGCGCGAGCGACCAAATGGAAGCAAACTGGGATATAAGAAATAGCACCTCGCGTTTCTAAAATATTGTCATATCGAGTTCTTAATGACATCATATTATCAAAAAGAACGTGTAAATCCTCTACAGAAGTACCACAGTTAAGAGGTCGAGTATCATTTTGAGCTATTATACTGAGGGGGTATATAAAAAGCCATAGAAGTAGGATAAGTATTGTTTTACGCATGTTCATAAAATGTTTGTAGGGATATGATTCATTATCATACCCCTACAAATTTAGTATCCTAAAACACTGAAAAGCAACTATAATTTCATATATATTTTATCGTAATCAACGATTTACAATCACTTTTTTATTTAAAACACCTTTTTCAGATTCAATAGTTAGAATATAAAGTCCTTGATTGAGTTCTGAAATATCCAATAATTGAGCATTTAAACCCGCATTAAATTGCATTTTACTGGTTTTTACAACTTGTCCAGCAATATTTGTCCATTTTAAATTAGCATCAAAAGCATTTTCAGAAGTCAATCTCAATTCTACTTGAGCCGATTGTGAAACAGGATTAGGAGATACCGTAAACGCTTCAATACCTTTTATTTCATTGACGCTATTAGCAGTACCAGTCGTAAATTTATTTTCAACGGTAAAATTTGTCCCCGTTACATAACGACCAAAAGCACGAACGCGCCAATAATAGACTCTATTAGTTGTTAAAAATGTGCCGCCTGTATTGGTATTTGATACGTTAATATTAGAGTTATACACCACAAAACGCTTAACATTCGCCGCAAAACTGGCGAAAGTACTGACTTCAAACACATAACCATAAGCACCCGTAACATCACTCCAATCAAAAGAGATATTGTTAAATGCTGCCGTTGTCGCATTATTAGCGGGTACTTGCAACGCAGCCTCACCTACAGGCGCACTAGATTGTGCTACATTACCATCTCTGAGGTATCTTCTTCCTGATGTATTGGCGTAATCATTCTTCATAGCAGTGACTTGATTTGGAGAGAACTTGTTGGCACAACCAATGAAATAACCCATCAAATTCGTCTCATCTGGATTAACTGCAATACAAGTCGGGTCTTTTGCAATGCCATTATAAACACACGGGTTGTTATTATTATTCCAATCCGTTCCACGAGTAATACCGAAATTATAATCAGGTTCGGTATCACAAAATCCATCGCCAGCAGTTGTACAATTGGCATCTGAACCCGTTCTTGCCGCTTTTTCAACCACATAATTTCTACCATTAAGATTGATGGCCGTGGGTGCACAAGGTGATACCGCAGTAGGCTTAAATGGTGTGCCTTCAAAACCATTAAACGTATGTGGCAAGGTGAAGAAATGCCCCACTTCATGCTCCACTGTACTTGAATTTTCCCTCGAAGCCTCCAACAAACGCATGACTATCCAATCCGCAGCATAAGGCGCATCATCAGATGAAAAACGATTGAGATAATACGCTAAAGTTACAGAACTCGGGTCAGTGCCATCGTCAGCAGTGCCGCATATGAAGACATTCATCGCATCAGACTTTTTAACAATAAATGACCGATTGGCACCACTTAATGCGCGGGGTGTATTATAAAGCGCATCATTATCCACATAATTGAGGTATTTAATGTAAAACTGGAGCTCAAGACCATTTGATATGTAGGTTTTATTCCATTGGTCAATCATATCCAGCAACTTGGATTCATTGACTCGCCCTGTCCCATCTGTTTTAGCCACTAAATGAAAGCAAACAGGTACGTAAGAAATTGCTCCACGTGTTTGAACATTGCTGCCATATAGGGAACGATTTTCCTTCATCGTTTCAAAAATAGTGTGCAAATCATCGGGAGATGTGCCACAACTTATATTTTTTTTAGCATTTTGAGCCTCGATACTGAGGGGTGATAAAGTGAGTAGTATAAAAAATACGTGTACTAATCTTTTCATAATTTTTTTTGATATAGTAGTAAATTAATTTTTTTAAGTTAAGAACGCTAAATATACATTATCAGTTTGCTTCTGTGGGTAAAAATAAGTAAAAATTGTGTCAGAGTAATTTTTTGTGAATTTATATTTAAAAAGTCAATTTTTTTAAAAGAAAACGAATTAACTTTACGCCGCTAAAGAAAATAAATTGTTTTTAAGGTTAAATGCAGTTTGTTATACTTTTTAAAACACTGAATATCAATCATTTACAAATAAAATTTTTGTAATTATAAATCATAAAAATCTCACTCGATATGAAAAAAGTGACCGTTGTTGGGGCAGGTAATGTAGGTGCAACGTGTGCCAATGTTTTAGCGCACATGGATATTGTTAAACAAGTGGTTCTCCTTGATATTCAAGGTGATTTGGCAAAGGGTAAAGCCCTTGACACTTGGCAACAAGCGCCCATCGACTCTTATAGTACTCAACTAAGTGGTACCAGCGATTATGCTGATACTGCAGGTTCCGATATTGTCGTCATCACAGCTGGCGTACCACGTAAACCAGGTATGACACGTGATGACCTTGTCGCTATCAATGCAAAAATTGTCGGTAGCGTCGTAGAAAGTATCATGAAATATACTAAAAATCCGATTATTATCGTGGTTTCTAATCCTTTGGACGTCATGACTTACGCTGCGTTCAAAAAATCAGGATTAAAACCAAGCCGTGTAATCGGTATGGCTGGTATCCTTGATACGGCTCGCTATCGCGCATTTTTAGCCACCGAATTGAATGTTTCTCCAAAGGATATTCAAGCAATTTTGATGGGTGGTCATGGTGATACAATGGTGCCACTTCCTCGCTACACAACAGTTTCAGGCATTCCTGTAACTGAACTCATTGATAAAGACAAACTGGATGCCATTATTGCACGCACTAAAGATGGTGGTGGCGAATTGGTTCGTTTAATGGGTACTTCTGCATGGTATGCACCGGGTGCTGCTGCCGCTCAAATGGTTGAAGCCATTGTGAAAGATGAGCAACGCATTTTCCCTTGCTGCGTCATGTTGAATGGTCAATACGGCATCAAAGGCTTCCCTGTGGGTGTGCCTGTGAAATTAGGTAAAGGCGGTGTTGAGCAAATCATCCGCTTGAAATTGCGCAAAGATGAAAAAGAAGCACTCGAAGCATCTTGCAAAGCAGTAAAAGATGTAATTGATGTGTATGAAGCAATGAACGTTTAAAATATTCAAAGCTGGATTATAAAAAGAGCCATTGCGGGTAATTCGTAATGGCTTTTTTGTTAAAGGGACAAAGTAAAAAATAAATGATTTCTACGTCTAATAATAAAGTAGGTTAAACATTTGTTAAACTATACAATAAAACTACATATACACATATATTTCATTGAAAAGCTCTAATAATAATTGGTAACAATGCCCAAAACATAAAAAGTACAGCTAATGTTAGTATCGTTAAATCAATGGCTATCCAAATTTTTTTGCTTTTTTCAATCTTTTCTTTTTTAATTTCATCATCTGTTTTAACAATAATCTTAGGTTTTTCAACTTCATATTGACTACCCAAAGCCTGTTGCACTTCTGGATGAATATATTTTCTATTTAAAAAATCAATGATTTTATCAAAAGTATTCAGCTCTCCATGATACCTATTTTCATTGATAAAAAAGGCGTATTCTTCCTTTCCATCAATTTTTAAAGCTAAAACGTTTTCATCAAAAAAACCATGTTTGAATAAATAACTTTTGGATTGCTTGTCAATCAGTAAAGAATTATTACCCAAATATTCCCATTTACCTTTCTCCACTTCGCCATTGGATGAAATCAATAATTCGTTGTTTGACCTAAAAATATAGACATTTTTACTGCGCTCAATTTCATCAATCATCACCCAATGCTGATTGGTGAGAACAGCTAAATCATCTAATTTTTGGCTAAAACGTTGGATTTTCGGAATTAAATCTGAAATAAAGGTTTGCATCTCAATTTATTTATGGATTTTTGCGCACTTTTTCTCTTTTCAATTTTAAAATAAAATCAGAAAGAAAGATTAATTGTATATAATATTTTATAGTTAAACAAATATACAATTAAAGTCTAATTTTTTCTATTATCCATAAAATACTGAGGGGGTACACTAACTTTTTTCCTTTTTAAAATGTTATAAAATTATGAATAGCAAAGAACGTTCGATACTCCTTTTATTGGCAGCCCTGAATTTTACCCACATCTTGGATTTCATGATAATGATGCCATTGGGCAATTATCTAATCCCTTATTTCAACATTTCACCGCAACAATTCGCCATATTGGTTTCCTGTTACACGATCAGCGCGGCAGCTTCAGGATTTGCGGCAGCATTTTACGTAGATGGATTTGATAGAAAAAAAATCCTCATTACAGCCTATCTTGGTTTTTTAATCGGGACTTTGGCTTGTGGTTTAGCACCGACTTTCACCTTATTAATGATAGCCCGAACCGTTACAGGTTTGTTTGGTGGACTCATTGGGGCACAAGTTTTATCCATTATTTCTGATATTTTCCCTTATGAAAGACGCGGGCGAGCAATGGGTGCGATTATGTCTGCTTTTGCAATTGCTTCTACATTTGGAGTGCCGTTTGCTCTTTATCTTGCGAATTTGATTTCGTGGCATGCCCCTTTTCTATTGGTGGGCGGTTTGGGATTTGCTTTGATTCCATTTTTAATGCGCTTTATTCCACCCATGACTTCGCATTTAGAACATGCTAAAGTTGAGAATAAAATGGAAACCTTGACCAATATTTTAAAAGATAAAAATCAATATGCCGCATTGCTTTTTTCAGGACTCATCATGTTTGGGCATTTTTTAATTATCCCTTTTATCAATCCCTACATGGAGTTCAATATGGGATATTCCAAAAATCAAACACCTTTGATTTATTTAGTGGGCGGTATTGCTTCATTTTTTTCAGCCAATATTTTAGGTCGTCTTGCGGATAAATACGGCAAATTGACCATTTTTACCATAAGCGTACTTGGAGCAGTTCCTTTTGTATTGATTCTGACCAATATGCCCATAACACCTTTCTTCCTAATTTTATTATACTTTGGCATCTGGTTTTCAATGTCAACTGGTCGTGGCGTATCAGCACAAGCGATGGTAAGCCAAGTAGTTTCGAGTGAGCACCGCGGTAGTTTTCAAAGTTTTAATAGCAGTATGCAGCAATTGGGTTCTGGTTTAGCAGCTTTAGTGTCCGGTTTTATAGTTGTAAAAGGTGAAAAAGGTGAAATTGAGCATTACAATTGGGTCGGCTACTTGAGCATCGCTGTTTTGTTGACAAGCCTTTTAATTGGTCGGCGGATTTTTAAAAAGGTGGATAGTTGATTAGAAGTATTAAAATATTTTAGGTTCATAAATTACTCAAATAATGGGTTTATTGCTCTTTAGATAGAATAAAAAAATAATTTATTTGCAAAAAGACAACATTCACTCCTTGTATTTGTTCTAACCATGATATTATTCAAATTCATCCAATCACTCAAATTAATCATGAAAAAGAACCTTTTATCATTATTATCTGCTGCGGTATTTACTTCAGTAATGTTCACAGCTTGTGGCAATGAAGCTGCTACCAAGAAGGCTGAAGCACCAGTTGTTGTTAAAGAACCTGAAGCACCTAAAATGGTAGAACCTAAAGACGTTGTGGACATTGCCATTGGCTCTACTGACCACACGACTTTAGTTGCAGCGGTAACGGCTGCTGGCTTAGTAGAAACATTGAAAGGCGCGGGGCCATTTACAGTTTTTGCACCCACAAATGCGGCGTTCGCTTCGTTGCCCGCAGGAACAGTAGAGGGCTTATTGAAACCTGAAAAGAAAGCTGCTTTGACTAAGATTTTGACGTATCATGTTGTCGCTGGCGCAGTGAAAGCAGCTGACTTAAAAGATGGTCAAAAAGTAAAAACACTGCAAGGTGAAGAATTAACCGTCTCAATCAAGGATGGTAAAGTAAAAATTAACGGTGCTAATGTTACAGCAGCTGACCTTACTTCTGGTAATGGTGTAGTCCACGTCATTGACGCAGTGTTGATGCCAAAGAAATAATCAATACAATTTATTGATTTAAATGAATGAATAAGGGAACGACGAAAGTTGTTCCCTTAATTGTTTGAAGTAATTTTAAAACATTGCCCCCTCAGTATTATGGCATTTTTATCATAATAATTCCAAAATTTCAGTCCAAACATTTTCTAAAACCGGCACCCCTTTTTGCAAATTTTTTTTCCTTGTTTGTAAAACGCGCTCACCGGGAAAAGTTATTTTTCGAGAATCATCGATGGCGCTGGATTGGTGATAATCATGGATGATGTTTTCAATGATTTGAGTAATGCTCGATTGAGTCCCTAATTTTGATAAATCAATGGCTATAAAAACCTGTGAAGCAGCCATTTCAGCATCTTTTTTTGATATTTCGTGCGTAGATAATCCATTCGACAGCACCGCTGCCAAAATATCCAGCAATAAAGATAAACCCGCACCTTTCCAATAACCCACAGGAATTGAGCGCCACGACTCCAATATTAAATTAGGGTCATCCGTCAAATTACCCGCTTTATCGTAGCCGCCAGCGACGGGCAATTTTTCATTTTTCATCGCCGCCAACTCCATTGCCCCAAAGGAAAATTGCGACATTGCCATATCCAAAACAATGGCTTCATCTTGAAACGGAAGAGCCAAAACCAAGGGATTATTGCCCAATTTTGCATCCGTTGCCCCCCAAGCGGGCATATTAGCAGTGGTATTTGTCCAAGCAATAAAAACAAAACCCGCTTTTGCAGCTTGCCAACCGTATGTACCCCCACGCATCCAATGATTGGAATTTGCCATCGCCACGCAGCCGATTCCGTGCTTTTTTGCCAATCTCATAGCATTATTTGTAGCATGAATAGCGTTGGAGGGACCCGCACCGAGGTTGCCATTCCACTGTTCTATCCCCCCGAATTTATGTTTTAAAGTCGGCACTGCATCAGGATTCACGAAACCATCTTTTATATATTTCACAAATCGAGGAAAACGATTGACGCCATGCGTGTAAATGCCATCTACACTATTATTTGTAAAAACTGTAGCACATTCGACAGCTCTTTTTTTAGGAAAACCATTTTTTAATAAAATAGCTTTAAAAGTAGCATGCATCTTTTTCGAAGATACAATTATGGATTTGGGTGGAGTGGACATATCGAGTTTTAATTTTAAAAATTTCAACCCAAAAATATAACCCGCGCGTGGATAATTATTAGAAAGCCATTTATTTTTCTTAAAAAAACGCAACCTGAACCATTCTTAAAGCCGAGTGACAAATGCTAATTCTGATTTTAAAACTATATACTATTAAAAACATTAAAATCAGTATTTTTTATGGCTTTTTTAGCAATTAAACACATAAAATATTGCAATATTAAGTTATTGTTTTTAATTTTAAGGTAAAAGTGGATAGTTAATAACATTGTTTAACTCAAATGCACAACCATGAAAATTAACAGTCAAATTATCATTAATAAACCTGTGGTAATGGTTTGGAATTTTTTTGACAATCCTGATAAAATGGGTTTGTGGCTCACTGACTTCAAAAGATTTGAGCATGTAAGTGGTATGAGAGGGCACATAGGCTCCAAAAGCCGCCACGTTTATAATCAAAATGGAAAAGAATTGGTGCTCGACGAAGAAGTCACCGCTCGTCAGAAATACCACCATTTTGCGGGAAAATTGACCCATCAGACAATGACAGCCGATATTGACGTTGTTTTTAACGACCTACATGATGGGCGAACTCAGTTAGACATATGTAATGACATATCTTTTAATTCCTTTTTCCAAAAATTAATGTTGCCCCTCGCCAGTGCTAAAATCCGTAAAAGGCAAGAAGGCGATTATCAACGACTGAAAGCGGCTATTGAAGCCGAAGATGATTAGATATTTTAGGATGAGGAAAAGGGGAATCGTGTAAATTCCCCTTTTATAATTATTGATTTTTCTTAAACTACTGAGGGGGTAAGGGCTTATTTCGAAAAAGCATTCCCGTCACTTCCTCGGCAGCCAAACCACCTCTTCAACCCCCAAATCCTTTCCAATCTTTCTACCGAGTACGAAAAGGTAATCTGAAAGGCGATTAAGGTACTGAATACTGAGGGGGTCGATTTCTCTTCCCTCTTCCTTTTCAATTAAATCCAATGCAATTACTAAACGTTCAGCTCGGCGGCAAACAGTCCTCGCAATATTGCAAAATGAAACGGAGGAATGACCACCCGGAAGAATGAAATTTTTAAGTGGTGGCAAGTCAGTCTCCATCGTATCTATCTCATTTTCAAGGAGTTGTATATCGGAGGGCTTCACATCGGGCGTCATCATATCCTTTGAAGGGTCAGAAGCTAAGACTGCCCCGATGGTAAAAAGCCGGTCTTGGATTTCCTTTAAAACGGATTTGTACTGAGGGGTATCTACTAAATCGGTCAATAAACCGATGTAGGAGTTCAGTTCATCCACCGTTCCATAAGCTTCTACCCGAATGTGGCTCTTGGGAACGCGTGCACCACCAAATAGGCTTGTTTCGCCTTTATCGCCTGTTTTAGTATATATTTTAAATGCCATTTTATTTTTGATGATAGATTTTGGATGTTGAATGATAGATTTAAAATGCTTGAGCAAAATTAGCGCAATTCACGTAAAACCCGTTTTTTCATAAAAATAAAAAACCCTCAAGGTTCACGAAGAACCTTGAAGGCTTAAATTTACTAATCTCATTTTTTAACCTAAAGAATAAAAACAAACACTAGATTACTGATTAGTACCTAAGGAATGATTTGTATTATAGGTCGTCTTAGATGAAAAACAAGTAGTAAATACCAAATACCGTGCTAATTTTTTCATAATGTGTCAACAAAAATCAATTATTATATTTTTTTATGTCAAATTCTTACAAGTTGACTATCAGCACTATACAGATTACATATTTTTAGCCGCCCTTAAAAATGGGTGATTGGGATCCAATGCACTCACAATATGCTGATTTTTAATATCAGATTCAATCAATCCGTCTCTCAATCGCACTATACGGTGGGCATGTTCGGCAATATCAGGCTCATGTGTAACCAATATGACCGTATTTCCTAATTTATGAATTTGCTCAAAAATACCCATAATTTCAATTGAAGTTTTGGTATCCAAATTACCCGTTGGCTCATCAGCGAGGATAATGGCTGGATTATTCACTAAAGCCCTCGCAATGGCCACCCTTTGACGCTGACCACCCGAAAGCTCATTGGGTCTGTGCGTCATACGGTCTTTTAAGCCCACGGCTTCCATAGCTTGTTCTGCTTTCTCTATTCTCTCAGCCTGTTTCATACCCGCGTACACAAGAGGCAAAGCCACATTTTCGAGCGAAGACATACGAGGCAATAAGTTAAATGTCTGAAACACAAAGCCGATTTCCTTATTCCGCACTTCCGCCAATTCAGAATCTGTCATTTGACTCACATCTATGCCGTTTAGAAGATATTGTCCGCTTGAAGGCGTATCCAGACAGCCCAAAAGGTTCATTAATGTAGATTTTCCCGAGCCTGAAGGACCCATAAGGGCGACATATTCATTTTTATAAATCTGAAGCGTCACAGATTTGAGGGCATTAATGGTATCAGAACCCATCACGTAGGTTTTTCTGAGGTCGCGTATGTCAATGATAAGTTCCATTTGAGCTATTATTTAATATGTATAAAGATTTTGAGTAGAGAGTAGAGAAATTTTTGAGTTTAGCAACATTTAAAAGTCCCTATACCATTGTCCCATAGTCTTTTTACTCAAAATCTATAAATCAATCACCTTAGGCACTTTGAAATGGGCTTTGTTGTGGTCGGGTGCATTTTTAAGCGCATCCTTTTGAGAAAGTTGATTTTTGACAATGTCCTCTCTCAAAACATTCACATCTTCGTTGATGTACACCAAAGGCTCTACCCCCTCAGTATTCAATTCATCAAGCTTATCCACCATTTTCAAAATATCGGTCAAACTGCCTTGAAGCTTTAATCGCTCCGTGTCCGTCAACTCCAACCGCGCTAAGTTTTCAAGTTTCAAAATTAAATTTCTATCTACTTCCATATCAATTTATTAGATGATTAAGTTTAAATAAAGGATGAAATGATGTTTTTGGTTGTTAGTTGCTGGTTATTGGTTGTTAGTTTGGTGGTGGTTGTTGAGGATTTTTTGTTGATTTCAATATTTTAGTTAAAATTTTTATAACAGAAACAGCATCTTCATTTATAGAGTCGAACTCATTTTTAGAAAGGTAGCCTGTTGCTTCCATAAGTTCAAGCCAATATATAGTTTCACTTGCTTCTTTTTGTGCAATAGTTAATTTATGGATAAAATCAGCTCGACTTTCAGCATTCTGACCTTCTCTTACATTAGCTCCAATTGAAGTGCCGCACCGAAGTAATTGTTTACTTATAACATACTCCTTCTTTTTATCATTCAAATATTGGCATAATTTGACAATTCTGACGGCTAAAGCAAAGCTTTTATCTTTTATTAAAGTTTTATCATTCATGTTGTATGTTTTTTAAAAAATTAAAAAATACCAACAATAAACAACCAATAACCAACAACTACCTATACGTTCCCAAATGCGTTCCCCTAACACCTTGCTTTCTATCTTCAAAATACCTTTTGAGGGCAAAGCGGCTGGATGCGAAAGCGATTTCTTTCCAAGGAATATCTTCTTCTTTAAAAAGTTGAATATCAATACTTTCCTCAGTGAGTGAATAATTCAAATCCACCATTTCCACTAAAAAGTGCAAATGAACTTGATTCACAGGAATGACATTATAAACAGTGTGCAAACCTATCATTTTCACCTTTCCATTCGTCTCTTCTTCCATCTCACGCATGGCGCCGTGTTCCACCGTTTCATCATTTTCCATGAAACCACCCGGAATATTCCACATGCCGTACTGTGGCTCAATACCTCGTTTGCAAAGCATCACTTTATCTTCCCAAATGGGCAAACAACCCACAATTATTTTAGGATTGACGTAGTGAATCGTGCTACAAACATCACAATAATAGCGAGGAATATGCTCCCCAGGCAATGCGCCAAACTTGATTTGACTGCCACAACTTGAACAAAATTTCATTTATTTATCTTTTTCTCTTTCAAAACGGACTCTTTCCAAAATAGAATTTCCAAAAATACACAAACCTGAATTAAAAACGCACAAGGAAAGAGTACCCGCCAGCACCCATTTCCAAGTTTCTACCTCAGAAAATTTTAACATGGCTGATTCGGCTATCAAACACGCCCCGAATCCCACCAAAACCAAACCCAAAGGCGCTTGAATAAGCCAATTTCGATAATGCCTATTTTCCATATATGTCGACTTTTAATAAATCTTCTGGTGTATCAATGCCGATGGTTTCGATATCCGTTTCAGCGATGCCGATAGCGTAGCCGTTTTCAAGCCAGCGCAATTGCTCCAAAGATTCCAATTGCTCCAAACGGCTGGGGGGTAATTGCGCTATTTCTTTTAAAACACTACTTTTGTAGGCGTATAAACCGATGTGTTTATAAAATTCGCCTTTTGATAGCCATTCTGACTGAGGGGTATTCCTCAAATAAGGTATCGGACTTCTACTAAAATAAATCGCCTTGCCCGTTGCAGAAAAAACTGCTTTTACCACATTCGGATTGTGGATAAAATCTGGGTTATCAATGCGTTTCACTAAAGTAGAAATACTAAAATCGCCTTTTTTCAAAACCCCCACTACCCTATCAATTTGGCTTGGTTCAATAAAAGGCTCATCGCCTTGAATATTCACCACCGCATCAAAAGTCTGTTTTTGCCATTTGCGTTTTATACCTTCAAATTGAAACGGCTCATCAAGGCTTCTCAGCACCTCATCGGTGTTCACAATATTAATCACTTCGGCGCATCTATCCGTCCCGCTTTGATGGTGCGGCGAAGTCATCATCACCTCACCACCGAAAGATTGAACGTGAGCAAAGATTCTTTCATCGTCAGTCGCCACTATTACCCGCGAAATGCTTTGTGCTTTTTCAGCCTGCTCATACACCCGCTGAATCATCGTTTTTCCTTGAATCTCCACCAGCGGTTTCCCAGGAAAACGGGTAGAAGCGAAACGAGCTGGAATGACACCTAAAACTTTCAAATTGATTTATTTTTAAATGAATTTTGCGCTTTTTTTTAAAAAAACTTAACTTTGTATGTCATTTCAAGACAAATAAAGTTTATTTATAATAACATACTATCAGATTTCCACACAATTAATTCCAAAATTGACGAATCTAATAGTGCTATAATTTTAACTATGAACACTCTAATAGACCCTGCGTGCGGCATTCTCCGCTCTTCCATCCCTATTTTCAGCCATAAAATAAAGGCTTTGTGCCTATTTTTATTGGTTTTCACTGTTCAAAAAGGACAATCGGCCATAGCTGATACCACAAAATATTTGACGGCGAAAGATACGATTTTTATCACCCTCAATGAAAATACGAACGAAAAAATATTTGAACATAAAATAGCGAAAGGTCAAACCCTCTACTCGCTTGCTCGTTTTTACGGCTTGAACGAGGAAGAGTTATATCCTTATAATCCTAATTTAAAATCAAATGTGGTTGGCATTGGTCAACTCGTGCGTGTGCCGATTCCGAATGCTGCCATCAAGCGTTTTAAAGGAGATAATTTTAAAAGATGGAAATATGTACCCGTCGTTTTTAAGGTTAAAAAAGGGGATAATCTCTATAAGATAGCTAAAACACTCTTCAGAATGCCCGTGGATAGTGTCGTAAAATGGAATAATCTGCCGAATCAAACCATTGCGCCGGGTCAAAACTTGCACGTGGGTTGGATGAGCCTCGATGGTGTTTCAGATACAATCCGTACCATTCGCAAAAGCGTGGTGGACGTTAAAAAGAAACAATTGGAAGCCAATTTTACGAAACAAAGTAAATCAGTCGAGCAAAAAGGCGCGGCATTCTGGCAAAAAAATGGCAATGCCCATACGGATTATTATTGCCTACACCGCTCCGCTAAAATTGGCTCCACAATAGCCATCACCAACGGCATGAATTTTAAAACAGTTTATGCGAAAGTGATTGGTAAAATCCCTGAAAACGCTCACGGCAATGAAGTAGTCATCATCGTAGCCCCCTCAGTAGCGAAGCAATTAGCCGCCAAAGACGAGAAATTTTTTGTTAAAATAAAGTATACCGAGTAAGTGGATTGTGGATTGTGGATTGTGGATTGTGGATTGTGGCAAACGCACCGAAATATTGTTTTGATACGTTTGCCCTAACTAAAAAAAAGCCAATTCCGAACATTCCAGTTTTAAACTATTTTGAATTGTTACGTATAGGTTATAACCGTGCAACCAATAAAGTTGATTGCACAGATTTTCTCAAATACGGTATTACTGATAAAAAAATAGAGCTACAATAATGTGAGGCTGCTGAAAAAGTCCAAAATTTCATCAAATAATAAATTTAATTAAATTGTAAAATGCTAATAATAAAGCAAAATACAGTTTATGAATTTTATTTATTTATTGAAAATTGGGACTTTTTCAGCAGCCTCCAATAATGTAGCCCTATTTTTTAAACATTTTTTACAAAATTATATATAAACACCACCCGCTACCTCAATTCTTTGGGCATTTATCCACTTAGCTTCGTCGCTACATAAAAAAGCCACTACACTTCCAATGTCGTCAGGTAATCCTACTCTTCCCAATGCAGTCGAACTGGCAAGCATTGTATTGAGTTCGGGATTATCCCTAACTGCACCACCCCCAAAATCAGTTTCTATTGCACCCGGAGCAAGCGTATTTACTCTTATTTTTCTATGCCCCAGTTCTAATGCTTGATACCTACTTAAACTTTCAATGCCCGATTTCATAATACCATAAGCCGAATAATTAGCAAAACTAAATCGAGCTAAGCCTGATGAAACATTTATGATACAACCGCCATCACTAATTATTGGCAGTAATTTTTGGGTCAAAAAGAACGCTGCCTTCAAATGGATATTCACCATATCATCAAATTGCTCTTCAGTGGTGTTCGCAAATGAAGCGTAAGTACCCACTCCAGCGTTATTTACCAAAGAATGCAATTTGTCAGTTCTAAAATCACTTTCTAACGCTGTTTTTACTTCACTTATAAAATAATCATAGGTTTTGCTTTTTGCCACATCCAGTTGCAACGCTGTAGCTTGTTGACCCATTGCTTTTATTTCAGCTACTACCGCATTGGCAGCGTCTTTTTTGCTTTGATAAGTTACGATGACATCGAATCCTTTTTTGGCTAATTGTATTGCCATGTCTTTACCCAGTCCACGGCTTCCACCTGTTACCAATGTTACTTTTTTGTTACTATTCATTATATTTACTTTTTAAATTTTGAGCCACAAAGGTCATCTAAAAAGTAAATAATGTGTTTGTAAATGACAATCTAAAATTTGCAATTTTCAATCAATTTCTATATTTCAAAGGGGAGAGACTTGTATGCTTTTTGAAAAAGTTAGAAAAATGTGCTACTTCATCAAATCCTAACGAGTACGATATTTCAGATATGTTCCACTTGGTTTGTTTTAAAAGGATTTTTGCTTCTTCGGCAATTCGGCTGTTGACAATTTCGGTGGTACTTTTACCCGTAATTTCTTTCAACACCTTGTTTAAGTGATTGGTATGTATGCCTAAGGCTTGAGCAAATTCAATAGGGTTTTTGAGCAAAATTTTCTGCGAATCATTCTCTATAGGAAACTGTCTTTCAAGCAGCTCTATAAAAAGAGCTGTTATTCGGCTTGCTGCATTTGTAACATTTGTAATACTCCCTATGGGTCTTAACTTTTGCCCTGTATGTATCAATTCCATTAATAAATTTCTGATAAAATCGTATTTGAAGGCATAGTCAGAAGATAATTCTGTATCCATTTTCTTAAATATTGTCTCTATTTCATGGTATTGAGTGTCATTTAATTGATAAATAAAATCGCTATTGGGTTGGTAAATAGGAAGCTCGTCTATGTTTAAACCAATCTTTGATTTTGACAAAAACTCTTTTGTGAATACACAAAACATACCCCGCTGATTATTGTCTAATGCTGAATATCGGTAAGGAATTTTAGGCGAAGCAAACAAAACACCTTGTTGCTCAATCATCACTGTTTTATCTGCATATTCTACCAAATTCCTGCCTTTTATAAGGCTAATTTTATAATAAAGCCTTCTATTATAGCTCATTTCACATTTTGAATTTTCACTAAAATAAAATTTTGCAATTTCAAACACATTGAAATGCCCCAAATCAGAATGGCTCTTATTTTCTAAAAAATAATCCAATTGACAGCTGGTTTCGCCACAAATATCTTTATAAAAGTCTTTTATACTTATAGTCTCCATTTTGTAAAATTCAAACATTTCACAAAGATAATACTTTTTCAATAATATCGTTCAATCAGCAAAAAACGCTATCAATAGGCTAGATTTTTTTAATTGATTGAAGCGAGCCCAGCTCTGAAGAAAAGTGATTTGATACAAGTCTATTAATGTCGCTTGCCCCAACTTTATGCTATCATTTTAAATTTTGAATTTGTTTAAACTTGTTTTTTGAGAGAAAAAACAAGTTTAAACAAATTCAATTAGTACAGTAGGTCAACTTGAGAATTGTCGATTATTTAAGATTACCTACTTATTGTGATATCATAAAACTTGAGTTATTTTAATTGAAAACTGAACATTTATTCCCCCCCCTCAGTATAAAGGCTTAATTTTGCAGCGATTTAAGGAAAAATACCAAATTATATGAATATTAAAAATAATATACTCGAAACCATTGGCAACACGCCCATGGTCAAAATCAATAAAATAACGGCAGATTTGCCTTGCCTTGTTTTAGGAAAAGTAGAAACTTTTAACCCTGGACACTCCACAAAAGACCGCATGGCAGTAAAAATGCTCGCGGATGCCGAGGCTCAAGGGCGCATTCTACCGGGCGGAACCATCATAGAATGTACTTCTGGAAATACAGGTATGGGGCTTGCCATTGCGGCTACTGTGAAAGGTTATCGCTGCATTTTTACGACCAGTGATAAGCAATCCAAGGAAAAAATAGATTTATTGAAAGCTTTGGGTGCGGAGGTGATTGTGTGCCCCACGAATGTCGAACCTCAAGACCCGCGCTCTTATTACTCAGTGGCGGAACGGCTTTCAAAGGAAATTCCCAACTCTTGCTGGATGAATCAGTACGATAATCTCAGTAATCGCCAAGCGCATTACGAATCCACAGGTCCCGAAATATGGGCTCAAACAGGGGGTAAAATTACCCATTTTGTCGTCGGGGTGGGCACAGGTGGCACGGTTTCGGGCATTGCGAAATATTTAAAAGAGCAAAATCCGAACGTCAAAATTTGGGGTATTGATACCTACGGCTCGGTTTTTAAAAAATATAAAGAAACGGGAATTTTCGACCCAAACGAGATTTATCCCTACATTACTGAGGGGATTGGTGAAGATATTTTACCTAAAAACGTGGATTTCTCCCTTATTGACGCTTTTGAAAAAGTGAGCGACAAGGATGGTGCAGTCATGGCACGCCGTTTGGCTCGTGAGGAAGGCATTTTATTGGGTTATTCGGCGGGTTCTGCAATGGCGGGTGTGTTGCAATTGAAAGAGCATTTCACTAAAGATGATGTGGTTGTGGTATTATTTCACGACCACGGCAGCCGTTATATTGCCAAAGTTTTTAATGATGATTGGATGCGTGAGCGCGGCTTTTTGGATGATGAATTGAAGGTAAAAGATGTTGTTTCACGTAAAAATACGAAGACATTTCACTTCGTCACCCCTCAAAATACCGTCAGAGAGGCTTTCGATATGATGAAATCATTGGATATTTCGCAAATGCCTGTGATGAAAGAAAACGAAATGGTCGGCTCAATAACTGAAAACGCAGTGTTGACTTATCTCCTTGAAAATCCGATGAAACACGCCGAGCACCACGTCGAGGAAGTCATGGATGCCCCCTTCCCCATCGTTCAAGAGGATTTGCCTGTCAAGCAACTGAATCGCTATATTTCTAAAAAAATACCCGCAGTGATGGTAAAAGATAAATCGGGTGCGATGCACGTATTGACCAAATACGATATTATTCAAGCCGTTTAAAAATAATAAAATAGAAACTTAAAAGCTATTTCAACAACTGAAATAGCTTTTTTCATTTTATTTTAACCCCAAATGAACTTATTTTAAAAAATTGCTGTTGTTCACTCAGATTTACAAAAAATGTCAACCTGTTAATTTCAAAAAACCATGCAATTCGATTAAATCCAATAGCATTTAAACTCTTATATTTAAAGGTTTTAAAAAAGCCCGAAGTGCATTCGCATCTCGGGCTTTTTTAATGGGCTTTAATCACGTTGTTTACAATTATTTAACTTGCAAAGTCGCTGAATACATCTTACATTTGGATGGCGTAATTTCGCGGAAGGACTAATCTATAAATACTTTTTTTACTTAAAATTTATCAATCCAATGAATTTAAAAAATCATTTCCCCAAACAGTTTTTTCTTATTGTGTTCATTTTCAGCACTTTAGCAGCTCAAGCACAGCGAAAAAACACTGTTTTAATGAATATACCATTAGGAAATCGCTTGCCATTTAGCTTGGGATTTGAAAGAACAATATTTCAAGAAAAGCAATCTAATTTCTCGATCCACCTCACCGCCAATTACGGAAAACTCGATTATTCCAAAGAATTAGAGAAAAAAGTGACTATCCCAGACCCCATTATCATCAAAACGGGAGACATATTTTCATCAATTCTTCTGTCTTCACTTTTCAGTTTACCTTTAAGTACAACTGACTACAAAAGAGAATTTATAACCGTTGACCGTGCCTCAGTGGGTGGCTTGATGGTGCTGGGAAATAAAAAACACGGTTTTGAAATGGGAATAAATATAACGATTGATGGTGTGAAAAGGGAGGAAATCGACGGTATTCGGAATACTCAAAAGCAATCCAACAAAACAGAATTCCTAATATTGCCCAATACTGCCTACCGCTATCAATCAAATTCGGGCTTTATATTAAAAATTGGCACTCAACTGAATAAATCTTACGGCTTAACAGAAAACATTAAACCTCACCTTTTCGG
>JANPHO010000713.1:0-11739 GCA_031424515.1 Saprospiraceae bacterium
TGTTTAAATTAAGGTGGTGAAACAAAAGCTTATCAAAGGAGTTAAATGAGTGGATAATCACAATTCCTGCCCTGTATTCTTTCTTCTTCATTTTTATCAATCCAAAATTCCATGAAAAAAAGATGTGATTACATCGTTTTAATACTCCTTTTTATCACCGTAAAAATTATGGCGCAAGCGCCTGAATTATGTGTGCCATCGACTCACGAAGGCTTTAAGTTTGCTTTCACCAATGATGATAAAATGATGTTTTCATTGGCTCATAATGAGTTGAAAGTGTGGCTTACTGAGGGACCTTTCCTTTTGAAAACGATACCGATTGCGGGTACAGATTCAATGGAAATTACAGATTTATATGTCACTTCTGATAATAAAAAACTCAATTTACATTTAGGGGAACAGATAAAGAAACTCAATTTGCAGACCTTGGAAATGGACAAAACTGTTTATAAAATGGCAGTTCCCAAATACACAGGGTGGAGTAAAAATGGAAAATCCCTCTATTATATTATTTTTGATGACAATACAAGTGAAGCCAATATTTTTAAAATAAATGTTGAAACGGGTGTAATTAATAAGGTTTTTCATCTTGATAAACAGAACGCTGAGCACGTAGGGGGAGATGTATCTATTAGTAACGATGAATCTCTTTTGGTTTCAGGAAGTGATATGGGGGGCATTTTATTGGATTTAAAAACGAATAAAATTTTACATGTTTTTAAAATTTCTCAAAGACCCCTTTTTATCAACGATGCGGGTAATTTGATAGTGAGTAATCTGACCTCAAAAGGAGACGATGAGGTTGACAAATTAGAAGAAATTGAGCCTCGTACAATGAAAGTTATTCGGTCAACAAATGTGATATTGAAAAAAAATGACATCCCAGATTACTATCCTGATATTTCGATTACCCATAATAATCACGATAAAGTGATGTTTGAATACAATCATTATTTTTATACAGTTAATCTAACCAATTCAATTCAAAGCAAAAGACAACAGGTTAAGTTTGAAAATGATGGTTTTAAGTTAGACCAAGCACTTATAGGTGCTGATTTTATAGAGGATCCACGTGGAGACGATAGTTTTCAAGCAGGAAATGCTTTTTTGTCAGCAGGTGGAAAATTTGCTTTTTGGCCCAAATTTATGACTGGTTTTAATGTTGAAAATGTTAAAAAGCCATATCAATTTGGCATTTTACCATACCAACCTTTTATGTTGAGCGACTTGAGTCAAGGCGATGAATTAGCCGTATTGGCAGGTGATAGGATTACATATTTTGGTCTCAGAGATATTACTTTTGAGCAATTGCCCAAAAATAAAAAAGCCAATTTTACATCAAGTTATCGCTATTTGGCGAGCCAAAAAAGGCTATTTATGAATACCGAACCGTTTACCGACACTGATGAACGGTATATTCCTTATGTCTATGATTTGAAAAATGATACCAGTCAATTTAAGCAACTTGTAATGCCCGATAAAGAATCGTATGCGGTGAGTGCGATGCGTGAATATGACTCTTTAAATATGATTGTGATGGTTACCAATGACCGATTTTTCACGATTGATACACGTACGCTCAAAATCAAAACGGAGGTACCTTTTACCAATGATTACTATTTTGAACAAAATTTATTGCGACAATCCAACGATAATCACGCTTGTGCTTTATCAAATGATAAAACCAAGTTGGTGATTTCTTTAGTTAAAGATGATACAAAAGCGATTGCCTGTTACAGTTTAGTGAATAAAACCCTTATTTGGAAGTATGAATCAAGCAATTTGCTTTCCAATCCTGTTTATACTGAGGGGGGTAAAAAAGTGCGGTTTTTTAATGATAAAAATGCTTGTATCACGTTGGATGCTTTGACGGGTAAAATGCTGTCATCTACAACACTTATTCCCAATGCTACGGAAACCAGTTTTTTCTCGCCGACTCAAAAATATATTTTGAATGTGGTGGAAGATAAAAAATCGGATGTGAGCGATATTTTGAATTATGAAGTTTATGATGTGGCGACTAAAAAATTTATAATTTCCTTGCCGCCTCAACGAGTGCCATATATCGGAGCTATTTTTATGTCAAATGATAAATATTTGCTGACGCAAGATGAGGACATGAAATTGTGGGATTTGAAGACAGGTAAACTTGCTGCCCAAATCATCACTTTTCACAACAGTAAAGATTGGATTTTACTCACGCCCGATGGTCGTTTTGATGGTTCAAAAGATGGTTTGAAGCAGTTGTATTATTTAAAAGGGCAAGAGATAATTCCGCTTGAGCAACTTTACGAAGGTTTTTACACGCCAGGTTTGATAAAGCAAGTGTTGGACGGCGAAGGCTCAGACGGTGGGCAGGATATTAAAAATATCAAATCACCCCCCTCAATAAAAATCGGCATTCCAGCGGCGCAGCGCAACCTCGTTGTTGAGGATGACAGCCCAGCGGCAAGACGTTTTAAAATGACAACTGATAAAATTTCTTTGACCGTAGAAGCCACTTGCCCTGATGATGGTGTGTCCGAAATTCGTCTTTTTCACAATGGTAAAATTGTCGGTACGGGTACTCGCAATTTGGTAGTGGAAGATGATAAAGTTGAAAAAATAGAAACACAAACGTTTGATATTCAATTAGTTGAAGGTGATAATACGTTCAAAGCCGTTGCCTTGAATACACAAAGAACTGAATCCAAACCCGATGAAATTATCATCAATTTTAAAGCTGAAAAAGGCTCTAATAGTGTTGACGACGGAAATCCCGCAAATGGCGGGAAGGGGGGGATTCAATTACATGTTATTATAATTGGTATCAATAAATATAAAAATCCGAAGTATAATTTGAATTATGCCATTGCGGATGCGACGAGTTTTAAAGAAGGTATTGAAAAAAGCAGTTCAACTATTTTCAGTAAAGTCAACATGGCTTTTATCAATGATGAAAATGCGACTAAAGTGAACATCGTGAGTGCATTGGAAAAAGTAAAAATGAACGCTTCGCCTAAAGATGTTTTTATTTTTTACTATGCAGGTCATGGCGTGATGAATGATAAAAAGGAATTTTACCTCGTGCCTCAAGACGTTACTCAACTCTATGGTTCGGATGCCTCACTGGCTCAAAAAGGATTGAGTGCCAATCAATTACAATTATTTTCAAAAGATATAAAAGCCCAAAAACAGCTATTCATTTTGGATGCTTGTCAGTCTGCTGCTGCTTTGGAACAGGTGGTTGCGGCTCGTGGAGCAGCCGAAGAAAAAGCGATTGCACAACTCGCTCGTGCTACGGGCACTTATTGGTTGACAGCTTCGGGCAGTGAGCAATTTGCCTCCGAATTCACACAACTGGGACATGGTGCTTTTACCTATGTTTTACTACAAGCAATCAGTGGTAAAGCAGATACAGGCGATAAAAAAATCACCGTCAAAGAGATTGACAGCTACCTCCAAGAGCAAGTACCCGAAGTAACAGCGAAGTATAAAGGTACCCCTCAGTATCCAGCGAGTTATGGCTATGGGAATGACTTTCCGATTGGGGTGGTGAAGAATTGATTTATTTGTTTAAAATTGATTTCATGAATTTAGAAAAATTTAGAAGTGATATTCACTCAAAATATATCTTGAAAAGTATATTTTACTTTATGCTATCTACCATAATAACTTGGTGGTTTATAGAGGAAGGTAATATGCTGTACGAAAATGCCCAATTGATGCTTTTTTCATGCGGTATTGCTGGTGCAAAATGGGGGATACAGATACTAGCCGCCTTTTTTCTTTTAGCTCAAAAAAAATGGATTTTTATTGAACGTCTTGGTTTTACTTGTTTTATGGGTTCATGTTTACTGATTCCGTATTCACTTTTTACGTCGGTGCAAAATTTCAAATACTCATTTTTGCTTTCTTTGATAATAGCCGTTGTGGTAATGATAGCTTTGTACTATCAATCTGTCAAAAAAACGGGTATTTCAATCAAGTGGTTTTGGGCTTGGATTGGCTGTTTAGCAGTCGCTATTTCTTTACAAGTTTTTGTTATATTTAAACTATTGTAATTTTATAAAACATTGATTATCAATTATAAATGAAATAATGTAGACTTGATATTTGAAGTATTTGATTGAATATTTAATTCTTTCTCTAATCTCAGATTCATCATTTTTGTGGGATTTACCATGAGTATTGGGCATTTATATAAAATGAAAAATCGCATGTCTGCAATGAAGCGGGCATCCGATTTTTCAATTTTCAAGAGTGTTTACATCAATTATTAAGTAGGCTATTTACATTTAAACGCTTCTTTGGAAGGGTCATCGGGTAGAGTGCCTGATTCAATATGAGATTTAAGGTAGTTGACTCGATCTTTCAAGGTTTGTATTTCTTTTAAAAGAGAATCATAATGCTCCAACTTAATGAAAAAGCCTACGGGTTGTCCTTGACTATTGAAAAGGACTTGCTTGGGGTGTTGATGAATGTTCATTTAACGCGATGTTTTGATAAAGATATATGTTTTAACAATAAAAACGCAAGTAAAAAATGATTTATTTTTTCGTCGCGTATAAGTTGTTGGTAGTCAATTGTTTATTGTTGAAAAGTCTTTTACATAAGATGTTTTTCAGAAATTACGTATAACAACTATTTTAAACAATACATCAATATTTTAAATGCGCTACAAAGCTACTTTTTCATATTGCTGCATATTTGTCAAACCTTAATCTATCAAAACTGACTTTTTGTCAGATTTTTTGAGGCTAATTTTGATATTGATACTGAGGGGTTGTATATTTACGTTTTTAAATTCTGAAACACAACCCGCTATATGAGTAGTAATTTGCAAGCAATTAAGCAACGATTCGGCATTATGGGCACTTCTAAATTGTTGGAAGCTGCTTTGGATACAGCTATCCGCGTTGCGCCTACCGATTTGACAGTGCTGATTCAAGGTGAAAGTGGGGTAGGTAAGGAGGTTTTTTCAAAAGTGATTCATTCTCTTTCGGCGCGTAAACACAATCAATTTATTGCCATCAACTGTGGCGCCATCCCTGAAGGAACTATTAATTCGGAACTTTTTGGACATGAAAAAGGGGCTTTTACGGGAGCTGTAAACGACCGAAAAGGCTATTTTGAAACCGTCAACAGTGGAACAATTTTTTTGGATGAAATAGGTGAAATGCCGCTTGATACACAAGCACTTTTGTTGCGGGTGCTTGAAAACGGTGAATATGTGAGAGTCGGGGCTTCGAAAGTTGAAAAAACGGATGTCAGGGTCATAGCTGCCACGAATGTACAATTAGAAGAAGCCGTCAGAAAGGGAAAATTTAGAGAAGATTTGTTCTTTCGTTTGAGTACAGTGCCTATCAGAGTACCGTCGTTGAAGGAGAGACCAGAGGATATTTACGTGCTTTTCCGCAAGTTTTCGGTAGATTTTGCGGAAAAATATCGGACTACGCCCATACAATTGGATGATAGAGCACGTTTAGTTATTGAGCGATATACGTGGCCAGGCAATATTCGTGAACTGAAAAATATGGCTGAGCAGTTATCCGTCCTTTCGCAGGAGAAAAATATCAGCGGCGATGATTTATTGACGGCTAAACCGTATCTTTTGAATCGCCCTTTGCCTGCATCACAGCGCGGGACTGAGCCGAATTATGAAGAGCGAGATATTATGTACAAGTTGCTTTTTGATATGAAAAACGACTTGAATTATTTAAAAAATGTCATCGCTGATTTGATTCGAAATAATAATTTGAGTGTACCTAACTCTTTTAATATCAATAGTTTAGCGTTGCCAGCTCCAGTTAAAAATAGCCCAGATTATCCTCAATACCCCTCAGTATCCAACAGTTTTAATAAACGAGAGGAAGTATTTTATGAGGAAAATGATGATATTGAACGCATGGAAGAGCACCCTGTTTTAGCTGGTAATACAATGGCTCATCAACCTTTTATTATTCAAAAAAATAATGGTTTTGAGCCCCACGCAGAGGTCGTAGAAGAGAGTTTGGACATGGCGGAACATGAGAAAAATTTGATCATTAAGGCTTTGAAAAAGCATAATAATCGAAGGAAAGAAGCTGCGGATGATTTGGGTATTTCTGAAAGGACTCTGTACAGAAAAATTAAGGAATATGGGTTGGATTAAAATAAGTATTTTTAAGTCGTGAATAACGAGTTTAAAATCAAAGGTTTATGAATTTCAAAATAGTGAAAGTATCTTTTTTTTTAATTTTAGTCTTGTCCTTTTCAAGCTGTTACTCTTTTAAAGGAGTGACGATTGCACCCGATACAAAAACTTTTACAGTAAGCCTCTTTACTAATAATGCATCGGCCGCACCGCCGAATTTGGCGCAATCTTTTACCGAAAAATTGAAAGATAAAATTCGGAATAATACCCGCTTGAACCTCGTCAATACTGAGGGGGGGGATTTGATTTTTTCGGGGTCAGTTGTGGGATTTGATGTGGTGGCTGTTGCTCCTCAGCCTAATCAACCTGCGGCTTTTAACCAGTTGCGTATTACGATTGCCGTTGATTTATTGGACTCTAAAAATGAAAAAGGTTCGTGGAAACAACAATTCAGTTTTCAAGCTGATTTCCCTGGCACCAGCCAATTATTACAAGTACAAGATCAATTGATTAAACAAATAACAGATAAAATTTTAGAAGATATTTTCAATAAAGCTTTTACTGAAAATTGGTAGTAGATAGATGTTATATGATAGACAATAGATGTTAGATTGGCGGGTTTTAATTCTCAAAAAACGTCAAAAAACGTTAATATCTTAAATACGTTGAAAAAATGTTTTATTTTGCAGGACAAAAAAGCAACGATTTTTAAAAATACCGTTTAAGTGAGTAGTTCATCTGTTTTAAATTAAAAAATAAGGGGAATTCACTGGTTTTTTGAATAAATTATGAGCAACGAACAGTTAACAGCATATCTTAAAGATGAATCTTATTTGTATTCATTGTCCTATGAGGAATTAAAAACCCTTGTGGTGGAATACCCATATGCGGCTAATTTGCGCATTCTTTTATTAAAAAAATCATATATTGATAAAAATAAGGACTACGAGCGAAATTTGCAAATGGCAGCAGCTTATACCACTAATAGGAGGCATTTGTATAAAATAGTTCAGAAGCTTAAAACGCTTCAAAATGCACCCGAAAATGTTATATTGGGTGAGGATTATTTAGAGTTAACGGAGTTGAGCAATATTGAAAAAATGCTGCAAGAACGGCACGTTTCGGAGGTTTTTAATGAAAAAAGGTCCCATTCTGATTCAATAGCATCGGTTCAATGGAGTGGAATTGAGTTTGATGACTCTGAAGCGGCTTACTCATCGGGTGCTTCTTCGGATTATAGCAAATTTGACTCATTGGCGGATGAAAGCTCAAATGAGCCTTTTGAATTTGCCGAACCGCTAGAGCTGACTGTTCCAGTTAATACCAAAACTTTTGAACACAGCAGCGAATCGCATGTGGATTTAGCGATTGAGTCCATTATGGCAGAATTCGGTTCAGTTGCCTTGGATTTGACTGGCGCTGGAGCGAATCTGAATTCTGAAAATACTCATTTGAGTGAAAATGATATTTTAACTGAAAATATCACTTTTGAAAATGAAGAGATTCAAGAGACTGAAACGCCATCAAACAGTGATGAACCGGAATTAGAGGCTTTTATTGAAACACCCAATGAGATACCTCAAGAACCGTTGAATCTTGGAGAAGAAGACCCTGAGTTATTAGCAATTCCTTTAGAAAAAGATAAAGAATCCGTAGATAAAGAGTTTCATTATTTTGAGGAATTAGAAGATAAAAGCGAGATTATTGAAGAAAATAGCGTCAATTATGCCCAAAATAATGCAAATCCGCAAGTTTTGGATTTTGAATCTTTGGATAGTAAATCTACTGATGATTTTCAAGATGAAGATGCTATCATAGAAAACGTTTTGTTAGAGACCCCTCAGTCTGCCCATCTGTCAGACAGGTTAAAAGCCACTTTTCCAAGCGTAGGGAGTGAAAGTCAGCCTGAGATAAATATGAAAAAACGCGACATTGAGATAGAAATAGTAAATAATTCGAAGGCAAA
Source organism: Saprospiraceae bacterium (assembly GCA_031424515.1). Lineage (GTDB taxonomy): Bacteria > Bacteroidota > Bacteroidia > Chitinophagales > Saprospiraceae > JAAFJT01. Next base: position 8,082 of record JANPHO010000713.1, read on the forward strand.
AGTGATAGAAAATGAGCCATCGAAGTTTGAAAACGCACCCGCTGTTAGTTTTACGGAATGGTTGCGCCAGTTTAAAGTTGCTGCGCCTAAGTTGCCGAATGCGGCAGTAGCTGAAGTTAAAAAAGAGAAAAAAAGTGTTGAAATAATCACTAAAACAACTGAACCTACGGAAATAAAACACGTATTAGATGAGAACGTTGTTGCGCTTTTATTTGAAAAACCTTCCGATCTGCCCGATAATTTGTTTGGTTTTAATTCATTAAAATCTTCTAAAGAAAATAATGAAAAACTGGATTTAGAGGATACTTCGGATGATTTAGAAGACATTTTTGCCGTAAAAAAGAAGAAGAAAAAGAAGCAAATGCACGAATTAGCGGCTAAAAGTATCGAGGAAAACAATGATTTAATGTCGGAAACATTAGCCGATTTATTGGCTTGGCAGGGAAATAATAAGAAAGCAATCGAGATGTACGCAAAATTGTGTTTGCAATTTCCCGAAAAAAGTGATTACTTTGCAGCCAAAATTGAAAAATTACGTAATACAGATTAATAGATAGTAATTAGTAGTCCTTTTTTTAAAACTAAACTATTGATAATTTTATTCGTAACTAACTGAAAATTAAATTTTTATACATTTAAAAAGATAGAAAATGTTAACGACTCTAACTGTTTTGATTGCGATTGTTGCATTGTTATTGATGGGTGCTGTTTTAGTTCAAAACCCTAAAGGTGGTGGAATTGACTCTACTTATGGCTCAGGTGCTAACCAAATGTTCGGAGCAGCGCGTTCTGCTGATGCCATTGAAAAAATTACATGGTACTTGGCGGCGGCTCTTTTCATCCTTTGCATCGCTTCTTACTTCTTTATCTCTAAAGGTGGTGCTACTACGGACATCAAATTGCAGTCTCAGTAATTTAAGATATAAGATAATCCGTTTTAAAAGTAGAAAGACAAAGGTTGGATGCCTGTCTTTCTACTTTTTGCGTTTTAGGGCTTTAGATGTTGATTTCACAGAGAGAAGTATTGTTTTAAATAAAAACTCTATGAAACTCCGTGTTTTTACTCTTAAAACTCTGTGATAATGTTTTCAAAATTTTATGTGAGACGTAAATCATTTTTTTAGTGTTTTGTTTAAAATCTCAATTAAGTTCTTAGATTTGGTTAAAAATTAATCAAAATGAACTGCAACAAGATTTTTATTTTATTCTTCCTCTCTTTTATGGCTTCCAATATGGGGGCTCAAGTCAAAAAGGCTTTCAATTGGAAAAATGTACAAGTATTGGTCTATACCAAAAATGGCAAAGGATATGTCCATGACAATATCCCTTCCGCTGTGGCTTGCATCCAAAAATTAGGAAAAGAAAATGGTTTTAAGGTAGATGTGGCTGATACGGCACTGGTTTTTACGCGTGAAAACTTGAAAAAGTATAAAATGCTCATTTTTACAAGCACCAATAATGATGTTTTTGAAAACGATGAGCAACGGTTGGCATTTAGGCATTATATCGAAGCGGGCGGTGGGTTCGTAGGGATTCATTCCGTGGTGGGCACTGAGCGCAATTGGACGTGGTTTAAGCAATTATTGGGCGGAACTTTTTCGTGGCACGCCCATTTTCAGAAATATAAAGTGGCAATGATAGATGCGAAGCACCCCTCAGTACAAGGCATCCCGAAAGACTGGGAAATAGAGGATGAATGTTATTTTGAAAAAGAAATGTACCCGGGCATCCATACCATCATGGCGCAAGATGTGAAAACGCTGAAAGCCAATGATGAAAAAGAAGCAAACTTGATTAAGCAAAATAATGGCTCTTTTGGCAATTATTTTCCTGCCGTTTGGCACCATTTTTTTGATGGCGGCGTGGCGTGGGTGACGACTTTAGGACACGATAAAAAAGTGTATTCCGAAGCTCTTTATGTAAAACATATCCTTCAAGGTATGCAATTTGTGGCTGAAAATACCTCAAAATTGGATTTTAATAAAGCATATTCTGAGAATAGGGATAGTGCGGTGAAATGATAGACCCCTCAGTATATGTAACCTTTAAAAAATAACTTAACTATTTGTTAAGGATACTTTTAGATATTCGTGGTTTTAGTGGTTTAGTAAACGGAGTTTCAATGATTTTCTTTGAAAAACATTGAAACTCCGTTTACTAAACCGCCATCCATTCGTGAACTTATTTTTTGACCGTTACTTTAATTTCAAAATTATTGAAATTTTAAATCAAGCGCTTCAAAATAGAATAAACATAATAATCCCCTCAAAAGCGATTACCTTCATGGCTGATTTCAAATTAATCAGTTAATATCTCAATATGTCTTTTTCTGAATTAGGTTTATCCGCTCCGTTATTGGCTTTAATTGCCAAAAACGCCTATACTACACCGTATCCTATTCAAGTTGCTGCCATCCCTGCGATATTGTCAGGTAAGGATGTTTTAGGCATAGCCCAGACGGGTTCGGGCAAAACCGCGAGTTTCGTTTTGCCTATTTTACAACAGTTTCAAGATAAAAAAGCGGCTAAAAACAGATTTATCAAAGCACTTATATTGGTGCCGACGAGAGAATTAGCGGTGCAAGTGGGTGAAGTTTTTAAAGCATTTAGCCATAATTTACCACGACCTGTCAAGTGTTTGGCGGTTTTTGGTGGCGTTTCCATCAATCCACAAATGATTCAGATGCAGGGAGTAGAAGTGCTGATTGCTACACCGGGACGTCTGTTGGATTTATCTGAAAACAATGCCATGAACCTTTCTGAAATAGATATTTTGGTTTTAGACGAAGCGGATAAAATGCTGAATATGGGTTTTAAGGAAGAAATGAGCCGAATTTTTAGGTTATTACCCGCTAAACGGCAAAATCTTTTGTTTTCTGCAACGCTTGGAAAGGATATCAATACGATTACTGAAATGTTGCTGCAAAATCCCGTGAAAATTGAGATTGAGCAAGAAGTTCAAAATTTGGATTTAATTAAGCAATTAGCCTATTTCGTTACCGATGAGCGAAAAGGTCCGTTATTGCGCTATTTGATTAAAAGTCAAGGGATGAAGCAGGTTTTGGTGTTTACATCTTCCGTGCATAAAGCGGATAGTGTGGCGCATAAACTCAAAATAAATGGCATAAAAGCCCTTGCGATGCACAGCGATAAAAGTCAAGGCGCACGAACTGAGGCGTTGAGATATTTAAAATCGGGTGAAATAAATGTGTTGGTAGCCACGGATTTGGTTTCGAGGGGCATTGATATACCAAATTTACCCATTGTCATCAACTACGAATTACCCCGTTCGCCAAAAGATTTTATTCATAGAATAGGGCGCACAGGTAGGGCAGGAGCGGAAGGCGAAGCGATTTCGTTTGTTTTAAAAGAAGAAGAACCTCATTTTTATGTGATTCAAAAGAAAATGGGTAGGCGAGTAGAGTTGAAAGAGACCGATGAGCTTAATTTGAGAGGATTTTGATTGGTTTTTGGTTATTGGTTATTGTGCGATACGAAATTTTGCTTCCCTCACAATAACTAATAACCAATAATCAAAAACCAACAACCAATAAGGTATTGCATAAAATATTATGTGAACCATTTTGACAAATTGTCGTGATAAAATTTCACCCCCTCAGTATTAACCACTACTTTTGACCGCTTTTTGAGCTAATGAC
>JANPHO010000714.1:0-4420 GCA_031424515.1 Saprospiraceae bacterium
TTTTAAACATCGAAAAACCTTTGAATACTGAGGGGGTCGTTTTTAATATCCATTTTAAAGAAGCGATTTAGGTACAATTTTAAAAGAACAATATCATAATGACAGCCATTAAAATATTAATCGTTGAAGACGAAGCCATCATTGCCGAAAACCTTAAAATGATTTTAGAGTTTTATGATTATCATGTCGTTGATATTGTCAATCGCTACGAAGAAGCCATTGTTGCACTTGATAAATACAAGCCTGATTTTGTATTGCTCGATATTACAATCAAAGGTGAAAATGACGGTATCAAACTCGCTCAATTCATCAATGAAAAATATGGTTTGCCATTCATTTACATTACATCTCATTCTGACAAAACGACTATTGAACGCGCCAAAAGCACTTCGCCTTATGGATATTTGATAAAACCTTTTGACAATGAGGATGTATATGCCGCAATCGAAATGGCTTTGGGGCGTTTTGCAAGTCAAAGACAAGGAGAGTCGAAAGAACAGATAACAGAGTTAACTGACGATATAAAAGCAGAAGAAACACCGTTTACACTCAATGATTCGATATTTGTGAGGCATAAAAACAGCTATCAAAAAATACTTTTTGAAGACCTCATTTGGCTTGAAGCGGATGATAATTACAGCCGAATGTACACATCAAAACAACAATATATCATCAGGCTGGTTTTAAAAAATCTAAGTACTAAATTGCCATTTTATTTCTTCCGTGTGCACAAATCATTTGTTATCAACTGTAAAAAAATTACAGCCTTCGATAGCAGTCATGTGTATTTATCTGAAAAAGCCATTCCTATTGGTCGTGCGCAACAAGCTGAATTAATACAAAGATTGAACGTTTTATCAACTGAATGAAGTTTGATAAAATTTAGGGGGTTGTGTATTATACTGAAATAGGTGCTGTGTTAAAAACCAAGAAAAAAAGGATAAAAAATTTTAAATTATGATAAATAAGGAGGCACTTAAAAGTTTGAGTGTCATCCAACGTAGGCAGGTTGATCCTGCCTACAACTTTTTGATATTTTTATGATTAATCGCCATGCGAGGCGATTAATTGAAGGGGTGCTTGACCCGAAAAATTAGGCGTTTGTACAGGCACCTGGGTTGCTAAAAAATTAGAAACAAAGGCAGTATTGGTTTTAAATAAGGCATAAATAATGGTGAGCAATTTACGCTGCACCGCAACATAAGCCTTCATTTTAATTTTGGTATTTTCAAAAACTCTATCATAAAGTGCTTTGAAATGGGGTTCATATTTAACAACCGAAATAGCGGGCAAATACAAAGCTCTTCGGATAAATCGATTGCCTTTTTTAGAAATATATTGTTTACCATCTTTACTGGTACCAGATTGATTATGAACAACATCATAGCCCGAAAAACTGACAAGTTGAGCGCGATTATTAAAGTTTTCGAAGCCATTTGTTTCGGCGATGATGATAGCAATAGTCGATGTAGATACACCTTTAATTTTTTTGATTTTTTCAACTTTTTCAGATAAGACTGGGTCTTTTTCGATGCTGTATTCGATTTGTTTTTCGATAGCTTTTACTTGTTCCTCTAAAAGTTTAATGACTTTTATGAGCCGTTGAATTGTGCTTTTATTGGTATCATGAGCTGAGGTCAATGCTTCAATTCGATTCAAAAGTGCCGTTTTTTGCTCGATAATAGCTACTCTTTCGCGTGTTAAGCCTTTTAACTGGCGGATTGAAAGGGATGCTGGTTCCCACAAACGTAACTCGCGTTCTAAACCTAAGAGGGCTAACATTTGAGCATCTAAGCCGTCTGTCTTGGATTTGACGTTGTGACTTTTAAAGAATAATTTAGCGACATTGGGTAAAACAACATGAACCATATAACCCTTTTCGTGAAAAAAATAAGCTAAGTTCTCATAGTAAACACCAGTTGCTTCAAGCGTTAATCTGAGGGTTATTTGGGTATCTTGTTTCTGATTAATCCATGCGACTAAAGCGACGAAACCCGCCTGAGTATTGAGAAAAGTGCGACTGCCAATAACCTTAATTTGACGATTGGGGTATTCTTGCGAAAAACACACTTTTAGGTCTTTTTTGGCAACGTCTATACCAATATTTTGGCGCACAGGCGTTGAGATGATTGCCGAACTTGTCTTTTTTTTGTTTGCTTTGTCTTTGCTCGTTGTCACTCCGTTTGTTGTACTTGACATTTTAAAATACTTTAGATATGAATACTTTTGTGATTTTTTTCGGCAACTTTCATCGTCTTCTCTCGTGAGTTATTCAATCTCCAACGATATTTACGTTGCGACTTAAGTGCTGTTCAAACTCTAAAAGCGCCTCCCAAGACACGGTATATCTATTTCAGTGCATATTTTTTCAAATTGCTAAGCTTGACCTACCTGTTATCTTGCGTTATCAAATGTACTATTTCTATCAAGTTCTATCACTGTTTTTATGACTGCACAAACATACGAGCTTGTCGGTTGCCTAAGGCAATTTGAATTAAAGCAATGAGATATTTTTGATTTAGAAGTACCCCAAAAAGGGTAATGAGATGTTAAAATAAACGTCCGTTTAAATTAACACAAAAGAAGAAATGAATAAGAATTAAAAGGTCTGTTATTAAGACCGTAGAATTTCGATTTATGTTGTAAAACTCAGAATCTTTCATCTGAAAAAAAAAGATTTCCTATTGCATTTAGTTGTAAAATCTATGATCGATTTAAAAGGCGGCGAAGCAGCTGGAGAATCACGGAAACGTTGGAAACAGAGAGGGTTAAAAAGGTGCTGACTACAAAAAGCTACAAAACACTCAAAGGCGGTAACCCAAAGGCGTTGCTGTAATAAGCAGTTGAATAAGCCAAATAATATTTTGTGGTTTTTTGATGTCTTAAAGTGGCTCATGTCCGATGATACTGAGCCACTTTTTCATACATGAAAAACCTAAAAAGGTGCTAATGGTCAGAAATACAGGTGCTTGTTAAGCTATTTAGTAATATTCAGCTATATTTTTTAGCGTTTTCCCAAATATTATTTCGTTCATTTTTTTATTCCTTAAAAAGTGGCTCAGTACGATGATACTGAGCCACTTTTTGCACTTAATGAACTGAAAATGAGTAATTCAAGCACCTAAGCCAAGCTCGAAATTATACGGCTCTATATTTTTGCCTCCAAAACTATACCCGACCAAAATCCAAGCAAAGCCCGTTTTCTTCATTATAAGGGCTTTTAACCTCTTTTTTGCTAAAAAAACAAAGTGGCTCATTTTTGTAAAACTGAGCGGCTTTTCGAGTATTCTTCGATAAGCGGCATTTGCATCAAAAACCTAAAAAAGTGGCTCATTTTTGCAAAACTGAGGAGCTTTTCGGGTATTCTTCGAGAAGACCTCGCCGAGGGTTTACCGTATATGCCGCTTTCAGTATTCGCTTCGGTACGGTGGGTATTCCTGCCGAGCGCTTCTCGAATGCTATTCGAGTATCGGTATCCATTTCCGATAATCGCTCATTAATTAATTGATTAATTGATTAGCTGAACGCAATTGGCTCGGAGTATCTTATTTTCCTGCCGTAGTTTTTCGACTTGAGCCTGTAAATCTCGAATCCGTTCGATGTCGGCGTCGATGATGTAAAATAACTGCACTACCAATGGATGCTCAAATGCTCCAAGATAGTATAATTTCATTTTGACGTATTCGTATAGTTTAATCATGGTTAATCATGGTTAATCATGGTATTCGTTTTTTGCTCCTAAAAATCGGGTTTTGTCTCGAACGATGGCTCGGCACGCTCGGCAACCTGTAACACGTTAAGGTCATCGTTACGGATAACAATCTCTTCGACAACGGGCATGGGCTTCGGGGGGTCGGTAAATTTTGCGATGGCTTCATCGAGGTTTACGGTGCTCAATACGATGTCGTTCATCGATACGACTTCGTATGAGGGTGTTGCTGCGGTGAGTTCGCCGAATAGCTCGAAGAGCGTTCGAGGAATACACCGTAGGAATGTCCACCATACCGAAGCGAATACTGAAAGCGGGATATTCGATACACACGGTTTGTCGAAAAATCCCGTTGCTATGGAAGCGATACAAGTATTCGCGGTAAACCTCGATAAGCCATCCCCGAAGGTTTACCGAGGCGCTCTCGAAGAATACCCGTAAAGTGGCTCATGTCCGAAGATACTGAGCCACTTTTTTGGTTTTTGGCGCAAAAGCCGTAAATCCCCGATGGATTACCGAGGCGCTCTCGAAGAATACACTGAAAGTGGGTCATGTACGATGATACAGAGCCAGATTTTTGGTTTTTGGTGCAAATGCCGTAAATCCCCGAAGGTTTACCGAGGCGCTCTCGAAGAATACCCGCAAAGTGGCTCATGTCCGATGATACTGAGCCACTTTTTTGGTTTTTGGCGCAAACGCCGTAAATCCCCG
>JANPHO010000715.1:0-11531 GCA_031424515.1 Saprospiraceae bacterium
CTTTAAAAGGTTCCCTAATTTTTGAAAAAAGCATATCTACGATAAATTTCAAAACGACTATTGAAATACCCGCCCACAAGGCTTGATTAAGTTGTGGAAATTTAGGAATTAGATGCATCGTCAAAGCCATTATAAAGGCTAAAAGCACCAATAAATGGATAAAAGGAGTCATTAATTCGCCCATCGGATTGGCTGTTTTGTAGCGATTATTCATAAAATAGTGCACGATAAGACCTAAAATATTACCCACAATCAGCATATTGATTCGGCTTGGTAATTTATCAAAACCACTGCTGTTAAAACCGCCTTCAAATACTTTGAACGTAAAAGTGAATGTCAGCATAATGAACATAATTCCCATGATTCCGCCAAAAAACAGCATACCGATTTTAGGCAAAATGGTATTTAAAAAAGGCTGATTATCCATAGCCAATAGCATACGAATGAAGGCTGCACCGAGCATGATAATCACTTCCCACCAGAAAAGCATCACTATTAGTTGCAAATTCCAGCCTAAAAAGATGATGCCTTGTAACGTTATTAATAGCGAAATAATTGGTAGCCACCAAGCTTTGGGGTGTTGGAATAAAGGAGAGTCAATAATGCCATTAAACATTGATTATCAATTTTTTATATTTAAAATTGTTGTACCTGCCAGTCTGCCGACAGGCAGGTACAACAATACATATTATTTATGGCTCAATTCCACCATCAAAGGCACAACAGTACCCGAATACTCACCTTTTTTAACATCAAAACCAATTTTCTGAGTGTTATAAGTAACATTTGAAGGTAAAATTAACTTATCACCCAAAGCAGCTTTTATTTTTTGAGATAAACCGCCTTTTGCAGCATTCATTTTAGTGAGCATTTGAGCAGCATCGAGTGGCTCTTTTGAGTATAAAATGAGCATATAATCAGTGCCTGCGTTGTCATCCATTTTCACCACTTTCTTTTCAGAAGGGAAGGCAACTTGACTATTAGCACCTATGCGAGGTGACATATTATCATCAAAAGGCATGATTTTATTCACTTTACCACTCAAATCCGTGGCAAAAGCGTAGATATAGGAATCTGAATTAGTCGTTATGAAAAAGCGGAATTTAGTACCACTTGAGTACGAATTATCCATGCGATAGGCGACAAGATCCTCTTTATACGCTTTTTTATCATCATCATCCGCTACTACAAGATTGCGCGTTAAGACACGATTGGCGGGCATTTTATCTCCTGTATTTTGCACGAACTCCACTTCACCTGATAAACTCACTTTTAAAACAGGTTTTATGGGTGCAGGTTTAGGCGGTTCGGGGTTAACAGGTGTCGGTTTATTAGGTGTTGGTTTGGGCTGCGGTTTTACGGGCTCGGGCTTACTTGGAGTAGGCTTTGGCTCTGGTTTTACGGGCGCAGGGTTGTCATTTTCCTCTTTTTTACGTGGTTTGGGCACATATACTGAGGGGGTCGGTTTCGGACGAAATTCCTTTGGAGGAGCATACGCTTGAATCGCCAAAAGGGAATATTTAGCAAAATCCTTGTAAGGAATCCACACATAGCCCTTATCACGCCAAGCCGTTCCCCATGAATTCATGACTCGGAAAGCACCACCATATTTATTGTTGTCATAGCCCACTACGCACATGGCGTGGCGTCCGTGCTGACCTGTAGGCCCATCGTCAGTTGATTCTTCTCGCCAAACATCGCCAATGGCACTATAAAAACTTTTAGCAACGATAAAACCTAACATACATGGATAACCTTCAGATAAAGCCTTTTTAACCGAATTTACCTTCAAATCATCGTCCGTTTCGTCTGGTAAATACAAAATTTGATAATCAGAAATACGAAAATCCACGGCTTCGAGCTGAGCATCTGAATTCACTGAAGTACCACAGCTATATGGTTGCTTTGAAATAGTAGCAATGCCAGTGGTTTTCATCAATTCAAACGCATTGACGGGGTTTGAACCGCCTTGACAATTATTATCGCCTTTGTCCTTTATTTGCTCATATATATAGGTGGGCGAAAAAATCTTAGCGTTCGGATTCACTTTCTCCACAACGCCGTCTGGGTCGGGTTCGCTTTGCGTTTTAGCGTATAAAATAGTTCTTAAATGATAACCTGCCGCAAATGCCACGCAGGTACCATAACGCCCTTGGTCGCCCGCCGTTGGGCAATATTTTTCTAAAGACGCCGAAGCGGGCATGCTGCCGTAACTATTGGCAGTCAGTTTAGCTTTGTAGGGAATGCCCCGCAATGTAGGTGGGTCAAATATCAAACCTGTGCCTTTTTCTTGAGCATTGAGGGATAAATATAAAAACAGGGAAAGGAAAAGGAGAATCTGCTTCATGGAAGAATGTTTTAATCTTGGCTTTTAAATCTATTATTAAAAATCGTTTGAATCTTAGATGAATTTGGGGGAGATATTCCATACAAATTAAAGTAAATTATATAAATTTTACAAAATTTGGATTACATTTCACATGCGTTCATTAACACATCTGAAACGTTTTCCAGATGCTGGTAGTTACAATAAGCTTTCCAATTCGATTAAAAATACGTAATCGGCTGACTGATTTTAAAAAACAATACGAACTTCTCTAAATGAACTCCTAATGTTTTATTTTGGGGTTTAACATTTGGAATTTCCAATTACAATCTATCAATCGCTTGTGGGTATGAGTGTGTTCACTTCAATGTAGTTGATACATTTTGAATCAAACAATATATTAAAAACAAGATTTTAGATGCCGCAACATTAAAATTGGGAATTTTAAAAAAAAATTAAAAAATATTATCTTTTTTTAAAACAATATCATCCTAATTTTATTTATAATTACGTTATTTTAAAACAATAACATACCAATAAAATGATTGATAACCGTTATGACTTTTTACAAAGCCTTTTAAAACAAGTAGAAATCTACGAAAAAGCCAAAGGTCAAGTAGAACATTTGGACATGGAAGACTTCGCTCAGTGGCTTGCCATCAAAACCAATTCGAATCCTCCACAGCAAACTCAAATGGGAGAAGAGTCGGGTTTAGGCGAGTTGGTAGCATCCATGTACCGGTACGCTAAGTTGTATTCCAAAAAAGCGATGGAGGGTACCCCCCTCAGTAGTACCGATGATTTTGGCTATCTTATCAATCTTTTTGTGCATGGTGAAATGTCGAAAACAGATTTGATTGCGCACAATATCCATGAAAAACCGACGGGTATGGAAATCATTAAGCGCCTTATTAAACAAGGTTTTTTAAGTCAATTGGACGACCCGACTGATGGTAGAAGCCTACTGGTGAATATTACTAACTCAGGGCGCCAAGTTTTATTTCAATTATTGGGTCAAATGCGTAAAGTTGAAACCATTGCTCAAGGAAAACTCAATCAGCAAGAGCAAGCCACACTCCTTTACTTGCTTCGTAAACTCCACATTTTTCACAATAAAATTTATAAAACTGAAAAAAATATTGATTTGGATTTAATTCTTGAAAAATATATCAATTAGCTCCTTAACCGTGGCACTACTTAAAGCGGTGCAACGGATTTAAAATTATCATTAAAAATCTATCATTACGATGAAACAAATCTCCCGACTTTTTATTCTTTTTTTTACCATCCTTACCCCCCTCAGTATTTCGGCTCAAACGGGCGTTATCAAAGGGCGAGTATCGAATAAACTCAATAATGAAACCCTGCCATCTGCCACTGTGCAAGTCGTAGGCACCACACAAGGCGCACAAACGGACGAGAATGGCGACTATGAAATCACGGGTTTAGAGCCCCGATTGTACAATATCAAGGTCAGTTTTGTGGGTTTTAAGGATATTGAAGTCTTTGAAATACAGGTGACTAACGCCAAACCGACCATTTTAAACTTTGAAATGGAAGAAAGTACTGAGGGGTTGCAAGAGGTAACTATCAAAGCCTCGCCTTTTCGCAAAACCGAAGAATCGCCACTCTCATTGCGCACAATTGGCGTGACTGAAATTGCGCGGAATCCTGGTGGAAATCGAGATATTTCAAGGGTTATTCAATCTCTTCCCGGTGTGACAGCTCTACCAACCTTTCGAAATGACCTCATCATCCGAGGTGGCGCACCCAACGAAAACCGTTTTTACCTTGATGATATTGAAGTGCCCAATATCAACCACTTTGCTACACAAGGTGCGAGTGGGGGACCCGTGGGTATGCTCAATGTGACTTTTTTAAAAGAAGTGGACTTTTTCAGCGGCGCATTTCCATCCAACAGAGGCAATTCTCTGAGTTCGGTTTTCAACTTCCGTCAGCGGGATGGAGCGAACGACAAATTGCGTTTTACGGGCACAGTGGGTTCAAGTGATATTGGATTGACCGCTGAGGGGCCTGTAGGTAAAAAAACAACTTTTTTATTTTCAGCCCGCCGCTCTTATCTACAATTTTTATTCAAAGCCATCGGGTTGCCTTTTTTACCAACTTACAACGATGCTCAATTGAAAATAAAGCATAAAATTGACGATAAAAACGAAATTAGTTATGTGTTTTTAGGAGCTATTGACCAATTTACGCTCGATACAGCTGCCCGCACCGATGAAACCAAAGCCTATCTGCTTGACCAGTTGCCCATAGCGCCGCAGTGGAATTATACCAACGGAATCAGTTGGAAACATTTTGATAAAACTGGTTTTTGGACATTTGTTGCCAGCCGCAATATGCTCAACAATGAAGCCTATAAATACAAGGATAATATTGATAAAAACCCTAAAATATTCGATTACAAGTCGCAGGAAATTGAAAATAAACTCCGTGCAGAACGCACTACCCGTATTGGTAGTTGGAAATTTTTGTATGGTTTGAGCTATGAATTTGCTAAATACAACAATTTCACGTTCCAAACGCGTAATATTGGTGATTCAACTTTCAAAATCAATTATACGTCCGCTTTTAACATGAATAAATACGGTGCATTTGCCCAAATAAGCCGTAAATTGGATGCCGACCGGTTGGTGATTTCATTGGGTGCGCGGGTGGATGGTAATGATTACAACAGCAGCATGAAAAACCCACTGAATCAATTCAGCCCTCGTTTTTCGTTGTCTTATGCCTTGACACCACAATTGGCGTTTAATTTCAATACGGGCATTTTCAATCAATTGCCCCCTTACCCTGCTTTAGGTTTTAAACAGAATAATGTATTTATCAATCAACCCAACTTGAAATACATTAGGGCATCGCACTTGGTTGGTGGCTTTGAATTTAATACTAAAACCGACTCTAAATTCAGCATCGAAGGTTATTATAAAAAATATGCTAATTACCCATTTCTACTCCGTGAGCAAGTGACATTGGCTAATTTGGGCGGTGATTTTGGCGTCATCGGCAATGAACCAGCCACATCAACTTCGGAAGGCAGAACTTATGGCTTAGAATTTTTATTTCAACAACGGCTTTTTAAAGGCTTTTATGGCATATTGGCTTACACTTTTGGGCACAGTGATTTTGAAGACCGCAAAGGTAATTTAGTGCCTTCGGCTTGGGATTCGCGCCATACCGCAGTAGCTACTTTGGGTTATCAGTTGAAAAGAAATTGGGAAATTGGCGTCAAATTCCGCGCTGCTACGGGTGTACCATTCACGCCTGATGCGCCTGAATCGAATGTGGTTGCCATTTGGAACACCAACGGACGGGCTATCCCTGATTATGCCAATAACCTCAATGCTAATCGCACCAAAGGGTTTTCCACTTTTGATTTCAGAATAGATAAAAAATGGTTTGGTAAAAAAACTACTTGGAACCTTTATTTGGATATTCAGAATGCACTGGGTTCAACGGTTAGTCGTCCTGCAACTTTGCTTGACCGTCCTTTGGATGCCAATAAAAAACCCACTGGAGAAGCACCCATTTTCACGGATTCTAAAGGCATCGCACGCTATAAAACGAAGATTATTGATGATGCATCAGGCAATGCCACGCCGAGCATTGGCTTACAAGTTGATTTTTAATTGATTAAAATCCAATAAAATACCCCCTCAGTACTTGTCTATACTGAGGGGGTATTTTCATTAAAAAGAGCCTGCTATCGGCTATTGAGCAAATCTGTTTTTAAACCAAAAAGATATATGGAATTGCTCACTTTAAACAAAAATCCAAGATAACTAATTGAAATACAATGACTTAGTCTATCTAACGAATAAAATAAGGCTTTAAATAAAAGATAGTACCAAACGGGGCAAATCCACCTAATGCTTCAAAACATAGAAAACCATCTTCGGGGGTATAAATGCGCGTATAGGCTTGACCATCAAAAACCATGGCATTGGGATTATGATACATCAGCGTAGTTTCATATTTTTTATTTAAAATAGTCACATCGTTTAAAATACCAAATCCCGTTAAAGAGTAAGTATCCTTGAGCACGCCCCATTGATTTACAGTAAATTTAGATAACCCATTGTTTTTCAAAACGAACGATTTGGGACCACCTATCAACACGGAACTGTTTACATAATCCGTTATCGACGGTTTTACAAAAAGGCTGTCTCCAACTATTTTAAAATAGTAAAAGGAAGGTTTAAATGAAACATCAGTCCTCTCTTCTTTTACTCTAAAACCCGTATCATTTTTTTCAATAATGGTCAAAATAAGGGTATCATTCATGGGTTTGTAGGCAGTATCTGAATCTGACCAGGGCATTCTGGATTTAAAACCTATATAGATGCTCTTCTGACCTACCGCCAAATTATTAAATTGAATATTACCATTTGCGGGAGTATTCACTTGTTCTTTTTCACAACTATTGAAAAGAGCAAGGCTAAAAACGAGAATAAAAAAATAATTTAATGTTTTCATGACACGATTTTTTTGATTTTTAATAAAAACTATAACATATCCGAAGACAACTTTTATGAGTAAAAAGGTTGGGTGACTATAAAATTTAAACGTTATTTTAACGGTTCATCTAAGTTGATATGTATTATTTAACATAAAATTACTAAAGGCCCCTCAGTATCAGTGCCTTTTTATTAATTTTGTCATTAGCAAGCGTAAAGAAATAACCGATAATTTCTGTCGGGGTTAAAATTTCAGAAAATACGGAGCCAAGCGTAGAATTTTCTGTAATTTTGAGAGCCGACTTAAAAAAGAAATTATCGGTTATTTTAGCCCAACTAACTATGACTACACCTGAGTCCATTCTGAAACAATATTGGGGTTTCGATAACTTTCGACCTTTGCAACGCGACATTATCCAATCCGTCTTGGATGGGCAGGATACGCTTGCACTATTACCCACTGGTGGTGGGAAAAGCGTTTGTTTTCAAATACCAGCCCTGTGTACTGAGGGGGTATGCATCGTCGTCTCTCCGCTGATTGCTTTGATGAAAGACCAAGTTGAAAATCTGAAAAAACGGGAAATATCAGCGGCAGCCATTTATTCGGGCATGCACTACAAAGATATTGATAGAATATTGGACAATGCCGTTTATGGTGGGCTAAAATTTCTCTACCTCTCACCCGAACGACTCTTAACTGAATTAGCCAAAGAGCGCATTAAACGCATGAAAGTCAATCTTTTAGCCATTGATGAAGCGCATTGTGTGAGTCAGTGGGGCTATGATTTTCGCCCGTCTTATCTGCAAGTTGCCAATATTCGGCAGCATTTGGGGAATGTGCCTGTGTTGGCTTTAACGGCGACTGCTACGCCCGATGTGGTGAAAGATATTTGTGAAAAATTGGAATTCAAACCAGACGCTACTAAAAATTTAAGGATATTTCAACAAGATTTTAACAGAAAAAACCTCGCTTATGTGGTCAGAAATGTTGAAGACAAAGAAGCCAAATTGCTTGAAATCCTGCAAAAAATCCAAGGAAGCAGCGTTGTTTACGTCCGAAATAGGAAAAGAACTAAGGAATTAGCCCATTTTTTACTACAAAAAGGTATAAAAACGGACTTTTATCATGCTGGCTTATCGCCCGATGAACGCAATTCCAAACAAGATGCTTGGATTACGGATAAAACGCGCGTGATAGTCGCTACCAATGCCTTCGGAATGGGGATTGATAAGCCCGATGTACGGTCAGTTATCCACATGGATTTACCGGATTCGCTGGAGGCTTATTTTCAAGAAGCGGGGCGTGGCGGGCGAGATGCTCAAAAATCGTTCAGCGTTTTACTTTATAATAAACTCGATGCAGCGAATTTGACCTATCAATTTGAGATGGGTTATCCCGATATGAAGGATATTCGCCGTACTTATGAGGCACTGGGGAGTTATTTGCAGTTGGCAGTTGGTGGCGGTTTGAGTGAAAGTTATGATTTTAATATCACTGATTTCTCCGAGCGTTTTAAATTAGAAGCCCTTAAAACTTACGCTTGTTTGAAAGTCTTGGAACAAGACGGTTGGGTGAGTTTTACTGAGGGGGTGTTCATTTCATCGAGTATGAAAGTGATTGTGAATCGAGAAACGCTCTACGATTATGAGTTAAAACACAAGGACGTTGACAAAATAATTAAAGCCATGTTGAGGGCATTTCAAGGTGTGATGAACGATTATGTGGAGTTTAATGAACAACGTTTTGCTCAATTTTTGAGGATGTCGGTGATGGATTTAGAGAAAATTTTGCATCGTTTTCATCTGGATACAATCATTGATTATCGCCCTAAAAAAGATAAACCACAACTGACTTTTTTAAGAGATAGAGTTGACAGTCAACACCTTACAATTGATTATACTTTATATATGTTTCGTAAAAAGCGGGCTGAATTTCGGCTTAAAAAAGCGATTGAATACGCTGAATTGAGCATTTGTCGGTCGCAACAATTATTACATTATTTCGGACAAACGGATGCTGCATCCTGTGGCATTTGCGACGTCTGTATTGATAAAAGCAAAGAGGAATTGGATAGCAATGATTTCGATATTTTTAAAGAAAAAATCAGCCGTTTGCTCAAACGCGAACCGATGGGTTTAAAAGAAATAGCCGATTCTTTTTCTGAAAAACAACGCACAAAGGTCATTCAAACCATCGGTTTTATGCTCGATGAAGGCGGTTTGAAAAAGGAAGGAGATAAATTCAGGGTGAAATAGAAAAGAAGCAATTCCTTACAACATATTAATTCTCAATCAGTTAAATAAAATCAATTCATCATGAAAAAAACCTTACTTCCTATCCTCTTTATGGGTTTGAGCCTTGCAATAAGTGCTCAGAATAAAGACGTTTTGAAAACAGATGCCATTAAAAATTTGGATGGCAAATATGCTGACTATAAAAAAATTGCTTTAAAAATCTGGGAACACGCCGAAGTGGGCTTCCAAGAAGTAAAAAGCTCTGAATTGCATCAAAAAACTTTGAAAGATGCAGGTTTTAGTATTCAAGCGGGTGTTGCAGAAATTCCAACGGCTTTTGTCGCTACTTTTGGAGAAGGAAAACCTGTGATTGGTATTTTAGCGGAGTTTGATGCTTTGCCAGGTCTTGCCCAGACCGCTGAACCCATGAAAATGCCCATTAAAGGTCAAAGAGGTGGTCATGGATGCGGACACCATTTATTCGGCACCGCTTCCGTTGCGGCGGCGATTGAGTTGAAAAACACCATGACTAAAAATAAAATAAAAGGCACGATTAAGCTCTACGGCACACCGGCTGAAGAAGGTGGCGCAGGGAAAGTATATATGGTGCGAGCGGGCTTATTTGATGGCGTTGATGTGGTCATACATTGGCACCCAGGCGATTGCAACTCAGCCAATCCATCTTCTTCATTGGCAAATGTGTCGGCTAAATTCAGATTTAAAGGCATATCCGCCCACGCGGCAGGTGCACCTGAAAAAGGACGTTCAGCATTGGATGGAGTGGAAGCCATGGATAATATGGTGAATATGATGCGTGAACACATACCTCAAGAATCTCGCATCCATTATGTCATCACAGACGGTGGAAAGGCACCCAATGTTGTACCTGATTATGCGGAAGTTTATTACTATTGTCGCCATCCTAAGCGTGACGTAGTCAAAGAGCTCTTTGAACGCATTGTAAAATGTGCCAATGGAGCCGCTATGGGTACTGAAACAACCGTTGAATATGAGATGATTCACGGCGCATACGACCTTCTGCCCATCAAAGTTTTGGCTAAAAATATGTATGAAAATCTACAACGCGTGGGTGGTGTAACTTATACGCCCGAAGAAATTGCTTTCGGTAAAAAATTGCAAGAGACATTCGTTTCCAAAACCCGACCTGAGATTACCGATGCGAGTAAAATCGCCCCTTATGTGGATGAAAGTTATCGGACAGGTGGTGGTTCTACGGATGTTGGAGATGTGAGTTGGGCAGTTCCCACGGTGGGAATGCGCGCTGCTACGTGGATTCCCGGAACGCCAGCGCACAGTTGGCAGGCAGTGGCGTGTGGTGGTACCGATATTGGCATAAAAGGGATGATGGTTGCAGCCAAAACATTGACTTGCACAGGCCTTGATTTATTACTCGACCCAACTCTTATCAATCAAGCCAAAGAAGAATGGATTAAGGCGCGCGGGGCTGATTTTAAATATACACCCTTGCTCGGCAATAGAAAACCAGCTTTGGATTATCGGAATAATGGTGGTAATACTGAATAACACTATTCATTCTCTACCCCCTCAGTATTTTACGATTTTTTAATAAAAAAACGAGTCCTCACATGAAACAAGGACTCGTTTTTTTTTATTAAAAACTTTAAAAAGCCTATTTTACATTTATCAAATAAGGGATACGCATTTGAGGTCCTTTCATGGCTTGAAGCTTTTTAAAATGGTCATAATAGGCATAATAATCGCCTAATTCCTGTTTAATAGCCGTTTTTGCCATATCATCTGAAGGTTTTTCCCCCGTCAATTCTTCAATAAATTTCTGAATACCATTTTTTGATTTGGGATATTCTGTTGTCTTATAATCCTTTAATTGAGCTTTTGAAACAGCCGCTTTTATGGCATCATCCAAACCGCCCAATTCATCCACCAAGCCTATCTCTTTACCTTTTGCACCCAACCACACGCGCCCTTGAGCGATGGCATGAACTTGGTCACGGGTCATTTTACGGCATTGCGATACTCTAAAAAGGAATTTTTCATAAGTGCTATCCACGCCTTGTTGGATAATTTTACCTTCATCGTCACTAAAACCAATAGTTACGCCTGACATAGCTGCATATTTACTGGTTTTTACGGTATCGAAAGTAATGCCCATTTTATTTTTAAAAGTATTTTCGAAATTGGGAATCATTCCGAAAACCCCAATTGAGCCAGTCAAAGTATTCGGTTGTGCGTAAATAGCATCCGAAGCCATCGCAATATAGTAACCACCCGAAGCAGCGTAATCACCAAAAGAAGATACCACTACTTTACCCTGATGACGCGCCAAATCCAACTCTCTCCAAATCACATCGGAAGCAAATGCCGAACCACCACCTGAATTGACTCGCAAAACTATCGCTTTTACATTATCATCTTGACGCAATTTACGGATGATTTTGGCGTATCGAGCACCTTGAATAGACCCATCTTGATCCTTATCACCATCAGTTATA
>JANPHO010000716.1:0-31959 GCA_031424515.1 Saprospiraceae bacterium
AGTGAGTAGTCTTGTCATGTGAAATTGGTTTTAATGAATGATATTTTCAATGGTGAAAATAGATAAAAATGTATTAAAATTTTTCACATTATCGCTGAACAGCATGGATAGACGGGTGAAATGTAAAAACGAATTTAAACCCGTGACACCGATTTAAGGCGGTGGCACGGATAAAACAGGAAAATTTCATTAAAAAAAGCCTGTGTTTATCAATAATCCGTGCCACCGCTTGGAGCGGTGACACGGGTTTTCTGAAGTGCCAAAGTAGAACTAAGCGGTGCCATGGGTATTTTATTCACTCCACCGATAACTTTTTAAATCTAAACCCGCCAAATCTATGACTCTATCAATGACCGTTGCCGCTAATTCCTCAAATGTTTTGGGTTTGCTGTAAAAACTGGGCGTAGCGGGGCAAATGATGCCACCTGCTTCGGTGATGGTTTTCATGTTGTTTATATGAATTATACTGAGGGGGGTATCGCGAGGAACGAGAATCAATCGGCGGCGTTCTTTAAAAATTACATCTGCTGCCCGCGTCACCAAATCGTTGGAAATGCCCGTGGCAATGCGCGCCATTAAGCCCATTGAGCAAGGGCAGACAATCATAGTATCGTATTTCGCTGAACCACTGGCGAAGGGTGCCATGAAATCCATTTTTTCATAAAACTTAAAATGTGCAGGTAGGGTGGTGCTGTCGAAAGGTTTTTCTAATTCGTATTCCCAATTAAACTTGGCATTTTCACTCATCACGATGCCTACTGCTTCAATCTGATTCTCTAAAGTGCTGAGCTTATCCAATAAAACTTTAGCGTAAATGGAGCCACTTGACCCGCCAATGGCTACCACTATTTTCCTTTTTGACATAAATTTTTGATTTTAAATAAACTTTAACGCATTAATTCGGGAATTCGTTTGCAGAATTGATGTTTTTACACGATTTTTGATATGTATTAACTAAGTTTTATTAAACAACCATTTCTTTTGAATGTTTGGTTGAAAGCGCGTTGATTTTAAAAGTTCTAAAAAATAAAAATCCTAACATGAAAAAATTCTTTTTACCAGTTTTTGCCCTCATTATTTCAAGTATGGCAATGACCGCTTTCTCTTTTAAAAATACAGAACCTGAGCCAACGAAAGTTAAATGGTTGACTTGGCAAGAGGCGTTTGAATTGAATAAAAAAGAGCCTAAAAAAATATTGGTGGATGTTTATACCGATTGGTGCGGCTGGTGTAAAGTGATGGATAGAGAAACTTTCACGGATCCTAAAATTGCGGAATATTTGACTAAAAACTTCTATTGTGTCAAATTGGATGCAGAAATGAAGGAATCCATTGATTTTAATGGTCATAAATTTGAGTATATTGCCAATCAAGGACGCAATGGTGTGCATACTTTGGCTTATTCGCTTTTAGATGGCAACATGGGTTATCCGTCAATTGTGTACCTGACGGAGACTTACGAGCGCGTTTCAATCTCTCCAGGCTACAAAAAACCTGACCAATTGATACCAGAATTGAAATATGCTGCCGAAAATATCTATAAAACGAAATCTTGGCAAGATTATAAGGACAGTCAAAAGTAATGTTTCGTTGATTCTTATAATCCATAATAAAAATAAAAATATTTAAAATAAGAAAGGAAATGTGCTTTTACACGTTTCCTTTCTTATTTTTGAACAATAATCACTTAAATTCATCTCATGGGTATCACTATTGCTTTCAGAGGTAAACTCAAGTCACCGAATTCGATTCCTTTGTTAATCGATGATGTTGAGGATATTTGTAAAACCAATGGATGGCGTTACAAGACTTTCACCGCCGAAAAAGCTGAGGAAGCGCCTCTGCCTGATACAATGCCCCGCCCTTTTTCCATCGATGACGACGATGATGACGAAGAAGAAGGATGGGAACAAAATGCCGTTGATGATTATGATTTTGGATTAAAAGGTATCACATTTCAGCCCCATGAAGAGTCAGAAATGATAGAATTGTTGTTCGATACTGAGGGGGTGCTGCGTTCCATTTTTTCAATGATAGTAGGCGATACGCTTGAAAAAAATAGGTGGATTTTCGTTAAAACTCAGTTTGCGGGTCTTGAAACGCATATCAAAATCATCAACCTTCTGGTTTATTTGCGGAAGCAATATTTTAAAAAATTGGAAATTAAAGACGAGGGCGGTTATTATCCCAAAAAGGATGAAAAAACACTGGCTACTCGCATGGATTTTATAGATAATGCCATTGCAACCATGAAAGATGTCTTTGAAAACGGTGAATTTACGGGCTCACCCGATGAAATTTTAGAGCGGATTCAGACGGCACTTTCGGAGTCATTTAAAGGTATTGATGTACAGATTGTCAAAATTGATACCGACGATTTTCCAGAAGAAATGAAACAAATGTATATAGATGGCGTCGAGGATTTTGATGAGGAATACCGTCAAAGCCGTAAAAGAGAAGAGTGGGATGATGACGATGAATTGCCTTTTTAATATTGTCATTTTCTATTTTTTACCACAAAGGGCACATAGATACACAAATTTTTTTGTGAACCTTATGTGCCCTTTGTGGCAGAAGGTAACTATAAAATCTTCTCAAACTCGCCCACCTCATGTGCTAAGTGCCGATGGATGGCTTCATGTTTCGCTTCGTACATATTGGTAATATTTTCTTCAATTTTTTTTATAAATACTTCATCCACAAGCTTTTGTATATCTTCAAAAGATTGCAAGCGTTCATCATCACGGAATTTATATATTTGTTCCATCAGTCCCGACTCAGCTTTTATGCTGAATTTCCCGTCGTTTTTAAAGACCGTAATTTTGATAATTGGGTGTGGTATTTCGCCTACTATTCTCATTTTTTTATATTAAAATTTCAATTAAAAATTTAAAACTCAATGCTGGGGTTGATGTTTTTAGTCAGAAGTTCATAAATCGTAACCAACTGCGGGGCTTCTTTTTTTAAATAATCAATGTGTTTTTGAATAGTTACCAAATCGCCTCTTTTGGCGGGACCCGTTTGCATTTCAGAGGGTTCGTGATTTTTTATTTTAAGTACTGTTTCAAGCATCAAAGGTTGGAGTATGTCAAAGGGAAGATTCTCTTTTTTAAGAATATCATGACCGATTTGAAAAAGGCTGTTGGTAAAATTATTCACAAAAACGGCTGCAATATGCACAATTATTCTTTTATCATCATCCAAATGATGCAGATTATTGGCAATTTTTTTACCCAAAGCCAGAAGTTTATTTTCTGACTTTTTAGAATTGGCATTGATAAAAATGGGAATGCTATCGAAATCGGGTTGGCTTTCTTTTGAAAAGGTTTGAAGTGGATAAAATGAACCGTAATTTTTAAAATAAGGTTTTAATATCGTGGACGGGATTGAGC
The DNA here is from genome assembly GCA_031424515.1 of Saprospiraceae bacterium. Taxonomy (GTDB): domain Bacteria; phylum Bacteroidota; class Bacteroidia; order Chitinophagales; family Saprospiraceae; genus JAAFJT01. The sequence goes on from JANPHO010000716.1 coordinate 3,393, forward strand.
CAGAGGTGTGTACAACTATTTGATTATCAATCACTTGCGAGGTTTTCTGAGCAACAGAATCAATGGCTGAATCACTGACGGCGATGATATAAATATCACTATCGGTTTTTATTTTATTAAAATCGGCTTCAAATATTGTATTTAAAATTCGGGCGACCCCCTCAGTATGAGCGGCATTTCGACCAATAATTTGATTTATTTTGACGCCTTTTTCAAGCAATCTTTTACCTAAATGATAGGCAACATTCCCCGTTCCGATGATAGATATTTTCATATATTGTCTAAATCCCGACCTCTCGGGACTGAAGGGGTTAAAATGACGGACACAATAACTCGTCATTATCGTATTCACCTAAGTAAATCAACGAAATTTCAAATACATTTTGAGAACGACGGTAATTTTTAAGCGTCGGAATATTCAAATCATAACTTACACCCAAAAGGATACTGTTAAATTCCAAACCGCCCATCAAAACCACGGCGTCGATATTGAAACCATTGTCATTTTTAACGGGGCGCACCCAACTACCAATGTGTAACGATGTGCCATACGTTTTATCAATCATGATTTTGAAATTAGTACCAGCATTAGCCGTTAAATGCGGTCCCTGCATACTGGCTACTAAACGAGGCGACATAAACAATGTATGTGCCTTATTAATGGGGTAATTCATCGCTAATTGTACGGAATAGCGGGGAAAAATGCGGATTTTAGGTATGTCTTCGCCTTTATAAAAAGAAACATTGGGGCGATTGGCGTGGTGAAAAGAACCACCAGCAAATATCGAGGTTTTATTATCTAACTGTACGGTGTAGTTCAAGCCTACTGTCAGGTCATTGTATCCAAAATTATTTTCAGGTAAACGCTCTGAGGAAGGCAAGCTATAACCTGTTATCCCATTCCATTGATCTTGAAAATTCAAAGTTTCATAATTGACGTTTCGTTGGGTCAAACCCATCTGAACGCCCAAAGAAAGATATTGTGAACTTTCAAGATTCAGTGATTTGTGATAAGCCCCTGAGATGGCTATTTGAGTAGTTGAAAAATCAAGGGCGTTGACTTTATCTCTAAAAAAAACGAGACCAGCACCAATTTTATCTTTACTCACATTACTTTTAAATGGTTCAAGCCTCAAATCAGCACCAAAAGAAAATGTCTGATAAGGTTGCTCCAGTAAACCACGCCATTGGTCACGATAAATAGTGCCCACTCGGTATTTGCCGTCAAACATCCCAGTCAAAGCTGGATTGAGCGTGAGGGGGGATGTATAAAATTGTGTAAATTGACGGTCTTGGGAAAAGAGTCTGCCAAAAGACAAAAAAATAATTGAGTAAATGAGAATTTTTTTCATAAAGTTGTATTCACCAAATTTCGTGCAAAAGTATTTCAAGAAATTAGAATATGAACAAATAAAGGATTATTTTACATAAAATTTTGGCATTGATTGGTTGAGATGCCTTAAATCGAGTTGCTGTAATGATTGAAGTTAACTTAAATCGTTCCAAAATAATTATAGGGGCTTTATTGAAATTAAAGTAACCGTATTTTAACGATTTTTCACCTTGAGTTATTATTTTTGGGACGAATTTAAATTGTCTAAATCCTTTTAATTGAAAATAATTTTGGGTTATATTTTATTTTAAGATTAAAATGGAGTTCAAGACTCATTCAAAAAAACAGTTAATGAATAATCCAGCAGTGTGTCAATTGAGTGTTGTTCCTATCCGAGCGGGTGCGTCGGATAAGGAAGAAATCGTGACGCAGTTGCTTTTCGGAGAGTTGGTTGATATTTTGGATGAGCCTAAGTCGAAGCGAAATTGGTGTCAAGTTCGTTGCGATTGGGACGGATATGAAGGGTGGATGGACATTCGGCAATTAAAAAGAATTTCGGAAGAGGACGTTGATGCTTACCGCAGTGATTCAGCTCATTGCTTGGATTTAACCTCCATTTTAGCCAATAATGACCATTTTTTACCCGTTTTAATGGGTGCAACACTCCCTCAGTACGATGGCGTAAATGTGCACATCGGCGATAAGCATTACACTTTTGGGGGGCAAGCCATTCGCAAAGGGGCTTTAGAGGCGACTCCAGAGATAATCATCAAATTGGCGCGTAGATATTTGTATGCGCCTTATTTATGGGGTGGGCGGTCTCCATTCGGCATTGATTGCAGCGGTTTTACTCAAATTGTGTATAAAATGGCGGGATTTCGGCTCCGTCGTGATGCTTCTCAACAAGTGGAACAAGGCAGATTGATAGATTTTGTTGACCAAGCTCAGGCGGCTGATTTGGCTTTTTTTGAAAACGATAAAGGACGAATTGTGCACGTTGGTATAGTCATGGAAGGCGGTTTTATTATTCATGCGGCAGGTCAAGTGCGGATTGATAAACTCGATCATTATGGCATTTTTAACGAAGAAAGAGGTATTTATTCCCATAAATTACGCATAATTAAGCGATTTTTGCCCAATAAAACCAATAATGTGCTCCTTGAAACTGTTCCCGAACCCATGGAAGCCGACGAAACGCAAATAAGCATGTTTTAACAGTTCTTAAACTCTCATCCCAAATCTATGTCTTCCAATTCATTTAAAGGTCAAGTGGCTATCGTAACGGGTGCTGGTCAAGGCATTGGTTTAGAGATTTGTAGACAATTAGCAGCCAATGGAGCTTCTGTTTTATTGAATGATATAGATGAAAGTTTGACTCAAAAAGCTGCACAAAGTATTAACAATCAATGGTTTAACTCGTGTTATGGATTAGCTGGTGACGCTGGGGATAAAGCTTTTGTACTTGAAATGGTAAAAACTGCCGTTGCGCAATTCGGAAAACTCACTATTGCAATCGCTAACGCCGGCATTACTTTATTTGGCGATTTTTTAACCTATCCCGAAAAGGATTTTTTCAGCGTTCTACACACCAACTTGGGTGGCAGCTTTTTTCTCTCGCAAGCTGCGGCTAAACAGATGATACAACAGGGTAGCGGGGGCTCTATTTTATTGATGTCATCTGTAACTGCCCATACAGCGCATAAAAACTTAGCAGCATACAGCATGACCAAAGCGGCAATTGAAATGCTGGCTAAAAATTTGGTTGTAGAATTAGCGCCTCATAGTATATCTGTTAATGCCATTGCACCTGGTGCAACTCTCACGGAACGAACACAAGAAGATGCTTCCTATTTAAAAACGTGGTCTGAAATAACGCCTATGGCTCGCCCTGCCACACCTTCGGATATTGCGCACGCCGCTTTATTTATGGTTTCTGAAAATGCTCGGCACATCACAGGGCAAAGCCTTGTCATAGATGGTGGATGGTCGTCGGTGAGTCCTTCGCCTTATTGAATCTATCTCTTTGACTGGATTCTTAACGATAGATTTCGTATTTTTACACCTTCATTAAATCATAAATAATACTATGAAATCTAAATTCCTACCGATTTTTATCTCCATCAGTTTCCTTTTTTTTATTTCTTGTAAAAAAGACGACGAAACAAATATCTACCAAGCAGATACTTCCACGCCCGATATTGCAGTGAAATGGACAGATATGAACCTTTATATCCTTAAATACTCACCCAGTAATACTCCTACTTATGCTTCGAGGTCATTGGGGTATTTGGGTTTGACGATGTATGAATGTGTTCAAGCAGGCTCAGGGCGGCATGTATCCATGAATGGTCAGTTAAAAGGTTTACCTACTCTGCCACAAGTAGAAGCGGGTAAAAAATACAATTGGATTGTGAGTTTGAATGCGGGTCAGGCTTTTATTTTAAAAAAACTGTACCCACACACCAGCGCGGATAATGTTAAAAAAATTGACAGTTTAGCTGCTGTTACACTGAGGGGTCAAAGCTCTGAAGCAGCTGATGTCATTGACCGTTCAGTGAAGTTTGGTGAAGCAATTGCCACTGCTTTTTTTGATTGGTCTGAGACAGATGGTGGAGAAAATGGCTATCGACGCAATTTCCCCGTGGTGCTCATTCCAACGAATCCAGGTTCATGGCGCCCCCCAGTGAATGGTCAAGTAGCTTCTCAATTGCCTCTACATCCATTTTGGGGAAATAATCGGACTTTTGTTGAAAAAAATGGGAATATGTCGGTTCCTCAAATGATTGAATATTCAACTGATCCGCAATCGCCTTATTATGCCCAGTTTTTAGAAGTTTATAATAAAAATAAAACTTTAACGCAAGAAGAAAAAGAGATAGCTACTTGGTGGGGAGATGACCCTTCCGAAACCGCAGCCCCTCCCGGACACTCCGTCAACTTAGCAACAATTGCCATTAAAAAAGAGCAACCCGACCTTTTTAAAGCTGCCGAAACATACGCGAAAATTGGTATGGCAGTGGGTGATGCTTTCATCAATTGTTGGAAATGTAAATACACGTATTATGCTGAACGCCCTGCCTCATACGTGAATGCCAATATTGATGTTCGATGGGTTCAGTTTTGGCCTGAGCCGCCATTCCCTGCGTTTACATCAGGTCATGCGACCCAGAGCGCAGCTATGGCAACTGTTTTGACGGAACTCTACGGTGATAATTTTAAATTTGTGGACAATACTTACGAAGGCCGCCCAATGAATACATTGCGGGGAATTTCTTATAAAAATCGTACTTTTAATTCTTTCTGGGAATCTGCGGATGAATGTGCTTATTCAAGACTTTTAGGCGGCATTCACACTCGACAAGATAATGAAGTGGGTACAAAAGAAGGTAAAAAAATAGGAGCTAATGTGATTGCTCTTTTATGGAAAAAATAGAAATCGTTGATGCAGAATAGGAAAATTTATTGAAATTTCTCTATTCTATTTTACCCCCTCAGTATTGACGATTTTTAAAGCCTTATTTGAAGGTATTTAATGAACAAATGTTTTATTTTAAATGAGTTATACATACGCAGAAATACTCAATAGTTTATGAGAAAGAAAGAAAAAGCCAAGGCAATAGCTCAGATTTTAGAAGATTTATATCCTGATACCCCCATTCCTTTAGATCATACTGACTCCTATACCTTACTGATTGCGGTGCTTTTATCCGCTCAATGTACGGATATCCGAGTCAATCAAGTGACGCCGTTTTTATTTGAAAAAGCGGATAATCCCTACAAAATGATTCAGTTAGAAGTTGATGAAATCAAGGCTATAATCAGACCTTGCGGCTTATCACCTCGAAAATCACAGGCAATATTTGACCTTTCTCACATTTTAATTGATAAACACAAGGGGGAGGTGCCACAATCGTTTGAGGAATTGGAAGCTTTGCCCGGCGTGGGTCATAAAACGGCTTCGGTGGTGATGTCTCAAGCCTTCGGTGTGCCGGCATTTCCTATCGATACCCATATTTTCAGATTGGCGACGCGTTGGGGATTGAGTGACGGTAAAAACGTTGAAAAAACGGAAAAAGATTTAAAGGCTCTTTTTCCAAAAAATATATGGAATAAATTACATTTACAAATTATCTTTTTTGGCAGAGAGTATTGTCCTGCGCGTGGGCATGACCCCTCAGTATGTCCGATATGTAGCCAATATGGTGTAAAGTAGCGCGGAACTCCTGTTCCGCATAAGTGAAGTTAATTGCGGAACTTGAGTTCTGCCTTATATTTTAAAAATGAATGAACATTGGTTTGAAATAAAAGAAGTTGAATCGTTGGATACCCCTTCTTTAGTCTTTTTTAAAAAGCGGATTTTAAATAATATTGAAACAGTCGTACAGTGGGTAAATGGTGATACCACTCGTTTAAGACCGCATATCAAGACTTTTAAATGTGAAAATATACTCAAAATACTGAGGGGGTACGGTATTTTAAAAGTTAAAACGGCTACCATTACTGAAACTGATTTGGCAGCTTCGGCGGGCATTCCAGACGTTTTAATGGCATATCAATTGAGCAATCAAAAAGTTCAGCGATTCATTGATTTGATGTTAAAATATCCCGAAACATGCTTTTCAACATTATTGGATAATCCTCATACAGCCTACCTTTTAAATGAAAAAGCCATTGATAATCAATGCTTTATAGACGTTTTTATTGATGTGAATGTCGGCATGAACCGCACTGGTATTGATTATTTAAAGGCAGAAGAATTTTTAAATTTTTTAAAAACGTTTAAGAACCTGCGTTTTAGGGGTTTTCATTGCTACGACGGGAATTTAAAAGATAAGGATTGGCGGGTGCGAACAAAGGATTGTGCTACTTACTTTAACTTTTTAAAAGAGATTATTGAAACGCAAACCGAATCTGAAAAATTGGAAATCGCAATGGGTGGTTCCAATACTTTCCCTTTTTACGCTCAAAATACTGAGGGGGTATGTTGCCCCGGTACATTCGTTTTGTGGGATGATAATTACACTGAAAATCTGCCCGAACAACCTTTTCAGACGGCAGCTTTATTGGTGGCGCAAGTGGTTTCTATTCCGAAACCGCACCATATTTGTATTGACGTTGGCTATAAAGCGGTGGCTTCCGAAAATCCATTGGATAAGCGGTTACGGATTTTGAATTATGACAATTTGACGCCCATTTCACATTCCGAAGAGCATATGGTTTTTTCCCATCCCAAAGATATTTCTATTCCCATTGGTAGCACAATTTATGCCTTGCCTTTTCATATTTGCCCAACAGTGGCATTGTATAACGAAGCGTATGTTATTGAAAATCAAGAAGTTGTGGATAAATGGGGCATAACGAATTCAAGGCAAATTTAAATTAAAAGTCAATATATGTTTATCGTAGATGCACATTTGGATTTATCCATGAACGCCATGGAATGGAATCGTGATTTGACTCGACCTTTGAGTGAAATCAACGACCGTGAAAAAGGCATGACCGATAAGCCCGACCGTGGAAAAGCCACTGTCTCATTGGATGAATTGCGAAAAGGGAATATTGGTTTAGTCGTGGCTACTCAAATTGCTCGCTTTGTGCGTCCCGAAAGTATTATCCCTGGCTGGAACTCACCCCAACAGGCTTGGGCTCAGACGCAAGCGCAATTGGCTTGGTATGAGGAAATGGTTGCCCTCGGTGAAATGGTGATGATTAAGAATAAAATTCATCTACAAAATCATTTAAACCTTTGGAAAAATGCAGATTCAAGCATCAAAAAGCCCATTGGTTTCATTTTAAGCCTTGAAGGAGCTGATTCTTTAGTTGATATTTCTTACGTTGAAAAAGGGTATAAAAAGGGGTTAAGGGCTATCGGTCCCGCTCATTATTTAGAAGGAAGGTATGCCAATGGCACGGATTCAACAGGCAAAATGGGTCAAAATGGCTTGGATTTATTGAAAGAAATGGAGCGTTTAAACATTATTTTAGACGTTACGCATCTCTGCGATGATGCTTTTTGGCAGGCTTTGGAGCATTTTAAGGGGGCATTGTGGGCGAGTCATAATAATTGCAGAAAATTCGTGAACCACAATCGTCAATATTCGGATGAACAAATCAAGGCGATTATTGAAAGGCGAGGCGTAATTGGCGTTGCTTTAGATGCTTGGATGATGGTGCCCAATTGGGAAAGAGGCGTTTCAGACCCCGTTTCGATGAATTGTAATTTAGAAATTGCTATTGATAATATTGACCATATTTGTCAATTGGCGGGCAATACAAATCACGTTGGTATTGGTTCGGATTTGGACGGGGCTTTCGGCAGAGAACAATGCCCTTATGATTTAGAAACGATTGCTGATTTGCAGAAAATAGCCGTTTTACTGGAGAAAAGAGGCTTTAAAACACCCGATATTGAAAAAATCATGCACCAAAACTGGATAGATTTTTTAATGAAAAATCTGTAAAAATACGATATACCCCTCAGTAGCTTTTCAATAACTCTTGGAAAGTTTCAAACTTTCCAAGAGTTTTACTCGATAATGTACACTCGAAAGACCCCTCAGTATTGACGCTTATTTGGATTAATAACCGTGCCACCGCTCAAAGCGGTGGCACGGATTCTAAAACTAAAAAGGTAATCCCAATGCAAAATTTGGATTAAAATTGCTCCATTTTGGGTCAGTTATGCCTATCCATTTGCTTTTATTTTCAATCGAATATGGGTTTTTTAATTTATATCCAAAGTCAATACGGATAACTGCATAAGTTACATCTATCCTTAACCCGATACCCGTACCTATAGCCAATTCCTTAAAAAATTGGGCACTGATTTGGCTATTTTCTGATGACTCTCGGATATCCCAAACGTTGCCAGCATCAAGGAAAATGGCACTGTTAATGCGCCAAAAAACAGGGAAACGATATTCAGAATTGAAGTCAACTTTCATATCTCCCGCTTGAAAAGGCACGCCAGTAAAATTAGAATTGTTAAAACCACCGGGACCCAAACCTCTAATCGTCCACGCTCTAATGCTGTTAGGACCTCCCACGTAAAATAAGCGAGAGTAAGGCGTATTGGATTCTTTTAAAAAAGGAACGGCTAACCCCACTGACAATCGAGCCGCGTAAGCCGTTTTTGAGCTAATATCCCGCGTGTAGTGTAAATCAATTTCACCTCGCCAATATTTAGAAAAGGTCAAACTGTCATTGATTCTAAACGGCGTTTTTCTGCACGCTATTTTTTCAATAAGGAATATTTCGGTGCCTGATTGCTCCACATTTGCCGTATATTGTATCCTTTCATTTAAAATATTCGGTGTGCCGTTGTAGTCATAACTTATTGAGCGGAGGGCAAAACCAGTCATCAATTGATTGTCAAAGCTTTTTAGTGTTCTGACATTTAATCTATTGATGAATGAAGGTTTGAGCTCATTGATGTTCAACTCCACACCTGTCGGGCTGATGGTGTACCGCTCAAGTCCATTATTACTTTTTAAAACATATTTAAATCCCAAATTAAATTGTTGCAATTTATATTGATTCAAGCCTCGTCTATCACTCACGCTGTATCCAATATTAAAATTAGTGCTGGCATCCCTTATCACAGCTTTATAAAAATCTTTTTTGATAATACCCACTTGACTTAAAAGCTGCCAAGCGCGACTGAGTTTTACAAACTTCGGAACGGAGAGATTATTGTCAAATCTGAGGTCGGAAGTGATGCCATTACTGAGGGAGTCACCGCCGCTTATACCAATATCAATCCCGCCAGATATAGTAGAATTAAGCCTTTCAGCTCCATTAAATAGGTTTTTATGCTCAAAACCAATGTCTCCCGCTATACCAATCCGACCTAACGAACCGCCTTTTAACTTGCCAGATGAATCCGTACTGGTCTGTGAAATATTAGAATAATTAATTTCGAGACCCGATTCAAAACTCATTTTTTTACTGGGCGTCAAAAATACTTTATACGTTATGAGGGTAGAATCACAATCTTCAACGTTTGGTCTGATATTCACATATTTGTAAAGACCTAAATTCGTCATTTTACGAATAGAATTTTCAATGTCGATTTTATTATAAAGATGACCAGGCGAAATATCCAAAGTTTTATTGAGTGTTTGAGGTCTTATCCCCACGTTTCCATCGTAAGTAAAAAATATTTTACCATCCACAATGGTATCTTTTGCGATTGTTTCACCCAAGCGAGCGTCAAAATTCGGATAGACAATAACATCGGCAGTATAGAATTTTTGATGCGAATTTTTATCATTGGGCACTTGTATCGTCAAGGCAATATTCGCTTTTCTGTTACCGACCGTATCCAACCCAGCATTCGTTGTATCCGCAATCATTTGATCGATATAATTGGGCGTGAATCGGGCGTAGCCTAAGTTATTTAATCTATTAGTGATGCGTTGTCGTTCTAATTCATAAAGGCTGGTGCTGAGAGGCTGGCCTTTTTTCAAGTAACTTTCGTCCGCAATATCGTTCAATAAATAGAGAATTGAAGTATCCGAGCACCGAAATATCACAGTATCCATCACATATAATTTACCAGGGTCGGCGTGATACGTTACGTCGGCGTATCCTTTATCTTTATTGTGAAAATCCTTATCATAAAAAACGGTAGGGTAGAGATACCCTTTGTTTTTCAAGAATTGGGTCATATTTTTTACCGTCAATTCCGTTTGGGATTGGTTATAAATGGCAGGAGGAATCGAAAAACTCTTGTATTTCCAGCGTTTGAATTTTGAAGTAGAGGTATCATTTTGCCCTTTAAAATAAAACCATGCGCCATTTTTTCTTTTAAAAAAAAGGAAGGTTGGTAATTCTTTTTGCTTATAAAGAGCAGTTAATTCGTATTCTAAGTTTTTCTTTGTTTTTTTATTGGGGATGTTTTTAATATTGACTTTATTTGTAGCAACTAAGTATTGGTCTTTTTCAAGAAATTGATGGATATTACAAGATGTAATAATGCTCAAAAACAAGCATAAAAAGCCAAAATGAGCATATTGGGCCAATTGCAGACAAGCGAATAACCGAGTCGTAGAATGAACGGCTTTTTTATATAACAGTGCGGACTTAAATTTCATCTAATGTATAGTATTCTATCCAAACAGAAAATTAAATATATTCAATCTTTAAAAGTTAAAAAATTTCGTCAAATGTACGGCAATTTTATCGTTGAAGGCGAAAAAATGGTCATCGAACTTTTGAATGATAAAAATATAGTGGTTGAACACATCATTGGTTTAGAAACGTGGTTGAATGAAAACGCTAATATCCTCAAACCGCATTTTAATAAAATTTTAACCACTACCGAAGCCGACCTCAAGCAAATTTCAAGCCTCACCACGCCTAACAAGGTGATGATAGTGGCTCAGCAGCCCGCAGAGAATTCAGCTGAAACTTTTTTGAAAACCGTACCCCCCTCAGTACAATACGGATTTTCGCTGTATTTGGATGGAATTCAAGACCCCGGAAATATGGGAACCATCTTGAGAATTGCGGATTGGTTTTCAATTCCCTACGTGTTTTGCTCACCTACGAGCGTGGATGTTTGGAATTCAAAGGTGATTCAAGCCAGCATGGGTGCATTTTTAAGAGTAAAAGCCATTGAAATAGATTTTAAAGATATTAAAAAAAACTATCCAGAATTGCCCATTTTCTCCACAATACTGAGGGGGGATAATATTTTTAAAACGGACTTCCCTCGCTGCGGCATGATTGTGGTCGGCAACGAGGGAAGCGGCATTTCAGATGAAATATTAAATCAAACGGATTATAAAATTACTATTCCAGGCGGCGGTGGAGCGGAATCCTTGAATGCAGCGGTAGCCACGGGCATTGTCTGCGCCGTAATTACTCAACGATGATTTCATCCGCAAATAACCAAGCAGCTTGACCTTCACCCACATGACCTTTTGGGCATTTACCTATGTTTTTAGCGAATATTTTTAAATACCGTTTGGGTTTCGTGTATTCCGAAAACTGCAATTTGGCTTCCCTGATATAACGTGTTTCTCCGCGCGAATGAGAAAAATCCGAGCGATTGATGTCCAACCAGTCCTTTCCATCGTTTGAAACACTCAATATTACGTAGTCGGGCAGAAAAATCCACGATTCAGGTCTATTTAAAAATTGTATAAAAACCTTTGTAAAAGACCTTGGGGCGCCGAAATCAAGGGTCATTTCCATATCATTTCCTTGAAATCCCGTCCATTGTGCATAGTTTTTTTCAGACCCTTTTATGCCATTTGTTAAGCCAAATTCACCTGATTCGTAGGTGTTTTTAGCGGGTTTGGCAAGCGAATATTTTAATCCAAAAGCAGAATTGATGTAGAATGTCTGGGTTGTCGGTTTCCCTATCATTTTGCCGTTTTGAAATGGTGCTGCTTTTATAGTAGTAGCTTTACTAATTTCAAAGGGTTTTGAATATAAAAATGAAGTAGATTTGGGTACTGTGCCATCAATGCTATATCTAATTTCTGAATTTTCAGCAATTGTAGAAAGCTCAACAGTGTTTTTAAATACATTTGACTGAGGGGCTAATTTTTCACTTTTTAAAACTTGCTTCACATCAAAAACACGGGCAGCGTAATTCACTTTTAAAACATCCAATTTTTTAAAATGCAGCGCTAATCGTGATACAAAATTCTCATAATTACGACTCGATTTAGGTGTCCAATTCACCTCTGCCAAAGCCAAAGCGCGAGGGAATGCCATATATTCTAAATAATCAGTCGTTTTGATGTACTCCGTCCAAACATTGCCCTGTGCACCGAGTATCCGTTGTGCCTGTTCCGAATTGAGTGCTTCGGGCGTAGGTTCGTAGGAATACACTGTTTCGAGATTTAATAAACCACCAATTGCCAAAGGCTCTGTTTCAGGGTCAGCTTGGTAGGAATCGAGATAGCAAAATGAGCCCGGAGACATCACCACATCATGATTTTGTTTAGCTGCCTCAATACCGCCTTCGATGCCCCGCCAACTCATCACCGTAGCGTTGGGTGCTAAACCACCTTCCAAAATTTCGTCCCAACCGATGATGCTGCGCCCTTTTGAGTTCAAAAACTTTTCCATCCTTCGGATAAAATAGCTTTGAAGCTCATGCTCATCTTTTAAACCCTCTTTTTTAATCAAATCTTGACAAAATGCGCTTTTTTTCCAAGCGTCTTTTGGGCATTCATCACCGCCGATGTGGATGTATTTTGAAGGAAATAGCGCCATTACTTCTGTTAAAACGTCTTCTAAAAAGCCAAATGTCTTCTCTGAAGGGCAAAAGACATCGTCATAAACGCCCCATTTTGTCCCGACCTCATATTTTTTAGAAGGATCGCAGGAAAGTTCGGGATAGGCAGCTAAAGCCGCCAAAGCATGACCAGGCATCTCTATTTCGGGGATAATGGTTACAAAACGCTCTTGAGCATAAGCCACCACTTCTTTAATCTGCTCTTGAGTATAATAGCCCCCGTAAGGCGTCCCGTCAAATTTTTGGGGAGAATCATTATTGTGCCCGATGATGGTTTCTTTTCTTTTTGAACCGATTTCAGTGAGTTTCGGGTATTTTTTTATTTCGATTCGCCAGCCTTGGTCTTCGGTGAGGTGCCAATGAAATTTGTTCATTTTGTGCATAGCCATCAAATCAATGTACTTTTTTACAAAACTGATGGGTTGAAAATGCCGACCGGCATCCAAATGCAAGCCCCTGTAACTGTAGCGAGGTTTGTCCTCCACATCAATACAAGGCACTACCCACGCATCCTTCTTTTTTAAAGGTGTCGGAGAGTAAATATCAGCAGGAAATATCTGTAAAAGCGATTGTATGGCGTAAAACATGCCAGCTCCTGTATTGGCTCTGATATTGATTTGGTTGGAGCTGACACTGAGGCGATACCCCTCAGTACCCAAGGCTTTATCGTCACTTTTTAAGATAAAAATGACATTATCATTCGATTTTGCTTCATTCAAAGCGATGATATTCGGATTTATACCTCCAATTTTTAGTTTGTCATTGAGGAATTTAGCAACCAATCGAGCTTCTTCATTTTCAACGTAAATGACGGTTTTATTCGTAATATTGAAACTACCCGAAACGGCTACCATTTTGGCTGGTTTAGGGATTATACTGAGGGGGTATTCTAAAGAAACCAAAGTTTTCTTTTTGGAAGTTTGGGCAGTAAGAGTCGTTGAAATTAGGAGACTTAAAAAAGCCCAAAAGAGTGTTTTATTCATAGTAGATTGATTTGTAAGAAGATGCTAAATGACATTCAAAAATCGAAAGCTAAATTTCAAGATAAATTTTCATAAAAAGGGATTTTAGGCTATTTATTTTTTGCAGTATTAATTTTAAAAAATTAATTGAATCGTACTTCAACAAAATAAATAAGAATAGAAACCCACTTTGAGCTAATTTTCAAAATCTATAATGTGAAATTTAAGGACTATTGTTTTTCTTTTGTCATTAAAATATTTATTATGGCAAAAAGTTTTTTTATTGAAATTAAATTCCTAATTTTGAGTGAAACAAGTAAGTTTAATTCTTCTAAAATCTATTTTTTAAAAATTATAAAAAATAATATTCAATAAAGTTTTTTATTCAAAAACATTATTTTATTTTTACATTAACATATTGATTAATGTATTTTATACTCAAACCATATTATCTAACCAAAATTTCTCACAATGAACATTACCTTCGAGGAATTAAGGAGAATCAAACACAGTCTCCCACACGGCAGTATCAGCCGTATTGCAAGTGAATTAAAAAAAGATGAACAAGATGTTCGGAATTATTTCGGAGCATTGAAATTCAAAGGTTCGACGGACGATTGGCACATGGAGCCGGGTCCGGATGGAGGTATCATTAATTTAAGGGACACCACGATTTTGGACATGGCAAATCGCATTCTAAGAGAAGCAGAACGAAGTTGAAACTAATTTTTAATAACATAAAAAAGAAACGGCCAATATCTAAAGAGATATTCGCCGTTTTTTTATGGTATTCCTACGAAGTGTTTTTCGACTTGACGTTTTTTTTGATTGCTAAGTAGACCCATAGTTGTGCATATTAACCACTGGCATCTAAATTTTAATAAATCGTAATTCTAAAAAATAAAATTATGAAAAAATTTTCGATAGTTCTGCTGTCTGTTTTTGCAACGTTAACTTCCTGTAAAGATGAGAATACTATTCAACAAGTGTCTCCCATTCCACAAAACAAAAATTATGAAGTTGCACCTAAACCAAAATATGATTTTCAAGATACTCACTGTCAAGTTTTCTTTGGAAATTCAGGTGTAGAAATAGAGCGAACTAAAAGATTTTTAGTAAAGAATGGACTTTCTTCCCGCGTACATCATATTCCTGAAACGGCCAATTGGAGAAGATTAGACTCCTTGTACATGACTAAAGATTTTTCTACGATGACATCAGAAGAGAAAAATCTTTTCGATCAAGTTATATCAATTTCCATTTTAAGAAATCATGCTCTTTTGAATGAAAAAAACGAAAAAGCCAAAATTGCATTCTATACAGATAAATTTGTATCAGCCTCGGGGAAAGGTGCAGGTTTACTTTATCATTGCATTAATGCCTTAGGAAATGATTTAGACGAAAGCAAAAAGCAGAGTTACATAAAATCGACTATAAGTAATTCACAATCAAGGATTAATGAAATAAAAAAATATATACCCTATCTTATTGAGAAATTCAGGAAATCAAATACGGCTTACGATAGTGTAAGAATTTTACAACAGGAGAATATCAAACAAAAAGTACAAAGAGAAGAAGAATATGTCGAAAAACTTGAAAAAATGATTGTTAACGACTAATCTTTTGTTGTAATTTTAGATTTTTTGTACTCAAAAATTAATGAAATATCAAGTCATAAAAAAATCGGAAGACAGTAATCTGCTTCCGATTTTTTTATGACTTTTAAAATATCCTATTATTTTATTTTAATTCTACTGAACTGTTAAAGATTTAATTGAGATGGTCTAATAAAACCGCACACAAAAATCTATTAAATTTGTGTGCAAATGGAAAAGAAAATAAAACAGCAAGTTCGTCGTAAATACGACGCTGGCTTCAAAACACAAGCCATCAAGATGGTAGAATCAGGACGAAGTGTATCTGAAGTATCCCAGTCATTGGGAGTTGGAGAAAATGTTTTCTACAATTGGGTATTACTATTAAACCTTAATTTCAAAATTATACTTAAAATGGAAGTTTTATCAATCTCATATTCTGAATTAAAAACTATTCGCCAAGATGTTTTTAGAATTGTAGAGGAGCAAACAGGTTATAGTGAGAAAGAAATAAATTTAAATTCAGAAATCGAAGAAGATTTAGGATGTACGGGTGACGATGCCTCCGAACTTTTAGAGAATTTACATAAACGTTTTGATATTGATTTTCAAGGATTTGAGTTTTCAAAGTTTTTTAGTAGTGAAGGAGTTGGAATTCATTTACTGTTTACATTACCATTTTTAGTTTTTTTTCACATTGTTAAACGTATATTTCAATTATTAGGTAAGCCATTCAAATATAGTTTTTTAAAGAAAAAAATAGAGAGAGAAATAACCGTTGGAGATTTGGTCTTAACGGCTGCTATGAAACGTTTTGTGTTAAGGAAAGATGTAAAGATACAATTGATTAGTTGATTCATTTTTAGTAAAAAGAATCCTCATTCAAACCCTACCCAATACATTGTATTTATATTTTAATTATAAATAAAAATCAAAAGCCACTTGTTCTAACGAGTGGCTTTTCTTATTTTTGTTGATTGAGTTTTACGAAAATCAACCAAACTTTCCTATGAAATCTGCATTTTTTATTATATTTTGCTTGTCTTTGAGCCAATTGAGTTGGGGGCAAAGACAGCGCGTTTCTCCAAAATTTTATGCTGCTCGATTGGGCGTTAATCTGATTCATCTTTCCAATTATAAAACGGACGAAAAGCAATTGTACAGCGGGGGCAATATTTTAATGGAATTGCCTTTTTCTAAAAAATGGACAGTGGGTTTCGGTTTCAGTAAAGCCGCTTTTAAGGACAATCAAAGACCATATTTCAATTCGTTTGCCATTTGGAATGAGACCCTTCAATCCATGTTTACGGAGTTTAAATATTACCCTAAAAGCCGTTATGATGGTTTTTTTGTCGGAATTACTGAGGGGTTGATGCTTAAAAAAATTGATGCCTTGATTCCGCTTGAAAACGATGTCACCAATAGGCAAATACGAATTCCTTTTAATGAAAGACTCAATTCGTTCACGCTTGGTTTGAATACGGGATACGTTTTACCCATTAAAAAGCATTTTTTATTGACTTTTGACGCCAAAGTTTTGGCATTGCGCAATGAGTGGTCATATCAGTTCGGCTTGAATTGTGGTTTTAAGTTTTTATAATATTTACTTGATTTTAAAGCATTTTTAACATACTTTTGCACTCGTAATCAATCAATTGAGGATTAAAATGTTCAAAAGAACTATACATACCGCATCGAATACCTATCTGGTTTCACTTCGACAACGACAGTGAACCCCCCTTCCTTTCTTTTTTCGTTTCTTCAAATTTTTTCATCTTATTCATTAACTTTGCGAAATTTTAAACGTTTCGTAAGGAGTAATTCACTTATTCCAAAGGCTTTTATTAAAAAATGAAAATTGTAGCCATTTCTGATACCCATAATCGGCATCAAAGTTTAGTGTTACCCGAGGGTGATATGCTGATTCATGCGGGTGATGTTTCAAGCCAAGGCAAGCAATCGCAGGTTGAGGATTTTTTAAAGTGGTTTTCAAAACAAGATTTTAAATATAAAATTTTCATTGCCGGCAATCATGATTTTTTCTTTGAAAGAATGCCAGAGGATTACATAAAATCATTGATTCCCGAAAATGTGATTTATTTAAATGATAGTGGCGTTGAGATAGAAGGTATTAAAATATGGGGGTCGCCAGTGCAACCGTGGTTTTATGATTGGGCTTTTAACCGACAGCGAGGAGCGGATATAAAAAAACATTGGGATTTGATACCCCTCAGTACTGATATACTTATTACGCATGGCCCCGCTAAAGGCATTCTCGATAAAACAATACACAATGTGGAAACGGGTTGCGAAGATTTATTGAATAAAATCCAAGAGATTCGCCCTAAATATTTCATTTTTGGGCATATTCACGAAGGCTATGGCATGGTTGAAAAAAATGGTACAACTTTTATCAATGCCAGCGTTTTAGATGTGCAATATCAATTGAAGAATGAGCCTGTTGAATTTGAGTATTGAAATATAGACCCCCTCAGTATAAAAGCCTTTTTTACACATTTTACGTGAAAATCAAGTAATTATCGAATAAAAACTCTAATTGAGATTATAATATAAAAATTATGGAAGAAGTAAAATCACTCAATTTTATTGAGGAAATCATTGAAAATGACTTGGAAACGGGGAAACATAAGACCATTCTCACGCGTTTTCCGCCTGAACCAAATGGTTATTTGCACATAGGTCATGCCAAATCTATTTGTTTAAACTTTGGACTGGGTAAGGAGTTTCATGGTAAAACCAACCTCCGTTTTGATGATACCAACCCGACAAAAGAGGATATTGAATACGTGGATTCAATCCGAGAAGATGTGCAGTGGTTGATTTCGCCATTAGGCGTACATTGGGCTGAAGAGCGTTATGCATCCGATTATTTTGATACTATTTATGATTTGACCATCCAGTTAATCAAAAAAGGTTTGGCGTATATTGACGATTCTACTTCGGAGGAAATCGCTGCGATGAAAGGAACGCCTACCCAAGCAGGTGTTAATTCGCCTTTCAGAAGTCGCTCGATTGAAGAAAATGTGGACTTATTTGAGCGCATGAAAGCGGGTGAATTTGCGGATGGAACGCGTATTTTAAGAGCGAAAATAGATATGACTTCGCCCAATATGCACATGCGTGACCCTGTCATTTATCGCATAAAACACGCTCATCACCACCAAACGGGTGATAAATGGTGCATTTATCCGATGTATGATTATGCGCACCCGATTTCAGATGCCATTGAAAATATCACGCACTCGATTTGTACTTTGGAGTTTGAGGTGCACCGTCCATTTTATGAATGGACAATTGAAAGTTTGGAATTATTTCCAAGCCGCCAGATTGAATTTGCTCGTTTGAATTTGACTTATACCATCATGTCGAAGCGTAAATTGCTTCAATTGGTTCAAGAAAATAAGGTAAATGGTTGGGACGACCCCCGTATGCCGACTATTTCGGGTTTGCGTCGCCGAGGTTATACCCCTCAGTCTTTGCATGAATTTGCGAATAGAATTGGCATTGCCAAACGTGATAATGTGATTGATGTATCGCTTTTGGAATTTTGTATTCGCGAGGATTTAAATAAAAAATCACAACGTGTGATGGCTGTTTTAAATCCTTTAAAAGTCGTAATTACGAATTGGGAAGAAGGAAAAGTGGATTATATGGATATTGAAAACAATCCAGAAGATGAAAATGGTGGAAAACGGGCTGTTCCTTTTTCAAAAGAAGTGTGGATTGAAGCCGAAGATTTTATGGAAGAACCGCCAAAAGGTTTTCACCGCTTGACTACGGGTGGTTATTTCCGTTTAAAAGGTGCCTATATCATAAAACACCTTGAAACAGTGAAAAATGAGAATGGTGAAATAATGGAAATCCGTTGTGAATATATCCCTGAATCACGCAGTGGCAATGACCAATCGGGCATAAAAGTAAAAGGCGTAGGGCATTGGGTGAGTGTAGAGCACGCTGCCGTAGCTGAATGTCGCATCTATGACCGTCTTTTCACCGTCGAATCACCTGATTCGGATAAAGATGTCTCGTTTATGGAATATCTAAATCCCGATTCATTGAAGGTTTTGGACACTATTTACGTTGAGCCTTCGGTAAAAGATTTGAAAGTGACTGACCGTGTGCAATTCCTCCGTCATGGCTATTTTGCTGTTGATAAGGATTCTACAACTGAAAAGCTCGTTTTCAATAGGACGGTGACTTTGAAAGATAGCTGGTCGAAGGAGGCGAAGAAGTAATTTTATAAGTATATAAAAATAGGGGAATCGGTAAGATTTCCCTATTTTTTTGCATTTTAATCAAAGTTTCGTACTGAAAAGAGTAGGGAAGTCGAAGTGCCACGATGGCTTCGGTATTTTTTCGGTACTCACTTCCATGATTTAAAAAGTGATGTCAGGCCTTTCGCCCATTCTGGCTCTGTAAATAAACGACTTTACGCGCCCGCATCACCTCACCCAACGGACGATGCTCCATTAAGCCTCCCCAAGGATCAAAAGCAGCAGCTTCAATGTTCGCTGCGAGCTTTACACCTTCGGTGCTTTCTGTATCCTGTGTGGGAATGGTTAGTACACCTACTGTAACAAACGGAGCGATATCTTCTGGCCATTCATTGGTCGCATCTTCGATAGGTGTCCGTTGTTCATCTACAAAAAACTGCAATTGAAACTCAAAGCGCAATGCTCCCTTTGCCAATTGTGAAAGAAAGTCGTTCGACCAGCTTTCACTTGCATTTGAGTTCACATCGATACTTGCGGGCAACATGCGCACACGAACCGCATAAGGACCGCAAGCCAATGGAGCAGCCGTGAAGAACTTCTCGGTCGCAAAACCAGAAAATGGCATTTTGAGCGCAGCAGCCATTTTTTTAATTTTACTAAAGCCACCGAATAGCCCAAATGTGGAATATAAATATTTAAAAAGGGAGCCAGGCCCACGTGCGGCGTTGTGCACGAAGCCAACGAAATCCTTGCTATTGGCGAATCCAAAAGCGGATTTCTGAATCATTAAAAAATCCTGACAATCTGTAGTGCCCGAACCTAAGGCACTGGATCCCTTTATGCCGAGTACCTTAATCGAAAAACCCCGAATATCGGGTTTTCGGTCGGAGGCAATATCCATACCTCCATTTGACAATCGAATCCAAGTATCATAGGTGGCAGGCGAACTGAACAAGCCATATTTCGCATATTCAGGAAGACCATCCAGAACTTCAAAACGCCCGTCCAAACCAAGCTGCGCCTTACGGTGTAGTTGACGTCCCTTTCCATACTTGGCATCCTTTATTTTTCTGACTTCATCAAACGCCAGTAAATGCTCAGCATGAAGCTTTGCCTCATCTGGGAGAAGCTGTTCTTTCCATTGAGTACTCGGCGTTGCAATAGGTACATTTTCTATATTCATAATTTTTCAATTATTATAATTAAAATTTTAATTTTAAACTTGAAAAAGATTTTGATACTGTTTTAATGCAAATTTATACAATTAAGCAAAATTTTATTTTTCAAATCTAAACACCAAACACTAAACACTAAATACTAAATACTAAACACCAAACACTAAACACTAAACACTAAACACTAAACACTAAACACTAAACACTAAACACTAAACACTACCGACCTATGGAGTTTTGAATAATTTAATCGTATAATCAAGCAATTTTACATTCCCGTGCGCTCCGTGTCCTGGGACAACAACTTTAGCATTGGGATACCCCTTTTTAACTTTTTCAACGGTACTCGACCATTCTGCAATATTTGCATCGCCTAAATAGCCTTTACTTGCCTTTAATTCTTTTATCAAACAACCGCCAAACAGTACGTTTTCACTTGGGAAATATCCCACTACATTATCTTTTGTATGTCCTTCTCCGAAAAATTTTGTAATGGTATTTTCGGTGCCTACTTTTAAAATAAGAGAATCCTTGAAGCTGTTTTGAGGAACAGTAAGATTGTTTTCTTTTGCAAGTTCAATAGTTTTGAAATGCGCATAAGAAGCAATCCCGTTTTCATGAAATGCTTTGAGTCCGCCTAAACAATCATCGTGAAAATGGGTTGGAATAATGGCATTTATTTTACAATGAAGCGTTTTTTTTATCCATTTGATTAACTCTTCTGAGCTTTTGTCGTTAGTTGGCGTGTCGAAAATGACTACTTCATTACTATTTCTCACAATGAGACCGTTACAAGGAACATTCCCAAAATCATTGGTTTGTTTGAATGAGGTGTGTTTAAAAGAATTTTCGGCAATTCGGGTTACAATTAAATTGTTGGATTTGTAAATCTCTTTGGCGGTAAATGCGTCTTTTTTTTGAGAACTGCAGTTTATATCTACCAAAGAGATTACAATTATCAACAAAGCATTCATGATGACTTTCATTATGTTTTCGGTTTTTTCCATGTAAGGAATTGCTGAATATCAAATAATAAGTGAGGCGACAGAATTAAGGCGACAGGCGACAGCTTGTAAAACATTGATTATCAATTTTTTATCGAATTTTATACTATCAAATAATTTTTATTCATAATTATTATCTATAGACTTACATTGCTCGAAATTGATATGTTTCATTTCTTTTTAGGTTTTGGCTCGGGCAATTCTTTAACGGTAATCGTTACCAATTGCCTCAACCAAACATGGTCATCTATTTGTTCTTCAATTAAAAAGCTGGGTTTTGCACCTGAATAAGGAGGGGCTTCAACTACATCTTTTATAAAGTCCCTTCCTGCTTTAGTTGGCTTAATGTATAGTTTATTGTCACAAACAAGGGCAAATAGTTTACTGTCAAAATACAGACCGTATTCACCAAACATTTTCTTGTAGGTGATTTGCTCGGGCATACCCATTTGGTCAATAATAAAATCTACAAATTTCTGTTCTGATGCCATTTTTGAAATATTTTCTGACAAAGTTATACCCGAATGCTTTGAGAACAAACATTTTTAAGGCTTTTTATTACCGTTTATTATTTCAAAGTTAATTTGATTCCTTTTCATTAATCGAAGAACAGATGCTTTTTTTGATGTCCATGAACGATTATACTTGCACATACTCGCCGCAGTTGGGGTTTTATGCACGGATTTTTGGCGGCGGATTTAGTAAATACGGTGTTTTGAGAGCATCTTTTTTTTCCTTCAACACGTAATTGGGTATTTTTTTGTCAAAATACAGTTTGGTTTTTTTCTGTCAAAGTCTAATCGGGCTTTTTTGTCAAAATCTCGTTTGAGTTTCCCCTCTCAGTATTTTTGCCACTTTTGACTGATTTTTCTTATATATCGCCCTAAATCTTCTTTTACATCATCACTCTAATATAATACAGTTTCTTTGTTGTGAATAATTGTCATAATCAATACCTCCATTAACTCTAATTATTAGAGGAGATTTGAAAATTGAGTCTAATTTTGCAATTTTCCATTTAAGTTTACCTAAAATAATATCACTAATTTTTATCACCTTATTATCGCTGGAAAGTAAATTTAGTTCATAATAGGGATTATACATACCATACCATTTTTCAATAAACCATTTACAGTCTAATTCTCTTTTAACCAAATCTCCTGTTACTGCTATCATTCCTACAATGTCTCTATCTGTGTTTATACCACGAATTTCTCTACCTACAATTTTTTTTAGATAAGCTAATATAGCTTCTCTATTTATTTCTGTAAAATTAAGTTTGAAGACTTTATTTAAGTGGTTTTGATAAAATAGGATATTTAGCTGAATCTCTATGATTCTATCAGTTTCGTCTTCAAAAATACTTTTATCAGGGTTTTCTATCGGAAATTTATCCGACTGAATTGTATCAGCAAAACATATTTTTGTCTTAAATAATATCCCAGAATGCTTTAAATGATTAGGCAAAAATACAATTTCGTCATTGTCTAATTCGTAAATTGACCCGTAATTAGTTTGTAATTGGTAATCCATACTAAAATAATCCCTTTTATGTTTTTCTTCTAAATATTTTAGAAGTTCCTCCGTTGGTTTAATTTGGTAACAATTTTTAACCATTTTATTATTTTGCGCTAATATTCATAATTTATTTTTTCCTTTATTTTTGATTTAGAGTAAGTTTATCTCACATAATTTATCGCCAATTTATTTCTTTTTTTTTAATCGAAGAATAAAGCTTTTTTTTGCTTTTATCGAACAACCCCATACCCGCACAACTGCGGGTTATTGTCTATCTTTACTAAAAACCAATATTATTTAAACAATTTCTAAGCTTATTTTTAAGCACATCGGTTATATAAGTATAGATTTTGATTGTTTTAGCTGCGAATGGTGAATATTGAATTAATATTCTAACTGCAATAATATTGTCAGATAATATACAGATTCGGTCTTTTTTGCCTTTTCCTACTCAAATAAAAATGGTTTTATCTGTTTTCAGCTTGTCGAAATGATGTTACCAGGTTTTGTTTTTAAGTCATTGAGCCAAAAAAACAATTTACAATGAAATTAAGTATGTAAGGATTAAGTTATTTTATGTATTTGAAAAGTTATTGTATGTATGAAAAAAGCTATATCATACATGAAAAAAGTCATTTCGTTTATGGGAAAAGCTATTTCATTTATGAAGAAAGTCATTTCATTTATAAAAATAGTTATTTCATAAATGAAAATAATCATTTCGTTTATGAAAAAGTGTATTTCATACATGCGAAAAGTTATATCATATATGGGGAAACATTTTTCGTGTATGAAAAATATTATTTCAAACATGAGAGAAGTTATTTCATATATGAATTTTGTCAAAAAAAGCATAAATAACCTCATTTTTCATTGAAAATAGATGATTTTTAGGTATTTTGGTTTTATTGTGTTTTAAAATTTGAAGTTATACATGATTTTTTGCAACCACGTCCCGAGAATCGAGATCACCTATGTAGATGTATTGGTATGGTAATTTCACAAAACCTATAAAGCCTTTAAATATTTACAATATCGGGATGGCTTTTAGTATTTGGTGAATAGTACATGCCTTTCGACAAGCGGGCACTATTAACCAAAACTACTGTATATAGTTTTGGGAATTATTAGTCTTATACGTTTGATTGGAGAAGTTACCCCCTCAATATTTCGAGTATTTTAAGTATCTGAGTTTAAGACTGTTCCTTAAGTTTTCAGAGAACTAACCTTTTCAAAAGTTATTTTTTAACCTGAATCATATTTTCAAACACCTCTTCAGGCCCTGCTGGGGATTCTGAATCTATCATTTTTCTTTTCACAACCCACGTATTACTGGAGTCAATAACGATAAATTGTTGTTCCAAACCTGCCCAAAAGCCGTAACAAGCTGTAATCGCTTCTTTAGGGATTTTTTTATCCGCGTATTCCTCTTTACCTAATTCTCGGAATGAAGCAGTAGCATCTGTTATTTTAACAGTATCTTTCAAAACGACAAAAATCTGAGTTTGAGGATTCTCCATTGTATCCATTTTAGTTTTAAAAAACCATTTGGGCACTATAGTAGTTTCCGTTGCTGCAACTGTCGTATTTGTTGATTTAGGCGCATTATTACAAGCTAAAAAGCCCACTAAAGCCATAAAAGCGAAGATAAAATTGTACTTAGGAGTCATTGATT
The DNA here is from genome assembly GCA_031424515.1 of Saprospiraceae bacterium. GTDB lineage: Bacteria > Bacteroidota > Bacteroidia > Chitinophagales > Saprospiraceae > JAAFJT01. The sequence continues at coordinate 28,144 of JANPHO010000716.1, forward strand.
TCATTCTGATTTTTGATGTTTTAAATATTTTTAAACCTAAAAATAGACATTTTGTTAAAATAAAGAAATGAAAATCTGTTTTTTTTGGGCTTAAATTAAAATATTTGGAGCTTAAGAACATTTTATCTACTTTTGAAGGAATCGAAAACGGATTTCAAATCGTTTTCGATTCAGAAAAGCTTTGCAACAAGAATGTATAATATTAAACAGCCATGAAAAAATGCCACTTATTGATATTTTTAAGCTATTGGTTTTGCGTCAATCAATTGATAGCACAGGTCAATTTGGTGTCAAATCCTGGATTTGATTCTGTGTCTTGTGCAACCAAAGAGTTGTATAACTGGAAACTTTCAGGCTTTAGTTTACCATTTAACACGTGTTTTCCGTTAGGTTATTCCCCAAATAGTAACCAAAAACCACCATTTATTAATCCCAATCCGTGGGGTTATTCCACTGATTATCAGTTAGCAAAAAGCGGTCAAGGTTTTTTGGGTGTTGAAGTGTACGGAGGAAGAGGTTACGCTCAAGTAGAGTTAAAAGAAGAGCTTAAACAGTATAAGACTTATTTTGCTCGGTTTTTTGTCATCCCTTACTATCCCATTTATGATTGGATTAAGTGGCCTTATAATGATAAAATAGGAATGGTTGTGACACCTTTTGACAACGGTATAATTGGTAATTATAATTCTTTTTTTGATGAAAAACCTGTGATTGAGAATCGCGGATTATTAAAAGATACATTAAATTGGACTCGTGTAAGTGGTTCTTTTAATGCCAGAGGGCAAGAGAAGTATCTTGTAATTGGCAATTTTAGTAAAAATCCAGATACTGGAGTTGATTTAAATGGTTATATACCTAAAACAGGTGTTTATCCATCCAACATGTTTTTAATTGACGATGTTGTTCTTTCAGAATTTGATCCCTTGCCCGATACAGCTATATTATGCGCTGATGCTCCGTTGGTTTTTGATGCTACATTTTACGATGCTAAATATAGATGGAGCGATTTTTCAGAAAATAATAAATTGACTGTTACAAAAGCTGGTCAGTATTGGGTACAAGCTCGTATAGATGGGGTATTGCTTCAAGATGAAGTGGTAGTAGTTGCTGAAAAAGAATACAAGCCATTACCCAAGGATACTGTTGTTTGTAATCGAGGGCCAGTTGTCACTTTATCCGTCAATTCTAAGGCTCAATACAAATGGTCAACTGGGCAAACTTCTCAAACAATTGCGGTAAATACAGCGGGTAAATACACCGTAACGATTACTACCCCTCAGTGTACACTCCAATTCTCAACTGATGTGAAAGCTCGTGAATGTGCTTGTGATTTTTTTACGCCCAACTCCTTTACGCCCAATGATGATGGTAGCAATGACACATTCAAACCATTTATTAATTGTAAAATTGTCACTATTGAAAATTATAGATTCAGTGTTTTTAATCGCTTTGGCAATTTGATGTTTTCAACCAATAAGATTGACGAATCATGGGATGGATATTATCGAGGACAACCTTGTTCAAATGATGTTTACGCGTGGTTTGTGGAATACAATACCATAATTGATGGTAAAACACAATACAAACGAACCGTTGAAAGCGGTGATGTAACGATAATGAGGTGATTTTTGATTAAAAACCTTACCCCCTTAGTATATTTTCCTTTTAAAACTATTTTACCGCTAAAACAGGCACTTTCACGCGATGCCTGACGTGCACAATTGTTTCTCCAAATATCCAATCGAATAGTCCGGCGTGACCATGGCTGCCCATGACAATCAAGTCCACATTTTCTTCCTCCGCAAATTTGGGAATTACATCTTTAGGAGAGCCAAATCCTATTTTAGGAATGACATCAAAACCAGCATCTGTTAATTGCTTAGTGTAATTTTCCAATTGTTGAATATCATCGGAGGTTTCAAAATCTTTGGCGTCTTTTTTCCAGTATTTGGCGTTGGCACTTTCCACCACATGCACTAAAAAATATTGCGTATCGCTCTTGCCTTGACTTACTGCCGCTTCAATCGTTTTAAAATCCACTTTTGAAAAATCTACACATATCATCACTCTTTCAAAAATGTGTTGTTTTAGCCCAGCCAATGAAACCGCTCGCCCGTGTGGAGATTTGATATCTGATTTTTTAATTGCTAAAAACGGATAAACTAAAATTGCCAATAAAAGGGCTAAACTGACTATTAAAATCAATAAAACGGGATAAAAAAGCCAAGTTGTATTGTCACTTAATCCAGTTCTCCATTCTGTAACAGTTTTAATAACCAATTGAACATTCAGAAAAACGATGATACTGGCACTCAACCAAGCCAATATTTTTACCCAAGTGCTGTTGCTGAATTCACCCATTTTCACTTTATCGCTTGTAAAATGAATGAGCGGAATCACCGCAAAACCCAATTGTAAACTCAAAATGACTTGGCTTAAAATTAATAATTCGCCCACTTTACTTTCACCAGCTAACCATATCGTTAAAAAAGCGGGGATAACGGCTAATAATCGAGTGATTAAACGGCGCAACCATGCGGCAATCCGCAAATCCAAGTAACCTTCCATCACTATTTGACCCGCTAATGTGCCCGTAATCGTGGAACTTTGACCCGCAGCAATGAGCGCAACAGCAAAAAGAGTAGGTGCAAGGCTTTTACCTAAAAGGGGAGCCAATAAACCATGGGCATCTTGTAATTCAGTGATTTCATTCATACCGTTGCGATGAAAAACCGCGGCTGCCAATATCAAGATAGCAGCATTGACAAAAAGTGCCAAATTAAGCGCAAGGGCAGAATCAATAAAATTATATTTGAGGGCTTGCCGAATGCCATCGGGCGTGTTGGTGTGTTGGCGCGTCTGTACAAGAGCCGAATGAAGGTATAAATTATGCGGCATTACTGTCGCACCGATGATACCTATAGCGATATAAAGTGCACCCGAATCAGGCATACTTGGTATAAAACCTAAGCCAATGCCTACTAAATCGGGTTTTGCCAAAAACATTTCCACGAAAAAACATGAGCCAATAATAAAAACTAAACTCAAAATGAACATTTCAATATATCGAATGCCCTTATTTTGAAGGTATAAAATCACAAAAGTATCCAATAAAGCTATCGAAACACCCCAAATGAGCGGCAAACCGAATAGTAAATTAAGCCCGATTGCCATGCCTATTACCTCCGCTAAATCACAAGCAGCAATGGCTATTTGAGCTAAAACGAAAAGGGGAATATTTATCCACGAAGGGTAGGTTTCACGAGAAGCTTGAGCCAAATCTCGTCCTCGCACAACGCCCAAACGCACGCTCAAAGTTTGTAGTAAAAGAGCAATCAAATTACTCATCAACAAAACCCAAAGCAATGAATAACCATATTTACTGCCCCCCGCAATATCAGTTGCCCAATTGCCAGGATCCATATAACCCACGCTGATTAAAAACGCGGGACCCATAGTCATAAAAAGTCGTTTCCATTTGCCAGTTGTCTCTCGGGTATCTATACTTTTGTGAACTTCATCAAGTGATTGGTAATTCATAGATTTATTTTGTTTAATATCATATTTGTCCGTTAAAAACTTAAAATGTCTGTTTTACAAATGTAATAAATATTTTTAGATTAGTCTAAATTTTATTTTAGATTATTATTTATTTTGTTAAAATAGCACCCCCTCAGTATATAAACTTAAAACAGTCAATTTTTGAGATTTAAATTGGAGAAAAAAAAGAAGCGTTTACCAATACTCAAATTGATAAAAGCTTCTTTATGCCGAAAACAACCTTTTATAAAAACTTAGACCTAAATCGCTTGCGCG
>JANPHO010000717.1:0-1909 GCA_031424515.1 Saprospiraceae bacterium
CCCCAAAATATTCTTTTTACTGAAAATGAAACCAATACTGAGCGGCTTTATAATATTCCCAACAATAGTCCTTTTGTCAAAGATGCATTTCACAATGCTATCATTCACAACGATTTAGAACCTTTTAAAGAGAATCATTCAGGGACAAAATTTGCCCCTGTTTATACTTTAAATATTGCCGCAGAAGGTTCAGCCATAATAGAACTGCGTTTAACCCAAAATACTGAGGGGGTATCTGATGTCGGATTTGAGATGTCGGATTTCGAAAGCAACACTCCGAAATCCAAAACCCGAAATCCGAAATCTACTGAGGGGTCCCCTTTCGGTAAAACGTTTAATACTGTTTTTGAAAAATGTAAAGCCGAAGCCGACGCTTTTTACAAAGACTTATTGCCTAAAAATGCCACGGCTGATGTAGCCAATATTCAACGTCAAGCCTTTGCGGGTATGTTATGGTCGAAACAGTATTATAATATTGATATTCCGTTGTGGTTAAATGGCGACAAAGGGCAACCTGCTCCGCCTGCTGGTCGCAAAAATGGTCGCAATAGTCGTTGGGAATCTTTGAATAATGAAGATATTATTTCGATGCCCGATAAATGGGAATACCCGTGGTATGCGGCTTGGGATTTGGCTTTTCATTGCGTACCCTTATCAATGGTAGATGCGGAATTTGCTAAAAATCAATTATTACTCTTCTTGCGTGAGTGGTATATGCACCCGAATGGGCAAATCCCAGCTTACGAATGGGCTTTTGGCGATGTTAATCCGCCTGTTCATGCTTGGTCATGCTTGCAAGTTTACAATATTGAAAAGAATAAAAAAGGGGTCGGCGACATCACTTTTTTGAAAAAAGCTTTTCACAAATTGACTTTAAATTTCACATGGTGGGTCAATCGAAAAGATAAAAACGGCAATAATGTTTTTGAAGGCGGCTTTTTAGGTTTGGACAATATTGGAGTTTTTGATAGAAGTGCAGCCATCCCGGGCGGCGGTCATTTGGAACAAGCCGACGGTACCGCTTGGATGGGTATGTATTGCCTCAATATGCTTGAAATGGCTTTGGAATTAACGCAACACGATGCCGCTTACGAAGAAATGGCAACCAAATTTTTTGAGCATTTTGTCTATATCGCTGAATCACTCAACCGAATTGGCTACGATTGGACGGGCGCATGGGATGAAGAAGAAAGCTTTTTCTACGACGTTTTGGCTTTGCCTAATAATCATTATGTGCCTTTAAAAGTGCGGTCTTTGGTGGGTCTTTCGACCATGTTTGCCGTACTGCCACTCGATATCAGTAAGTTATCCAACGCTGATGATTTTATCCGTCGGGTCAAATGGTTTACTGAATATCGGTCAAAAATTGTGAATTATCAAACGGTAGATGGTGTTGATGAACCGCGTATTTTATTCTCTCTCATTCCAAAAGACCGTTTGCACCGTTTATTGCAAGCCATGTTGGATGAAAGTGAGTTCCTCAGCACAGGCGGAATACGGAGTATTTCAAAAAGACATGAACATGGTTATCACGTCGAGATTGAAGGCAACTATTTCGGGTTAAGTTATGAACCAGGTGAGTCCACAACGGGGCTTTTTGGCGGCAATTCCAATTGGCGAGGGCCCATTTGGATGCCGATGAATTATCTTTTAGTGCAGTCTTTGCGAAAATATTATACGCATTATGGCAATGAATTCCAAGTAGAATGCCCAACTGGAAGCGGCAATTTTATGAACCTCAATGAAATAGCCGATGAATTATCGAAGCGTTTGGTTTCTAATTTTCAACAAAAAGAAGATGGTTCAAGACCCATTCACGCACTCGACCCAATTTATCAAAGCGACCCACATTTCAAAGATTTAGTCTTGTTCTATGAATATTTTCATGGCGATACAGGTCGTGGTGTGG
>JANPHO010000718.1:0-7797 GCA_031424515.1 Saprospiraceae bacterium
AAAATTTAATATTGGTGCTTTTTATCTAATATAAAAAAAAGAAAAAAAATTTAATTTTTTTTTAATTTATTTGGTATAAAAGATTGATTTATAAGCAACTATGTTGTACTTTTGTATTCCACTCTTTCTGAGTAAATCCCAATTTTAGAGAATCACACAAAAGTTGTTTATAGTTTAGTAAATTCTGAATTAAGCAGCTAACTATGAGAAAGCCTTATGGCGGCTACGCACTGATATATATCTTTGCTCTATTTTTATGTGTTTAATACACATTATTTACAATTCTAAATTTAGCCATAACGCTTTTTTGCATAAAACTATTCAATAGTTTTAAACGAAACTTTAACGGGGTAAAGTTTTCGGCTTACACCAACTGAATACGAGAATATTCAGTCATGGGCTTTTTTATCTTATTTTTAGCACAATAGCACAATAAACTCAGAACGTATTTTAAAAACAGCAACCAATGAGTATGTTTAAAGCAATAGTAAAAGGTAGTTTAGAGTTCGGAACTCAAAAAAGCTACGATATGATGATAGCACACTTTCAAAAGCGTCTTGAATCATATTACAGAAATGATATCTTACTAAAAGAGCCATCTTATTTTTCAGATGAGGCTTTGAGCATATCTGTCCCTCGTATTACGTTTCAATGTTCAGAAAAAACTTGGAAGAATACCCTATTTTTGCTTCGCGAGCTAAGAAGCTTCGCAGTAGCTGGAGAGTTACACCTATGGGTATTGGATGAAAAAAATACTCTATGTTGTGAAGAAGGAATAGTCCCTCAAGGTGATAAGGTTGCTACTACAGAGTATCTTAGAGGTGTCGCAATTTTGAAAAAGAATGATTCAGAAGATTTAGCAATCGAAACTTTTTCTAAAGCTATTGATAAGTATTCACGTTACTATCAAGCATTTGAGGGTAGAGGTGTCGCTTATTTGCGTACAAATCGCCTTGAAGATGCTATAATTGATTTCTCAAAAAGTATCAGTTTATATAAAAACTCGGCAGCATATCTGGGTAGAGCACAAGCAAAAGAGAGGATGGGAGATTTGGAAGGTGCTTTGGTAGATTACCAAACTGCTATTGATAATGCTGTTCCCTACCAACCCGTTTTCTGGATGGCTCGTCGTTTGAAAGGCGAATGTCATTTGAATGAAGGTGATTTGGATAAGGCTCTTTTTGAATTAAAACTGGTAGCCAAACGAGGATTTAAAGAAACAGACCCTAATTTTGAATACCGCAAAACCTCTTGGCAATTATATGGTGAAGCCTTATTAAAAAAAGGGCTTAACTCAGAAGCGGCGGCGGCTTTCCGTGAATCACTCTCTATCGAAAATTGTGCAATCGTTGAAGACTTGCTCAATAGTGTTCACATGCCAGTACTCGTTGGTAAGAAAAAGATGGCAAGCGCTACAATGAATTAAAATATAGTTTCAATATATTTTTCAGAAAAGAGGCATTTCTAACGAAATGCCTCTTTCTTTTTTAGGAAATAAGTAGGAAAGAAGTAGTGGGGCTAATGCAATTGTCTATATAAATCACTTTTGGGAATGTTCAGTTTACATAAAAAATTATCTGGTTTGTAAGTAATTATCATAAAATGATTATTATTGTTTGGCGATATAGTTCTGAGTTAAAATTTTAATTCATATCTTTAAAAACTCAAAAGGGTTAAATGTTTTTAAAGTTTAAAAAAAATAGCTTACCTTTAAATAAAACTAACCAAACATAATGAATCATCACTGGCTCAATAATATCATGCGCTATGTACTTAGCAAAAGGATGCGGAGGGTAAGGTACTTCTCAGAGCATCCCCATGATGTGCAATCTGCTATGCTGAGTCAATTCGTTAATACTGCACGACATACCGAATGGGGCAAGATTCATGATTTTAAAAATATCAAAACAGCCCAACAATTCTCAAAAAATATACCCATTCAGGACTACGAATCCTTAAAACCATACATCAATCGAATGATGCATGGCGAGCAAGACGTACTTTGGAACGGTCAAGTAAAATGGTATTCAAAATCGAGCGGTACTACCAACGACAAGAGTAAATTTATCCCTGTCACCATAAGCAACTTAAAAACTTGCCATTTGAAAGGCGGATGGGATACATCTTCACTCATCTACAATGCTCGACCAGATACTCAAGGTTTTTCGGGTAAAATGCTCTTAATGGGCGGAACTTATGAATCATTTGCACCTTATCCTCAAACCAATTTCGGTGATGTATCAGCCATCATGATTCAGCACCTCCCCTCAGTAGCCAATTTTATTTTTGCACCTAGTATTGATATAGCTACTATGCCCAATTTTGAACAGAAAATTGAGCGCATGGCACACGCTCTCATTAAAGAAGACATGCGGAGTATTGGTGGCGTACCCACTTGGACAGTGGTACTGCTTCAAAGGGTTCTAGAAATAACAGGTAAGCAGAATATTATGGAGGTCTGGCCTAATCTTCAAGTGTATATTCACGGTGGCGTCAGTTTTGAACCTTATCGCGAAACTTTTAAGCAACTTATTGATAAAAAAGATTTTACATATTGGGAAATATACAATGCATCTGAAGGATATCTGGCAACTCAGTGTGAGTATGGCGCCGATGATATGTTGCTTCTTTTAAATAATGGCGTTTATTATGAGTTTTTACCCGAGAGTGAATGGTTCTCGCCTAACCCAATCGCGATACCCCTCAGTGAGGTAGAGGTAGGGAAGCATTACGCACCGATTATTACCACCAATGCTGGCCTATGGCGATATACTTTGGGAGATACGGTCATGTTTACATCCATTAATCCTTTTAAAATAAAAATATCGGGCAGAACCAAGCAATACGTGAATGCTTTTGGCGAAGAAGTCATGGTTGCCAATACCGATAAAGCTTTAGCTGAAACTTGTGCCGCTTTGGGGGCAACCGTGAATGAATATACCGTAGCACCCATTTATTTTGAAGGAAAAAAGAAAGGCGGACATGAATGGTTGATTGAATTTGAGAGAGAACCACCAGATATGGAGGCTTTTAATACAAAATTAGATACCAATCTGCAATTAATTAATTCTGATTACGAGGCAAAGCGTTTCAAAAATATGGCTATGGAACGACTACAGCTGCACCATGTCCCCAGAGGAACATTCCATGGCTGGCTCAAAGCTAAAGGGAAGTATGGCGGGCAAAGCAAAGTGCCCCGCTTAGCCAACAACCGACAGTATGTCGAAGAAATCCTTAATTTCATTGGAAAAAAAGCCTAATCTACTGGCTTTTTATCAATTTCACCTATAGTATTATAAAAAGGGATTTTTGTCAAGAGATAAAAGAAGGCCCCTCAGTATTTTGAGCTTTTAGCGTAGCCTATGCGTGTTTTTTATTAAAAATTAGGCAAATATCCAATTAAGGGACAAAGTAAAAAATAAACTACCCAACTTAACAATTCTATTTCCTTTACTCTGCGTTAAATTTCTTTTAAATAATCCATTATTTCTCAAAAAATTTGCCTTGATTAAAGAAAATATAATAGTCAATTTGGGTAGTTTATTTTTTACTTTGTCCCTAAAACTATTAAAAGCATGAAAAAACTATTTCCTCAATTTTCTACTCCATTCGCTCTTGATTGGGCTTTTTTATTGCTCAGACTTGGCCTGGGTATTCTGATGGCACGTCATGGATACGATAAATTTCAGAATCTATTAGCAGGCAGCACTGATTTCCCTGATCCTCTGGGAGTAGGCGTTCAATTATCACTTGGTCTAACTGTCTTTGCCGAGTTTTTCTGTTCTATTTTACTCCTATTAGGAGCTTTTACGCGCTGGGCTTTAGTGCCGCTTATCTTCTGCGTTTTGGTTATTGTCTTTTCGATTCATGGTAAAGATGGCTTAGATGATAAAGAGCATGGGCTTCTTTATTTGTTGGGTTATATCGTTTTATTTTTAACCGGAGCGGGTAGGTACTCTCTGGATAAGTATATTTACAAAGGGAATTAATTTACTGAAAATACATATAATCTGTTATATATTATTTTTATTAAAATTATTCAATATCTCAAAATTATATATTGCGGGGTATGTTTTATGTAAAATAATATTCTAACTTTGAAAGTAATTGTAAAAAAAACTATATTATTTTTGTGCTTTCAGAAAAATACCCCAAATTGGTCAAAAATTTGTCTTTGCGATTAAGAGTAGTAAATTTATTGTACTAAAATAACTGATATTATTTGCGCATTTAAACATAGATAATGTTTTCAATACGATTAACAGAATCTTAACTAAGAGAGAAGAACTATTATGAGAGGCTAAACGTTGTATCTTTAACCAAAACAAAATTGCGACGATTATGATTGCACGTGACTTGATTTCAGAAGATATTGTCTCGTTGAAGACGTCGAATACTGGTAATGATGCCATTGCTTTGATGAGTGACTTTCACATCCGACACTTACCTATCGTGAACAATAAGCAATTATTGGGCTTGATATCAGAAGAAGAGATTATGGAATACGACGCTGACGAACCTGTAGGCTCTTACCCGCTCAAAATGCTCCACCCGTATGTACATGATCGTGACCATATTTACGATATCATGCGTCTGCTAAATGAATATCGACTGACAGTGATTCCTGTAGTAGATAAAGAAAATAATTATTTGGGTGTCGTATCATTACATGACCTTTTAAAATACTTTGCAGAAAGTGCTTCGTTCTCGGAATCTGGTAGTGTTATTGTTTTGACAGTTAACAAACACAACTATTCTCTCTCTCAAATTGCCCGCATTGTTGAATCAGAAGGTGGTATTATACTCAATTCATTCATTACTTCTTCTCCTGATTCTACCGAATTGCAAATTACGTTAAAAATAAATCGTCAAGAAATAAATACCATTTTGGCTACTTTCAGCCGATTTGGCTACGATATAGCGGCTTCGTTTAGTGAAACGGAGTATATGGATTCGCTTCAAGAGCATTATGATTCATTGATGCATTATTTAAATGTATAAATGGCGTTAGGGTATTGAAATATTAGGATATTACTTCAAAAATCAAATCTTTATCCTAATATTTCAAAACCAATCAATATCATCATGCTTTTTCAATAAAATACTGAGGGGTTACCCTTGTTAAAACTTCCTTAAAGTGTGTTTACTTTAAGGAAGTTTTTTTATTTTAATCCATGAAAGTATTATCTTTATTTGCCAAATCAATCACTTTAATATTCAGTCAAAAGATGAAAAAGCTTTCTTCCATATTTTTATTTATCATTAGCTGTGTCTTTTTAAAAGCACAGACATTGAACATCTCAGAAGAAATTTATATCGGTAATTCTGAGGGTTATGGTTTTATCGGCAAGTATAACGATAAAGTACTGTTTTTTAACCTTGATGATAATAAGGTGAAACTCAAAGCCTTTGATGCCAAATTGCATAAAACATGGGAAAAAGATGTTGAACCAGACCGTAAAAACAGCGCCAAGGTATTAGAAGTACTGGGCGGTAAACAGGATTTTAATATCATTTATCAGTTTCGCCGTAAAGGACATAATTATATCAAAGTCCATAAATATGACGGTCAAGTAAAATTATTGGATTCCACAATCATCAGAGATTGGGGGCGTGAAATGGTATCCCCCGTTTTTCAAACCATCTATTCTGAGGACAAAAAAGTGGTGATGATATATGAAGTGAATAATTCTACCAATATCAATGCTCTTGCCCTGAGTCTTGATTCATTAAAGCCGATATGGTACAGATCTTTTGAATTTAGGGATTGGGATACTGATACCCACGCCAAGCATGTGCTCATTAATAATAATGCAGAAGCGTATTTTATAAAGGATGAAGATAATCGAAATGGGAATATTGAAAAGCATCGATTTATAATGAGATATTTGAGCCCAACCGACGATAAATTATTTGAAGTGCCTATGAGTAATTATTATAACCTCGATACGCGTTTCAAATACGATAATATCAACCAAAGGCTAACTGCTGCTGGCGTTTTTTCCGTAAAGGGATTTATGCGGGCGCAAGGATATTATATACTCAACCTCAACTCTTTAGGAAATATGAATGCCTCTAAATCCAAACTACCGATTGATTCATATAAATTTTATTTTCAACCCTTTGATGACGAATTCGTCATGGCTTTACAGGGAAAAAAAGTTGTAGATAATAAAGGCCTCGCAGATTTAAAAATTCAAGAAATTGTCCATCGCCGTGATGGTGGAATATTGGCAATCATTGAGCAGGTCAGAGAAGTAGAGCGTCAGACAGCATCTACGAGTGGTAGGATGATGTTTAGAGGAGATGGCATCAGATTTTCAATTGACTACTATTATGATAATATATTCGCTATTTCTATCGGATTAGACGGCACAACCCATTGGAAATCAATATTTTATAAAAAGCAAGCCTCACAGGACGATGATGCTCGATTTTGCTCTTATTTTCTTGTAAAAACGCCTTCCGCACTTCGTTTCCTTTTTAATGATGAAATTGAGCGTTCCACAACCGTTAGTGAATACCTCCTCACAGGCACTGGGCAAGCCGAGCGCCATGCCATCATGAATACTGAGGGGCAAGATGTTAACCTCCGTTTCAGAGATGCCATGCAAATATCTGCCAATGAAGTTATCGTACCCAGTGATGATAGACGGCGTGTGAAATTGGTGAAAATTCAATATTGATTTTTTTAGTTGTGTTTAAGTTATTGGTCGTTCAAAACTCTTTCCCGCAAGTATTGTTATTTGGGTAAGTAAATCTTCTCATTCTAAAAATCCAAAAATAAGTATCTTTGCGGCGTGGATATATTGAATCAACTTTTAGCCTTGTACCGTGATTCCAAACGGGTTCAACAAATTGGTACAGCTCTCGAAAATACCGCAACACCTGCCCGATTACAACTCGTCGGCATGACAGGTGCACAGGAATCCTTTGTCCTTGCCGGAACTTACCTCAACTCTGCTACCTCGCATCTTGTGATTGCGATGGATAAAGAGGAAGCCGCTTACATTCAAAATGATTTGCAGAACCTCTTGCCTTCTCGGACTATTCATTTTTTCCCTGATTCGTTCAAGCGACCATCTTATTTTGAGGATTTAAATCAGAATAATATATTACAGCGTACGGAAGCCATCAATAAAATAAGCCACTCTACTACCACTGGCGACATCATGGTGACGTATCCCGAAGCTCTTTTTGAAAAAGTGGTGGCCCCTCAGTATTTGGATGAAAAACGCATAGATATTAAGGTCGGTGAAAAAATGGACGTGGATTTTATGATAGAAATCCTCGTCGAATTTGGTTTTGTGCACGTTGATTTTGTCTATGAACCGGGGCAATTTTCAATCAGAGGTGGCATTGTGGATGTGTATTCGTATGGAAATGAGCTGCCCTATCGCATTGAATTATTTGATGTGGAAGTAGAAACAATCCGCACGTTTGACCCTTCTACGCAACTTTCACAGCAGAAAATTTTAAAAATAAGCATCGTTCCGAATATCAATACCCGTTTTAATCAAAGCCAAAAAGTATCGGTTTTTAGAGTTTTAAAAGAAAATACGGCTATTTGGATACGGGATACGCAACATTTACTCGAAAGATTGCAAATTTGTTTTGATAGAGCGCAGGAATTTGCGGCTAAATTAACTTTTGAAAAAGATGATGAACTAAGAGAAATATTCCGTGATAGGGCTTTTATCCGCCCTTTTGAAGTAATTGATGATGTGGAGTCCCTTTCGCTCGTCATACTGAGGGGGGGTATCCCAACTGAGTTGACAAAGAAAAGTACGTTTACAA
>JANPHO010000719.1:0-2014 GCA_031424515.1 Saprospiraceae bacterium
TTTCTTTTCATCATTGCCACCAAAGATGTACCCAGCGAGTTTTCTGAAACCTGAACTACCCAATTCTTTATAGGATTTGGCAGAAGAGGTAATCATTGCCATGGTTACTGAGGGGTAGAATCGAATTTCAAAATCTTTTTCAGTTTTGATGATGGTATAAGGCTGCTCTTCAGTTTTATTGGAAGCCATAGCTGTATATGTTTGAAAAACGACAAATGAGATAACTAAAACAAGGCTGACAATCATAAATATTTTCATGATAAAGGGTTAATTTATATACTTACTTTAAAACAGTTTTTAACCATTTAAGTTAAGGGAATGGGAGATTTAATCTCCCATCCCCTTGTAATTGATCAATCAATCAATGAAAGTGCATATTCAACAGCCAATAAATTATCAACTGTCCACACACCTGGGGCATTCCAAGCAATGCGTTCGGCCTCTTCTTTTTGATAAGGGGAATTCACTATTCCCTCAAGTGTTACCTTGCTCCCATCAACTTTAACTCTAATATCTTGATCACTGACCGACCAGCTTCGGGTGAGCGCATTTTCGATGTCCATTTTTTCAATAGCATCGTGTGTTTCAGATTTGATTTTGATATTATTAGTCACACCCGTTACGCCTAAAAGATTTTTCACGGCATCTTTGGCAGCTTCCCTTTGATAATTCCAATTGAGTTCACCTTCAAGGGTCACCCAGCCTTTTTCAACTTTTACTTTTATTTTGTCGTTGGGTACTTGCCAATTCCACTTAAAAGCATTCAGCACTTCGTTGGCAACTTCATTATCATCCTTTTTTGACCACGTATTGCTGTATTTGATTTCAATTTTTTCAACAACTGCTTTCACGCCCACTACATTTTTAGCCGCAGCTTCTGCCTCCATCTTTTTCGAGTAGCTATCAACTACTCCTGTTAAAGTTACTACGCCATCTTTGACTGTAACACCAATTTCTGCTGCGTTCATCAATGGTTCCCATTTAATGGCATTTTGAACATCTTTTTGCAAATCTGAATTACTTCTCATTTTATTTAAATTTTCGTTGTGAATGAATTTTCACAACATTTTAAAGCGATTTAGTAATTGCTTAGCTACACAGTCGCTTACGCTCCGTTTAGCCACTGATTACGCTGAAACTGACTGATTTTACACTGATTTACAAGTAATTATTTTTAAAAAATCTGTGTAGATCAGTAAAAATCTGTAAAATCAGTTCCGAGAATCGGAAAACGGAGCGTAAGCGACTATTTGACTGAGTAATTACGTGATTTCTTTACTAAAATCCCGAAAATACTGAGGGGGGCGATTCTCACTTCATTCCTAAGCCATTACTTCAACCTCCGATTTTACATTCAAAATTCCCCTTGCTTTTTGAACATCTTCGGGCGTGCCATGAGCGAGAAGCATAAATTTACCCGCCTTGATTTCCGTTTCATATTCTACAATACTGTCTTTAGGGATTCCTAAACTTGCCAATCCTGCGCCCAGAGCACTCAAGCCACCAAAGACAACGGCTCCTTCCAATGCTCCAACTAAAGCTGAAACAAAAGAACCTGCAATGAGAATGGGACCCACGCCTGGAATAATAAAGAAAGCAGAACCCACCATCAAACCCCAAAGGCTTCCCCAAAATGCTCCGTTGCCACCCCATTCTTTCATGCGGTCTCCAGTGTTATAATAGCCCACTACATTTTCATCTGTGTGGTAATCTCTCCCAACTATAGAAAGATTTTTCATATCATACCCTCCTTTTTGCAATTCTTTAATGGCTTGCTCGGCATCACCATGGGTATCATAGATAGCCACCATTGCATTTTCACTTTTCATAATAATTGATTTTAATATTGGTTAAATGATTTTTTACTTTAATTAGAGTGCAAAGGTGGGTGACTTTGATTGGGCAGGTGTTACAATATTTTTGAAATAAGTTATATGATTTACAGATTTGGCTCAGAACAAAAACAAAAAATTGGCAATACCGTAAATGGTAGAAATTTAAAATCAGCTCTGCC
>JANPHO010000720.1:0-2275 GCA_031424515.1 Saprospiraceae bacterium
ATTATTTTAAATATTAACTTTCAAATTTAATCTTTTTAAAACAAAATTAAAATACCCCCTCAGTATTTCAAGCATTTTACCGAACTTTGCGCACCTTTCTAGGACAATAGATTTTGCCAATTAATTATTTTTAAAAAATATAAAAACACAGCTATATGCCTTTCGATAATTTTGAAACCAACGCCATACGCACCCGAACGGAACAATCCGATTATCGTGAACATGGCTCGCCGATATATTTCACTTCAAGTTTTACTTTTGAGGACGCTGAGCAAGCAAGAGCTTTGTTTGCGGATGAAATTCCGGGAAATATTTACACGCGTTTTTCAAATCCGAATAATACGGAATTTATTGACCGCTTGTGCCAAATGGATGGTGCAGAAGATGGTATTGCTACGGCTTCGGGTATGTCTGCAATATTCACTTCTATGGCGGGTTTGTTGCGGTCGGGCGACCATATTTTGGCTTCTCGCTCGGTTTTTGGTTCTACGCACCAGCTTTTGACCATGATTTTTCCTCGTTGGGGCATCACATATACTTATGGCGATATTAAAAAACCAGAGGAATGGGAGGCACTCATCCAACCCAATACCAAAATGATTATCGTGGAAACGCCCTCAAACCCCGGTTTGGATTTGATTGATTTGGAGTGGTTGGGCAAATTGTCCAAAAAACACAATATCATTTTGAACGTGGATAACTGCTTTGCTACGCCTTATATCCAAACGCCCATGTCTTACGGAGCGGATTTGGTGACGTATTCGGCAACCAAATTTTTGGATGGTCAAGGTCGTGCCATTGCTGGGGCGATTGTGGGTAGAAAGGATTTAATCAAAGAAATTCGCTTTTTTGCGCGTCATTCAGGTCCCAGTTTATCCCCTTTTAATGCGTGGATTGTTTCAAGAAGCCTTGAAACTTTAGCGATTCGCATGGAAAAACATTCTCAAAATGCCTTGGCATTGGCGAAACTGTTACAAGAGCACCCCTCAGTATCGTGGGTAAAATATCCGCATTTGGAGTCGCATCCGCAATTTGAATTGGCTAAAAAGCAAATGCGTTTGGGTGGTGGCATCGTTTGTTTTGAGGTAAAAGGCGGTGTTGAAGCAGGTCGTCAGTTTTTAAATAATCTGAAAATGATTTCACATACCGCCAATTTGGGTGATACCCGCACGATTGCAACGCATCCAGCCTCTACAACGCACTCAAAACTCAGCCCAGATGAACGCGCGGCAGTAGATATTACCGATGGTTTAATCCGTATTTCATGCGGATTGGAGCACGTGGAAGATATTAAAAATGATATTTTTCAAGCATTAGGTTAGTTGTCAGTTTATCAGTAGTTAGTTATCAGACTTTATTTTCTGATAACTAACTATAGGGCTTTCTTATAAAACTATTGGTGATTTAAAATGACCTCAGAGAGGTCAAATAATTGTAGAAAATATGAATAAAAATCGTTTGGCGACCTCTTTAGAGGTCGTACTATCACTATCTTGTACGACCTCTAAAGAGGTCGGTAAGTACTTTTTATGATTCCCTACAATTATTTGACCTCTCTGAGGTCTTTTTCGGACAACTACAGTTTTTATAAGACAGCCCTATAACTAACTACTGATAAACTGGCTACTAATAACTCAAAAACACAAATCCAACATGGCTTCATTGATAGGCTTTGGGTGAATTCCAATTTCAAAAATATTACCCGTAGCAATGGTATAATTGATGCGCAGGCAGCCGTAAGAGGTTTTGAAATAAAGCACCATGATGCTTTCATCATCGCCAGCGGGTTTGATTTGATGGTCGGGTTCTCCCAATAATTTGGTGACTTCTTGGATGTTTTTATTGAGAATATCTTTTGAAAGCTTACCATTGAATTGAGAACGAATTTCGACATAGTGGCGGGCAGTATAAAAATAAATATCGTTATTCATATAAAAAATGCCACCATCACAATTCAACCCTTGATTTTCAGGTGTTTCACCTGTATAAAATGGCATCGTTTTTTTGACATCTGCCATTGTTGCAGAAGGTTTCAATCCGTTGATAATGCCGTTTTCAATATCAACTTTAATTATATCTTTATCCTTTTCATCTTGTGCTTGAACTGTTAAAACGCAAGCCAATATTGTAAAACAACAGATAATCACTTTTTTCATTCTATAGAATTTTATTAAAACAATCATTGAGTATTTTTAAAAGATTAATCCAAAATAATACCATAAGTGATAAAGTAAAATAAAAATGAACAAGGATTGGTACCCCCTCAGTATAAAGG
>JANPHO010000721.1:0-2257 GCA_031424515.1 Saprospiraceae bacterium
TACAAAAATAGGATTTTTCATGTATAAAGTAAAACACATTTTTTTAATCCCTAAACACTACAATACTGAGGGGGGAGTTTTATCAAAACTATACAAAAAAGGGGCTTTATGTGCCTTGCCCGAATACTGCTTTTCATGCCGTTTTAAAATGCCCAGACTGAGTATTTTACGTTGAAATGTGGTGCGGCGAAGTTTTTCATCCAATATCGCTTCATATACTTTTTGGAGTTCTTTCATCGTGAAAAGGGTAGGGAGGAGATTCATACTCACCAATTTTCGTTCAAGGTTATCGCGGAGGGTTTGAAGGGCTTTTTGGACAATTTTAGAGTGGTCGAGCATAAGCGGAGGCAGCTCATCAATGTCGTACCAATCGCATGAATCAGATAGGGCATCGGGCGTGGGAACGACATTATCGTAATTTATCAATGCATAATACGCTACTGAAATGAACCGTTCGGTCATCCATTTATACTGCTCAATATTGATATTATTGGCTTCTAAAATCATTTGCATCACTTCAGGTTTGAAGCGTTCAGTATCGCCAAACGTGTAAAATTGTTCTAAGTAGATATTATCCAAGCCCGTCCGTTCTTTTAAACCGCGTTGAACAGCATCATTTAAGTTTTCATTTTTCAAGACAAAACCACCTGGCAAGGCATAAAAACCTGTATTATGATATTTCATAATCAATATTTTGAGTTTTTCACCCGAAAAACCAAAGATAACGGAGTCATAAGCGATGTGCGGTAAAAAGTCGGAGCTATTCATAAATCCTATATTTAAAATGACTATTTTCAGTAAAAATAAAATTTTTACAAACATAAGTAAGAATGATTGAAAATTAAATCTTATTATTGTTACAAAATGAGACAATAAGAATATTTCAGTAACTAAACAATTTTAAAATGAACAAATTTAGCTTTTTAATAGGCGTTTTTACCTTATTTACTATGACGATGGATGCTCAAAATAATAATGCTTTTGCTGTGCGGGCAACGGTCGAACACGGTATTATTGAAGGGAATTATGATACCAAAACGGGTATTCAGACGTATTTCGGTATTCCATTCGCCAAGCCACCAGTGGGCATCTTGCGTTGGAAAGCCCCACAACCGCTTGATAAATGGGTGGGTGTAAAAGAAACTAAAAGGTTTGCCCCCCGCCCCATGCAAAAACTTATTTGGGGAGATATGAATTCGCGCTCAAATGGTGTCAGTGAAGACTGTTTGTATTTAAATGTGTGGACACCTGCTAAGCGCAATACTAAAAATTTACCCGTTTTAGTCTATTTTTATGGAGGTGGTTTTGTGGCGGGTGATGGTTCTGAACCGCGTTATGATGGTGAAAGCATGGCTAAAAAAGGCATTGTGGTCGTAACGTGTAATTATCGCCTCAATATATTTGGCTTTATGGCGCATCCCGAATTAAGTGCCGAATCACCATATAAAGCATCGGGCAATTATGGTTTATTGGATCAAGTGGCTGCTTTGAAATGGGTGCAAAAAAATATTGCTGCCTTCGGTGGCGACCCTCAAAAAGTGACCATTGCGGGTGAGTCAGCGGGGTCTATTTCAGTCAGTTATCAAATGGCTTCGCCGATGTCAAAAGGCATGATTGCGGGTGCAATTGGCGAAAGTGGCGCGGGTATCAATCCGACTTTAGCACCCGTGCCTTTGGCAGAGGCTGAAAAGGTAGGAGTGGAGTTTGCTCAAAAAGCAGGCTATCCGAGCATCAAGTTACTGAGGGGCCTCCCGACGAGAGATGTTTATGAACTATATGATGAATCTCAGCGGTTTGGCTTTCCTGTTGTGGTTGATAATTATTTTTTACCTAAAACATTGCCCCAAATTTTCAACGCCAATGAGCAAGCGCAAGTACCCCTTTTATTGGGATGGAACTCTGCGGAAGTTCCCGGTCAAGCTTTTATGCAAGGTCAACCGTATAAAGAAGAAAATTATGTAGCGCTGGTTAAAAAAGAATATCCAAATGATTTTGAAGAAGTTTTAAAACTCTATCCCCACAGTTCTGAAAAGGAAATTGAGCTATCCGCAACGGCTTTGGCAGCCGATAGATTCATTGCTTATAGTACATGGAAATGGTTTGATTTGCATTTAAAAAACAGTTCAAAGCCTATTTATCGCTATTTATACAGCAAGTTACGCCCCGAATTAGTGGATAATTCAATGGCTTCTGGTTTGGCAGGCGGCACAGTAAAAAAAGACCCAAATGCCCCAAAACCACCCGCTGCTGTGGGTGC
>JANPHO010000722.1:0-3919 GCA_031424515.1 Saprospiraceae bacterium
CGGGCAGCAATACCGTCAGCAAAAAGTGTCCCATTGGGTACAACGACCGCAGCCCGTCCGCCTTTCACGCCCATAAATGACCGTTTGAGTTTCCGCATAATCAGTTGTAAAAACAGCATAGCCGTTTCAGCCGTCCGCATATCATCAGGGAAATTATTGAGAATGCCGCGCTCCTCCTCCCCTCCAAATGGTGGATTGGTCAGGATAATATTCACACGGTCTTTATCGCTAATATCTCGCAAAGGGTTGCGCAAACTGTTACCACTATCCAATATCGGATATTCGAGACCATGCAATAAAAGGTTCATTTGACACAATAAATACGGTAAAGGCTTAGCTTCACCACCGTAAATACTGCGCGTTTGTAGGATTTCGTACCCCTCAGTATTGACGGCTTGTTTTCTCAAATGCTCAAAAGCTTCAACCAAAAAACCGCCTGTACCAGCCGCAGGGTCAAGCACGGATTCACCCAATTGCGGATTGAGCATTTCAACCATAAATTTGACCACTGGGCGCGGTGTATAAAACTCCCCTGCATCGCCCGAAGCGTCGCGCATTTCCTTTAAAATACTTTCATAAAGGTGCGAAAGTGTATAGATTTCTTCGGTACTATTGAAATGAATGGCATCAATTTTATTCACCACATCACGCAACAAATAACCGTTTATCATGCGGTTGGTCACGCCTTTAAAAACGGTTGCTATTACATCTTGACGCCCGCTCCCCGTTTCACTCTGTAAACTGCGCAAATAATAAAACAAGCCGACCCCCTCAGTACCATCGGGTAAAATTGCCTTTTCGTTATTGATAAAAGCCAAAAAATCATCACCAGTGAGGTTTTGATTTTTAGCCCAATCCCGCCAACGATAAGGACTACTGATAGCAGATTTATAGACTTGACGTTTTAGTAGAGCTTTGGTTTCTTGCTCTTGTTCCACATCATCCAAAAATTTCAAGAACATAATCCACGTGAGCATGGGTAAACGGTCAGCATCGCCATTCATGCCCTTATCTTTTCTCATAATATCCCGACAGCCTTTTATGAGAGCAGAAAGGCGTTGTGAAGTCGTCTCAGGAGCTTTTATAGTTTTGGTTTTCATAAATTGTTTTAAAAAATTAAGCGGCTTCCGCATACAACATTCTTTGAATATCATCCAAAGCTTTTAACAAATTTGGAGCACCATCAAATATTTGAGCAATTTCCATTACACTGCCTTTTTCAGAAATGGGTTTTACTTCCAAAATATCAGCACTAATTTCATCAATCCCAAACTGAACGTACTTATCCAATATCAAATCAAGGATTTCTCTTGCCTTCTGCGAATAATCGGATAAAAGTAAAGCTTTTTGTGCTTTTGCAGCTCTTTGTTTTCGGGTCATTGCTTGGAGGTCAAAAGCGATATGGCATAACAAATCAAAAGCATCAATATCAGGTATGCCCGCTATATCAAAAAGTTGGTCAATGGAAACACCTCTATTTTCCAACTCTTGCAAAGTAAGTTGCCGTTCAGCCATATCCATCCATGCCTTTTGAAAAGCAGTAGCATCCGTGAAAAGAGTGTGTAATTGTTCTTTGGCATATTGCGTAAATTCGATAGTGCGGAGTTTTCCATGCGTATCTAAAATTTGAACGCTTTCCGCAACAATGCTGACCACCCCCTCAGTAACGTAATATTTTTGCTCCACCCCTACCCTATCCGCTTGATTTTGAAAACGCTTAATATCAGCTTCAGTCCATTCTTTCGGAGGCGGTGCAATATATTCTTCTATAAAACTACCTCTTACAGTATTGCCTTTTGCGTCTATTTCTTCTGCCGTAATCAAAGGCGGGTCGCCATCAAAATCAGCATCAGCAAATTGACGCGTTGCACTACCCGTATAATCCAAAATAGTAAAAAACATCTTGCCTTTATCCTCGCTTACTCGTGTGCCTCGTCCGATAATTTGCTTTAACTCCGTCATAGAATTAACCAAGCGGAACAAAACGACATTTTTACAAGTCGGAATATCCACACCTGTACTCATTAATCGCGATGTAACCGCAATAATCGGAAC
Source organism: Saprospiraceae bacterium (assembly GCA_031424515.1). Lineage (GTDB taxonomy): Bacteria > Bacteroidota > Bacteroidia > Chitinophagales > Saprospiraceae > JAAFJT01. The sequence goes on from JANPHO010000722.1 coordinate 2,056, forward strand.
GCCTGCCTTCTCCATTGGCTCATAGTTCATAAAATTGCTCAAATGCCCTTTACCCACATCTCCTTCATCCGACACAATCCGAACAATATAATTTGGATTCAACTGAGTCATATCAGTGTTGAGTTTGTTAAGCTCATGACACATTTGCTCAGCATGTTCTTGGTCAACACAAAAAACTATCGTTTTATCCAAACGCCCGTTTTTCTTTAAATGGTCAGTCAAATGTTTTGCAACAGCTTTTGTACGCGGCAAAAGGGACAATAATTTTTCAAAATCGGCAGTAGAATACACGCCATCGGGGATAATATTGCCTTTAGCAACATTTTGTCCCGCTAGTGGTCGCCAACCATGTTGCGTATCAGCATCTGTGGTTATACTCTTCACGATGTAAGGCGCAAGAAAACCATCTTCAATACCTTGTTTTAAACTGTAAGTATATAGCGGATTACCAAAATAGGCATAAGTATCTTTATTATCTTTTCGCAACGGCGTAGCAGTTAAACCTAATTGAACGGATGACGTGAAATAATCCAATATAACTCGCCAGTTGCTTTCATCAGTGGCACTACCTCTATGACATTCATCTATGACAATCAAATCAAAAAAAGTACGGGGATATTGTCTGAAAAGCCCTGCCCTATTATTATCTTCAGCCAAAGCTTGATACGTTGAAAAGTAAATTTCACGGCTTGTCGTCGCACCATCTTCGGTAATTAAAGCGCGTGCATCACCAAAAACAGCAAAATCTTTGGAATGAGGGTCATCTACCAAGATAGTTCTATCTGCTAAAAACAGAACTTTCGGGCGACGGTATTCGCCTGTTGTGTTCCAACGGTTATTCCAAAGTTTGTATATAATTTGAAAAGCCACAGACGTTTTACCTGTTCCAGTGGCTAAAGTTAGCAAAAGCCGTTTACGCCCTTCCAAAATGGCTTGAATAGCTTTATTAATGGCAATTTCTTGATAGTATCTTGGTTTTTTACCTAAGTTAGGATTGAGGGGTTTAAATAAAAACTCTTTTACTTTATCTGAAATGGCTTCAACCTTTTGGAGTCTATTCCATAAATCTTGAGGCGTTGGATATTGAGTTAGAGCAGTTTCAAGCCCTGTTAAAAAATCAAACTCAATAATTTCAGCTCCATTGGTAGCATAAGCAAATTTGACGTTTAGAATTTGGGCATACTCCTTAGCTTGTTGCAAACCTGCGGCTGCCGTTTTGTATCGTTTTTTCGCTTCAACAACAGCTATCGGGAAATTTTGAGCCACTCGAAGGATATAGTCTGCTTTCTTAGGTTTTTCACGTTGGGCGACTTTACCCAAAATGACAATTTTACCATCAGTGAAGGTTCGCTGCTCAAGAATTTGGTCATCATTCCAACCACTTGCATAGAGTTTAGGCGTTACTTCTTTACGGCAAGTATCGGCTTCTGTGTCTTGTTCTAATATGATGATACGCTTGTTTTGCATTTTAAACGATTGAATTCAAGCATTTGATAAAAATACAAATATATAAACAATTCATAAACATTGTATTCTCTTGTAGATTTCAAATTGAAAAAGTAATTAGTTGAGATAATCAATTAAAAGTATATTTTAGTATATTTATGTATTTAAATGTATATAAATATACACAAATTAGATTTAATGTCCATAAATTAAGTAATGTGACTCATCATTAAAGTTTTTTAAACAGGGTATATCTGTTCCTTCATCAGTAACAGTCGCCAGACAATACTCTAAAAATTTAAATATTTCCCTCTTCTTTTTCAAAATTATTCTGGTAACTTGGGAAAACTCTGATTTTAGCTCAATCGTAAAGTTTGAGTTGATTCCTATGGGTTTTAAACAATTGGAATATGTAAAC
>JANPHO010000723.1:0-2434 GCA_031424515.1 Saprospiraceae bacterium
TTTTACAAATAAACGGCGATGCACACCAAGCATTAACGCAACGATATTTGAGTAAAGATGCTTTGACGAATTCTGAAACGGATTCAGTTTATTCAGCTATTCATAAAGTTTTGGCTAAAAATTATGAAGCCACGCAGCTTAATAGCCCCATATACACACTCATATATGATAATGAGCAAAAACAGTATGAATTTGGCGTGACCTCTTCGTCGGAGCCTTATTACAGGCATAAATACTCAACTTGCCCCGATAATTTATATCAAAATAATACCTCAGGTGGGATAATTCCACTCTATGAAGACGAATTTGGCGCTTGGCTTTCAGCTTTTGCGCCCATCAAAAACAATAAAGGTGAAGTGGTAGCCATGCTCATGGTGGATCAAAAATTTGATGATATTATTCAATACATCCGTACTTCTGCTTGGCAGAATGTTCGATTCAGCACTTTGATATTTATTTTCCTCATTTTAATCCTCATTCGCATACTCCAAGCTATTTTAAATAAAGAAGAGCAAACTAAAGAGGCACTTTCGAAGGCTTATCTTGAAAAAAAGTCGTTCAGCGACAAATTATTTGAAAGTGAGTTAAAACTTAAGGACTATTCTCTTCAATTGGAGAAAAGTAATCAAGAACTAACGGATTTTGCCAATATCGCTTCTCACGATTTAAAGGCACCCATCAGGGGTATTTTATCTTTTTCGCAGTTACTTGAAAAGAGAAATAAAGATAAATTCGATGAAAGGGATTTCGAATACATCAATTTCATAAAAAGTAGTTCTTATCAATCATTGGCACTCGTTGAAGGTCTTTTGAGTTATTCTAAAATTGATAAAAATCTCGGGAAACCTCAAAAAGTGGATATTACTGAGGCTATAAACGTCGCATTATCCAGTATTAAGCTGTTAATTGAAGAGAAAAAAGCGGATATTCAAATCGGCGAAATGCCCAATGTTACGGCACATCAGCTTTTGATTATCCAGCTTTTTCAAAATTTAATCAACAATGGATTAAAATACAACGAAAGTGAGCACCCTAAAATAGTGATAGGTTGTTTTAAAAATGAGCAGGATAATTTGACGTATTTTGTAAAAGATAACGGTATTGGCATCGCCGAAGAATATCAAAAAGAAGTCTTTGCCATGTTCCGACGTTTGCATTCAACCAGCCAATATGAAGGCTCGGGCATCGGTTTGGCATTTTGTACGCGGATTATTGATACTTATAAAGGTCAGATTTGGTTAGAATCTGAAGTAGGTAAGGGAACGACATTCTTTTTCACGCTGCCTCAAGCCGCAACGATTGTAGAATTGACAGCTGAAAACAGGAGTTTTGAGGAATCTTTACCTGTTTTAATGGAAAAAAGAGCTTGATTTTGAATTGAAATGCGCTATCAAACGAGCATATAGGTTTTCAAAATCTATATGCTCGTTTTACGAAATTTAATAAATTGCCACATGAATATGGTCATCATGTCGCACCGCACCGCAAGGTGGATGACGTACTTTTATAACTTGCTCGAATCCCAAACGCTTTTTCAAATGCGGCTCAATCATCACAAAACTGACGTGACTGTCGCTCAGAAAAAAGCGAATCATATCCTGGGTTCCTTTGGCGTCAAATAGATAATCCTCTTTATTCCCTTGATAAATGACGTATTTTTTCATAAAACTATACTGCCATTCGCCTTTTTCAGCGCACATTTCAGCTTGATTTTCCTCACCCGCTTTGGGTTCTTCACACACGCCATATCCCAACCATGAAGGTCGGTTAGATGTGGGTTCTTTAGTTGTGTTATCGAGATATTGAAAGGATAAATCAATTTTTTGACCATCATTATGGCTCAAATGCGGATACAATCTGAAGCCATCGAAGAAAGGGAAATTACAATCCAAATAAGTAATGACGCAAGTGTCGCCATGTTTATTCGCCATTTTTAAAGCGACCCCCTCAGTAACCATCTTCATTTGAGGTGTTACATAATGCCGATTGAGGATGACCGTGAGTAAAGTATGTTGTTTTAAGTTAGGATTATCATTGTTAAAAGGCATGGGTGTACGCCCGCCCCATTTCGCCATAGTAGGAACAACGAAAAAGGTTGCAAGCATATAAAATATACAGAAAATGCTGGTTTTCAACAAGTTACGCAACCATTTTTTTTCATTAAAACGATTGATATAATTAAAAATGGGAACACAGATGAGTAAAATGACACCACCAATTTGAGTCACTAAAGTTAGAAATAAAAAAAGGATAAGAATACCAATGTACTTTGAAAACTTCTTCATAGTTGTTTCATATTGTCATAAAATTGGATTATTTTATACGAATGTAAGGCATTTTTATGAAATCTAAAATTTAAATTAAGCCGTTTAAAAGCTACTTTTCACTCAATACCGCCTGCATTTTTTTTATCAATAATTGCCCCCCCTCAGTA
>JANPHO010000724.1:0-12947 GCA_031424515.1 Saprospiraceae bacterium
ATAATTGAGGTGGGCAAATTCAGGCATTTTAGCCCAATAAATGCCGCGCATGTATTCCCGCCAACCGATAATTTGACGGACAAAACCCTCAATTTGGGCAATTGAAATGGTATTTTGATGTTTTTCCCAATATTCAATGCAGGTTTTAACCACTTCAAGTGGAGAAATGAGCTTAATATTCATGGAAAAAGAGAGCTTTGAATGAAAAAGCAAACTGTCTTTTTGAGTCATCGCATCCTCATAAGTGCCGAAGGAATGTAGGCGAATTTTAATAAAATGTTGGAGCAATTTAAGTGCTTCGGAGCGGGTAGTGCACCAATCAAAAAGGGCGGCATCAATATTACCAATTGTTTGAATTTGGTATTTTTCAAGCATTTCAGTGATTGCCGAAACGTTTTTATAAAAATGGGCGGGAGGCGGGATAATGGTACCTTTGGGCAGCTTTTTACGGTTTTCTTCATCAAAATTCCACTTTTTACTGAGGGGGGTCACGCCATCTTCTTCCATCAATAAATTGTGTTTAACCCTCATTTTACGGTAAAAAGGCTCCATAATAAAGGTCTTTTTACCCTTAAACATCTCCGCCAAATCCGAGCGCGTGCTTAAAAAATGCTCGGTATCAAAAGCTTGCACAATACACCCACCGAGTTCTCGGGACAGGCTTTCTGTATCGGATAACTCAAGCGCTAAATTTTTTAATTCAATATCCAATCGGTACTCATCAGGCAATTGATATTCTAACGTTTTAATGGCGTATTTTTCTATTAAATATTTGATATTCCCACTAAAAGATTGAAGATTATGGCTTGAATTCAGTTTAAAATATTCTACGTTAAAACCTTCAGATTGGAGTTCTTCTGAAAAAGAGCGCATAGCAGAAAAGAAGCCCACTACTTTTTGGATATGATGCCGAACGTAATTGGTTTCGCTCAATATTTCCATTAAAACATACAATGTTGTATCGTCTTTCTCTTGAAACCATGAATGTTGAATATTGAGTTGGTCGCCTAAAATAAGGCGAAGGCGAGTAAAAGGCATATTTTTAGGTCTATATTGATGATTAATACAGTAAAACCCTTCAATATCTATAATGTTCACTTTAAAAAATTAAAAAGCCGCCGCTGCTTCTATTTTCATTGTTTCATTGGTGTTTGGGTGCATAAATTCCAAAGCTTCGGCATGTAAGTAGAGTCTATCCGAAACTTTACCATATAAATCATCTCCAACTATCGAAAGATTCAGCCCAAGTGGGTGGGATGCGTGTACACGCAACTGATGTGTACGACCAGTAATTGGAAAAAAGTGGATTTTCGTTGTAAAATCACGCCTTTCAATGACTTTCCATGCAGTTTGAGCAGGTTTCCCGTATTCATAACAGACGAGTTGACGGGGTCTATCATCCAAATCTACCCTCAAAGGTAAATCAATGAAACCTTCATCTTTTTCAAGAACACCGTTCAATAAAGCGGCGTAACGCTTTTTAATTTTTCTTTTTATAAACTGATTTTGTAGATTTTGGTGCACATCCTTGGTTTTTGCAATCAGCATCAAGCCCGAAGTAGACATATCCAAACGATGCACAACCAAAGGTCCCGTGGCTTCGGGATATTTTTCCTTCATGCGGCTAAAAACGCAATCATCAATTTTTTTACCAGGAACGGAAAGAAATTCAGCGGGCTTATTCAAAACCAATAAAAATTCATCTTCGTAAATTATTTCTAGTTCTTTTCCTTCCGCTGGATTCATAAGTAGCGGATTTTCGTCCATCAAAATGCCGTCCAGCATGTGCGCTAAAATGGGCTCGCATTTTCCTTTGCAAGCGGGATAAAACAATCCATGTTTACGAATTTCGGAATTGGGCGATTGTCCCCACCAAAACTCCGCCATCGCAATCGGCTTCATTTTATGCTGAAAAGCATATTGTAATAGTTTAGGTGCGGCACATTCTCCCGCACCCGAAGGCGGCAAATTATTATCAGAAATGGGGAATATATCGCATAAATTCTTTTTCTCACCCCGCTGATTTAGGAATGAAAAATGCTCAAAAATGCGCAGTTGGAGTTGATTAGATTTGTTTTTACGTTCCTCTTTTAAAGCATTGATTTCATCTTGAAAAATATCGATTTGGGCTTGAATTTCAGCCAAATTATTGCTCAAAATCTTTGATGAATCTTTGACATGATATGCCCAATTGACACTTTCTTTTCCCAATTCGGCTTGTAAAATTTCAAAATCTGCCTCTGAAAGCATCTCTTTTGCTTCTTTTCGGCGTATATCACGGGCTATTTTAGCCGCTCGTTGCTCATATTTAAGCTGGTTGATTTGCTCATTTAGTAAATGAGATGCGGATTGCAGTTGTATTTTTAAATCATTAAAATGAGAGTTATTATCTAACTTTTCAATTCGGCTATTTATTTTCGAGATTTCTATTTCACCAATTCTAAAAAAACTGTTTTTCTCAAAAATATCAAAAACGGGTGGTACGAACTGTGCGGGATAGTTTTTACCCGCCAATTTGCCCGAAAAAGCTGCCAAATACCCCAATTCACCCTTTTTATCTTGAACCACTAAAACGCCAAACATTTTACCCAAACCCAAGCGAGCATTATCCAAACCAAAATCATGTTCTATTTCACTTTGCTGATTAATATATGCCTGTAACTCTTTTGCCGCCAATAGACTCAGCGGGTGTGGCTCATAATAAAAAGGAAAAGTGAAACGCTCTGGTAAAACGTACCCCTCAGTAGATTCTTGAAAACGGATAAAACAACTTGTTTTTACCTCAAATTCGGCACTGTTCATTAAAAAAGTATCATTCATAAATTAAAAATGCTGCGTTGACATCAATTCACATTAATTAGCTGAATTGAAAGCGCAAAAGTATAAAGGTTTTTGTGGATAATGAAAAAGCAGCTTGAATGGTTTTAAAATTATTAAAGTTACGGCAATATCTACTTCCTAATGAAATGCAATATTTTAAAAGTTTATTCATAGAATCAGGACTAAAAATTAAAGACTCGTTTAACTTTGCTTTTATGCAAAGACGGTTATCTACAATTTTAACGACAATTTTAGGATTATTGGGCTTCCTTCATGCGCAGGAAGTGCCCCACACCTTGAATTTTTCAAAAGATGACTATCATGCTCAAAGCCAAAATTGGTCAATAACTCAATCGCCCGATGATGAAATGTTCATGGGTAATGGCGCGGGCGTTCTGGCATTTGATGGTGCTTTGTGGCGAACCCTTTCGTTGCCTAATCAGCAGATTGTAAGGTCAGTAGCTTCCGATAAAGAAGGACGCATTTTTTCGGGAGGTTTTGCCGAATTTGGTTTCTGGCAGCGCGATGACACTGGTAATTATCGCTATCATTCATTGAGTCAAGGCGTAACGAATTCAAAGGTGCAAAAAGAGGAAATTTGGCATATTTTGATATTTCAAAATTGTGTATATTTTCAGTCGTTTTCGGTAATATATAAATACGACTATCATAAAATAACTGTTTTAAATCCACCAAGCAATATTATGTTTTTGCATCCCATTGGCAACCACTTGATTTTGCAGGGGTTGACGAAGGGACTTTACGAATTAGGTGGAAATAATACTTTTAAGTTCATTGAAGGCAGTTCCTTTTTAGCCAATACTGTGGTTTCTACCATTTTAACATTGAAAAAAGGCTTTTTAATTGGCACAACTAAAGATGGTATATTTAAATACGAAAACAATACTTTTTCAACTTGGTTAGAATCTGCGCAAAGCATTTCAAAAGATTTTCAGCTCAATAAAGGAGTTTTATTATCCAATGGAAATTATGCTTTGGGGACTATTTTAAACGGTATTTTTATCCTCAATACTGAGGGGGGGCTTGTCTATCATATCAATAAAGAAAACGGGCTGCAGAATAATACCGTACTTTCACTCCATGAAGATCACGCAAAAAACCTTTGGATTGGCTTAGATAAAGGCATTGATTTAATAGATTTAACTACTCCACTCACTTTTTTTCAAGATAAAAGTGGAAAAATTGGGACAGTTTATGCCGCTACGTATTTTAACGATAAGTTATATGTCGGTACTAATCAAGGTGTATTTTATAAAAACAAAGACGGTGGTAATTTTAAAATACTCAACGGATTGCAAGGGCAAGTTTGGGATTTAAAAATATTTGATAATCAATTATTATGCGGGCATAATTCTGGTACTTTTATCATTAAAAAAGATAATACCATTTCAAAAATTTCCGATGAGACAGGTGGCTGGTGTCTCATTCGACATCCTTCAAAACGGGATATTTTGGCTCAGGGGCTGTATACGGGTGTGGCGCTCTATCAAAAAAATAAGAATGAGCAGTGGGTTTTTAATAAAAAAATAGCGGGATTTGCGGAGCCCACGAAGAAAATTGCTTTTGATGAAAATGGCGATTTGTGGGCAATAACGGCATATCACCAATTATTTAAGATCAAACTCTCTGATAATCTTGAAAATACTGTCCAAAGTACATCAAACGGTGAAAGGGTAGAGCAAAAGCAATTACCACTGCTTTCAAAGCCTTTTTTTGCATTTATTGATAATAAGTTGATTTTTTCAAGCAATAAATACTACTATTATTATGACAAAAGCGCTCAAAATTTCGCAGAAGTAAATCAAGATATTTCATTTTCAAAAAAAGGAAAATTGATGCAAGGAATCGGCAATGATTTATTAAAAATTGAAATTGATAATATTGAAATATATTCGGATGGGGTCAGTTTTTTTAATAAAAACCCTAAAAATAAGCCCATAAATCCCGATTTTCAGTTCAAATTAAAGCTCATTCCCGATTATGAAACAGTGATTGCTTTGGATAGTAGCCATTATTTATTTGGCTTGGATGATGGATATGCTGTTTTTGATAAAAATAAAGCGAATGTTCGGTCAACTTATAAGCCCAAACCCATAATTCGTCTTTATGCAAAAGACGGTGAAAGTTTTCATTTTTACCCAACGGATAAGTCCAATTCCATTTTGAAGCTACCCCCTCAGTATCGGGAGTTGAGGGTAAATTTCGCTTTGCCACATTTCAATAATGCAACAAATTTTCAATATTTATTGTCAAATCACCTGCAAAAGTGGTCGGATTGGGACAATTCTACCGCGCGTGAGTTCGTTAATCTTTCAGCGGGTGTTCATCAGTTTTATTTAAAAAATGATATATCGGATTCAGAAGAAAGTATTGAATTTGAAATATTACCCTTTTGGTATGAAACACTTTGGGCTAAGTTTCTTTACGTTACTTTACTTATTGGTTTAATTTTTTGGCTTCAAAAATACCACACTTTTCAACTCGAAAAACAACGCCAAAAATTAGAAGCTGAAAAAGAAAAGGAATTGGAGCAACAGCGCATCAAAATTGATAATGAAAAACTGCATACCGAAGTGATTGCCAAAAGCAAAGAATTGGTCAATTCTACCTTAAATATCATTCAAAAAAACGATGTTTTACTTGAAATTAAAGAGGAATTAAATTCAATGAAAACGGGCTTGCCCGAAAAACACTATAATCGACTTTCACATTTGATTGATTACAATCTTACCCACGAGGAGTCTTCGCGCATATTTGAAGACAATTTTAATGAAGTGCATGAAGCCTTTTTAAAAAGTATAAAATCACAATTTCCTGACCTCACCCCAAGTGACCTCAAACTCGCCGCTTTACTACGCATGAATCTTTCCTCAAAAGAAATCAGTCCTCTACTTTTTATCTCAGTTCGGAGCATAGAAAATAAACGTTCTCGATTACGTAAAAAATTAGGGCTCACTGAAAGTGATAATTTAACTTCTTTTTTAATGCAATATTAGGGGTGTGAGGTAATAGTGAGGTCTAAAATATTGACTTTCGTTTGGTTTAATCTAATTTCGCTTAATGAAAATTAGCTTTTCGTGTTTTTTATCAAAATAAAAACATGAAAACAGAAAACTAAACGAAACGGATGTTATGCTAAAAATTCACTCATTTTTTACCTTTACTTTATTTTTACTCACTTTTGCAGCTGCTCCTGTAAAAGCCCAAACTGTATGGTTTTTTCAAGATAGTAATAATCCTGGCTATTATGATTCAGGTTTAGCATTTAAAACTTCACCAAGTTCTATTGAACAATTAGGGGTAAGTGGCGATAAAATCCCGACTGAAAGCACAATCGTTTTTCAAGGAAATAATAGTTTGAAATTGCGTTGGACATCTCGGTCAGGAGGAGATTGGTCGGCTTTTGTGATTGCTCCCGGGTTTCCATTACAAGATATTAAACAAACAGATACTTTGGCGTTTTGGGTTTATTCACCCACGGATTTGGATAAATCTGCTTTGCCTAAAATATTGATGGAATGTTCAGCTAATAATGTCAAAACCAAGAAATACAATATCGGTGATTTTACGCCTAATATAACTGCTAATAACTGGACTGAAATAAAGATACCCCTCAGTATTTTCTTCAATGATACAGGTAATAGCACCGTGGATTTCACAAAAACCAAGGCAATCGTTTTTGGGCAAAATATGGCTGATGGTGCTGAACGCTTATTATATGTTGACAATATTAGAACTTATCGAGCGACTTCAACTGGGGTACTCAGCATTCCCACAAATTTGATGGCTAATGGTTATGATAGCCACGTTGAACTCAATTGGGTTGCGTCATCAGGTAGCCCTGATGGCTATCAAATTTGGCGGTCAGTGGATAATGGTTCGACTTATAGTTTAGTAAAAACGACGAATATTACAACTTTTTTTATAGATTTTATGAGTAATTCAAGTTCCCCTAAAAGTTTTAAGTACAAAATAAAGGCAGTAAAAAGCAGTGAAATATCCGAATTTTCAAATGAAGCGGCGGCTACTGTTAAAACAATGACCGATGATGAACTCATGACGATGGTGCAACGGCATACTTTCCGTTATTTTTGGGAATTTGCGCATCCGACATCAGGCATGGTTCGAGAGAGAAACACTTCGGGCGATATTGTTACCACAGGTGGAACAGGTTTTGGGATTTCAGCAATTGTGGTGGCAGTGGAACGTGGTTTTATTTCACGTACTGAGGGGGTCAATCAATTATTAAAAATTGTTAATTTCCTTTCTACCGCCGACCGTTTTCACGGCATTTTTCCGCATTGGATGGACGGGAAAACGGGTAAAGTAATCCCCTTCAGCACTTATGATAATGGTGGCGATTTGGTTGAAACTTCCTTTTTATTTCAAGGACTTTTGACTGCAAAACAATATTTTAACGGCACCTCTACCGATGAAGCGAGACTTCGATTGGTCATTCAGCAGTTATGGGAGGCAGCAGAATGGGATTGGTACAGGCAAAATGGGCAAAATGTCTTGTATTGGCATTGGTCGCCGAATTATGCTTGGCGGATGAATTTTGCTTTGCGGGGTTATTATGAGGCATTGATTACCTATGTTTTAGCGGTTGCTTCGCCGACAAAATCCATCCCAGCGAGTTTGTACAATAACGGCTGGGCTGGTTCGCCGAATTATGTCAATAATCAGACGTATTATGGCTACAAACTTTCCGTTGGTCCTCTGGCGGGTGGTCCTTTGTTTTTTGCGCATTATTCATTTATTGGCTTTGACCCGCGTGGAAAAAAGGATGCTTTTGCCAATTATTTTATCCATAATCAAAATCAATCGCTTATCAATTGGACTTATTGCAAAGAAAATCCCAAGCAATGGGCTGGTTATAGCAGCGATAGCTGGGGCTTGACTTCAAGTGACGACCCGAATGGCTATTCTTCGCATGAGCCTTTAAGTAGTAGTGATAATGGAACGATTTCACCCACAGCTGCACTTTCTTCCATGCCTTATTCGCCCGTGCAATCTATGGCAGCTTTAAAGCATTTTTATAGAAATTTGGGTGCACAACTTTGGGGAACTATGGGCTTTTATGATGCTTTTAATCCATCAAAAAATTGGTATGCCAATAGTTATTTGGCGATTGACCAAGGACCCATTATCTGTATGATTGAAAATTTCAGGACGGGCTTGTTGTGGAAAAATTTTATGTTAAATCCTGAAATACAGCCCGCTTTAGATGCAATTGGTTTTACGAAAGATAATACCACGGCTGTGAAAGACCCCCTAAATATTGCAACTGATTTTTCATTAAAAATTTATCCCAATCCAAGTCAAGAGAATTTTGTTCTTGAATTCGATTTATTAAAAAATGAAAATGCCAGTTTGAATATTTTGGACATGAATGGTCAAATAGTTAAAAGTATTTTTAATAAAAAAGCTTTTTTAATGGGTAAAAATCAGGTTTCAATTGATAAAACGGGCTTAAAAAGCGGTTTTTATGTGCTGATACTGAGGGGGGATAGTTTTGAGAAAAAAGGGAAGATAGTGATACAATAGTATTGATAGGAAATTACATTCATTAAATTTTAAGTCAAATTAAACAATATTAGCTAACCAAAATTTCAATAAAATGAAAAAACTGATACTCCCCGTGTTGCTGTTTTTTATGGCAGCTCCTTTTTTAAAAGCTCAAATCAATGAGACATTCGAGACGGGCGGCGCAACACCCTTAGCTTGGACGGCCGCCGATGGCACTTATTTGGGCGTAGTTAATAACCCAAAACCCAATATTGTCAACAGTTCGGCAAAATGCGCGGGTTATGTCAAATCCAATTTGGCAGAATACAGCCTTTTTATCGCAACTATACCGACTGCTTTGAATTTGACTACAAATAACAAAATTACAGTTCAAATCAATGCAAGCCGTGACAAGGTAAGTAAGTTCATTTTTAAATTAGAAGGCTCAAAGGGCTCTAAGGAATTTACTAAAAATATTGTTGTCACAAGGGCGTGGCAAGAATATTCGTTTGATTTTAGCTCCATTTCAGCGAATGACTCTATTAAAAAAATCCTTTTCTTTTTTGACCCCGGGGTAAAAGATTCAAAAGATACTTTTTACTTCGATAATATCAAGCAGCTTCCTGCGGATGCTTGTGCAGGCACGGTTGCACCTACAACATTGAATCTTTTAGATGATTTTGAATGTCAGCGCAATGCCAGTTACGCAGGAGGATGGGACAGTTTGAGTGTGGTAACTAATCCAAGTAAAACGGGCATCAACACGAGCGCAAGTGTCGGAAGATTCAAAGACCAAGCAGGCGAAGGTACTGAATATGGCTTTTTGATGCACAATAATGTTGATGCAATTGATTTAACCAAATTCCCTTTTTTAAGAGTAAAAGTATTAGCCTCAAAAGCAGGGACTTTACTTTTAAAATTAGAAGGTGGCTCTACATCACGTGAAGTACCAACGGTCATCACTGCCGCTCAAGTGGGACAATGGATAGAGGCTACTGCAGATTTTAGCCCAGTTCAATTTGCTGGAAATCAACGATTGGTTATGTTTTTTAATGCAGGCGTAAATGGTGCTGTTGGCGATGTATATCACATTGATGATATACGTTTTACGGAAGTTCCGCCTCTTGAAAGTTTTGAACCGCAGTCACTGACATGGGCTCCCCTCAGTAATGACGCAACTTTGCACGGTTCTTTTAGCGTAGTTGACAATCCAAATGCAACAGGAGCTGTCAATAAATCTACAAAAGTGGGTAAATACACCAAGGGAACAGCGGCAATCAGTACATTGACGGGTTCGCTACCAACTGGTTTCAAAATTGATGCTGCATCTCCTCAGCTCAATATTCAAGTGTATGCGCCAGATGCGGGTAAAGTGGTAAGAGTGCAATTAGTGAGTGCTACTCAAGGCAATAAAGAGGCGAGTGCTACAGTTACGGCTGCCAATACTTGGGAAACGTTGAATTTTGATTTTTCAGCTGCTGCAGGAATAGCAGACATTTCGCAAATAAATATTCTATTTGATGCAGGAACCGCTGCCAACGGTAAAATTTATTATTTTGATAATCTCAATTTAAGTAAGTTAACCATCAATGTCTGTGGAACAGTAACACCTAATCTCAATATTCTGGATGATTTTGAATGTCAAAGAAATGGAAAATATGCTGGTACTCCACCATTGAAAGTCATCAATAATCCATTCAAAAATCAGCAAAATGGTACGGATAAAGTAGGTGAATACACTGACCCATTGGATGAATGGTCTGCTTTGACAATTGATTACGGTGCAAATGCTATTAACTTATCTCGTTTCAATCAGTTGAGTATCAAAATCTATTCACCTAAAGTTGTGCCTTTATTGTTTAAATTGGAAGGTGGTACTTCGCCAGCTTTTGAAAACCCAATGGTAACTGTATCTTCTGCTAATCAATGGGTGACTTATAATATTGATTTTAGCAATCAAAAAGGTAAAAACCACAAAAAAATCTCTATTTTCTTCAATGCAGGTGTCACACATACGACGACTGACCTTTATTATATTGATGATGTTTTATGGAATTCAGAGCCTATCACAGGTTGTGCACTGGATTTAGAAACACCATTTTCTGCTACTTATTTTGCGAATGGTGATTTAGATGGCAAACCGGTAGAAGTAGTTGATAATCCTAAAAAAGCGGGTATTAATACCAGTGCGAAGGTTATTAAATTTGACCGTCGACCAGGAAGTGCAGTTTTTGCGGGCGCATTTACGGATTTACCCGCACCTATGAAATGGACAAATACAAAATATGTGATTCGCACGAAAGTTTTAATGGATCATATCGGTAATTTCTCACCAAAAGTAGAAGCCGGTCTCGGTGGCACTGGTACAGCTTATGAATTATCAGTCGCCAACACAAAAGTGAATGAATGGCAAGAAATTACGGCTGATTTTTCAGGTAAAGTCACTGGAACTGAAAAATATTATCGCTTAACGTTCTTCATTGACCTTAATTTACCAGCAGCTACAGTTTCACAAGTCTCTTATATCGATGATTTTGTTATTGGCGATGGAGCAGGTTGCGGTACTACGGGCATTTTTGAACCGGTTACGGTTGAGCGCCTTTCGGTTTATCCAAATCCAGCAACGGAGGAGTTAACTATTCGTAATACCGAGAAGGTGAAACGCATTGAAATTACCAATATGATGGGTCAAAGGGTCAAAATTATTGTTTTTTCGGGCTCATTTGACAATCAAACAGTTTCATTGAATGGCTTAAATAGAGGTCTTTACACAGTCTCTGCTTTTGATGAAAAAGGCTTGATTGCCAATAGTAAATTTGTGAAGGAGTAACTTTTTTTCATAAACTTTGTGATGGTTTGATGTTGTTTGGTGGTGCAATTTGTACCATCAAACAACGCAAACTGTTATTTGTCCCCCCCTCAGTATTTTACCTTTTCAAAACGGGAAAACAATAATTTCAGAGGAAAAAGCAGTATAACTCTTGATATTTTTCGAATTCTGTGAAATCACAACTATCGAAAACCACAACCTAATGAAATTCAAACTAAATATATCCCTTTTGATTTCCCTTTTTGTTTTTTCCCAATGTGGTCAAAAAACAATAAATACAGCTTCACCCACTAACACTAAATCATTTTCACTTGAAGAATTAGAGCACCGAACTTTTAAATGGTTTTGGGATTTAGTTGATAAAAACAACCAAGTACCCGACCGACATCCACAACGCAATTTCTCCAGTGTTGCTGCAACAGGTTTTGGCTTAACAGCATATTGCATCGGCGCGGAAAAAAAATATATTACCCGCGAACAAGCCGCTGAACGGGTTCTAAAAACCATGCAATTTTTATGGAATGCCCCACAAGGAGGTGAAAATTCAGGTATTACGGGATTTCATGGCTTTTTTTATCACTTTTTAGACCACGAAAAAGGTTTTCGCTTTGAAAATGTTGAACTTTCGAGTATTGATACGGGCTTATTGATGGCGGGTGTTTTATCGGTAATGAGCTATTTTGATAAAAATAATCCAACTGAAAATGCCATCCGAAAAGTTGCGGATGACTTATATAGACGTGTAGAATGGTCTTGGTTTTTAAATGAAAAAAATAACCTTTCAATGGGTTATCATCCTGAAAAAGGTTTTTTAAAAAATGAATGGATTGGCTATAATGAAGCGATGGTTTTGCTTATCATAGCAATAGGTTCGCCAACGCACCCAATTCCTGCGGATTCTTGGGAACGGTGGTGTGAACCTTACCAATGGGCAACTTTCTATGGTCAAGAACACATCAATTTTGAACCTCTTTTTGGGCATCAATACAGCCAAATGTATATTGATTTTAAGGGGATTAATGATAATTACAATCAAAAAAAAGGGATAGATTATTTTGAAAATTCAAGAAGAGCTACTTATGCCAACCGAGCATATTGCATGGATAATTCCACTAAATTTAAAAATTATGATGCCAATGAATGGGGTTTGACGGCTTGTGATGGACCTAAAGATACAACTGCAATCATAAATAATACAAAGGTTCATTTTATGGGGTATAGTGCGCGCGGTGCGGCTTCAATAAGAGTGGTGGATGATGGGACTATTGCCCCAACTGCGGTAGGTGGTTCAATACCTTTTGCACCTGAAATTTGCATTCCAGCACTTGAAAAAATGTGGAATAAATATGCCAATACGCCTCTCGTGACTGAATACGGTTTCAAAGATGCTTATAATATGACTTATACTTTTGGAAAAGAGAATAAAAATGGGTGGATTGACAGCGATTATCTCGGCATTGATCAAGGACCCATTATCATTCAAATTGAAAATTATCGTTCCCAATTTGTTTGGAATTTGATGAAAAAAAATCCTTATGTCGTAGCAGGTTTAAAAAAAGCGGGATTTAAAGGAGGATGGCTGGATGCCGTTAAAAATTAAAAAGACAATTTCCTAACCAAATAAGGTCAAAATGATGTTTTTTCATTTAAAATTATATGTTATAAGCCTATTATGCATTTTTATAATTAAAAAGGCTAAACTGAATAAAACCAGAGTGTTGGAAATAATTTCCATTTTAGCTATTTTCTACCTTAGAATAGAGTTATA
>JANPHO010000725.1:0-4791 GCA_031424515.1 Saprospiraceae bacterium
GTCTAAATCTTTTAAAATGGTAATGGCATCATTATAATTGCGAGCATCAGCATCGAAGCCCAAATGTAGATTAGCTTCCGCCGTATTCAAGCCTTTATCTTGAAGCTGATAAGCCTTCAATTTATTGATTAACCCTATACCTCTACCCTCTTGACGGAGATAAATAACAATGCCACCTTCCTCAGCTGCTTTTTTCATTGCAAAATTAAGTTGTTCTCCACAATCACACCTTTTAGAGTGAAAAACGTCGCCCGTCATACACTCCGAGTGAATGCGGGTCAGTATAGGTTGTTGTTTCAAATCAAAGTCCGCATGAATCATCGCTAAATGAGGCAAAGGATCTTCTTTATGGCGAGCGTAAGCAATCATGCGAAATTGCCCCCAATCAGTAGGAATACTCGCTTCTGCTTGACGTTTTAATATAATTTTACTCATTAGATAGGTTCAATACCCCTCAGTTCCATCAATTAGGAATCCAGACAATTGGACATCGTCGGGTTTAATATGAAAATAAATACAAAATTAAAGAAAAATACCTTATTGAAACAAAAGAAAGGGAGGAAAGTTACATACAAATATCCCCAATAGACTAAAAAAGAAAATTTTCAGTCTATCGGGGATAATTGTTTTGATGAAGCAGTCATCTAAGAGTTTTGTTTGTTCAAAAATAACGCTTGCTTCTGCGACCGTTGGCTGTAAATGCATTCAAAAATGCGCCTACTGTAAAAGCCAAGGCAACGATGTAGAAAATCACCATAGCTCTAAAATTGATAACATGTTTGTAAATAAGCTTTGTCTCAATAAATCCAAAGCAGTTAAGTAGTCCTAATTGTTGTAAATATAATAAATAATATTTCAATACCTATATTGAGGTATAATAATTTTACATTAAAAATTAAAAACAGCACCCAGAGTATTCCGATGCTGTTTTTAATTAAAAAACCAAGAATCAAATTACTGCAAGCGTTGTATTAAGAGAATAAAAGATAATAAAGCTGTTGTTTGAGCTAAAGTATCAGCCAAAATTTTACCCCAATCTGTTTTCTCTTTACCGTTTTTGCTATCTTTCTCCGGTTTCTTCTCTGCATATCCTACATTTATAGTACTTCCTTTTTCAACTTTAGGATAAACTTTAAAGAATAAAAAGTTTTTAGTCCTTTTCACAACCCCGTTTGGATATTCCACAACGATTGACTTTCGGCTTCCATCTTTATTAACACCTGCCGCATATTTATCCACATAATACCAAGCACTTCTTTCGCCATCAAATGCAATATTGACCGTTCCATTGGTTAAAATCCTACTTTGATATAAATCAGCAGCTTTAGTCGCGCCTTTGATAGAAACAATATCCTTTGTTTTAGGTATATCAATAACATCACCTTCTTTCAAAACAATATTATTATTAGATTTAGTATTTTTCATTGCTTCATCTAATTCGATATAAATATAACCAATGCCTTCTTGTGCCCGATATAATGTAGCACCCTTAGGAAAAGCCTCTAAAGTCAATCCTCCTGCTCTTTTTATCACATCCGCTAATTTTTCATTATCTTCGATAAGAGCATACTGTCCAGGATAATCAGCCTCGCCAGTGATAGTTATCAATTTTTGAAAACCAAATTTAGGTATTGTTCTGACGACGATTTGGTCATAAGGTAACAACTGAAAGTCTTTAAATTTGGGATCTGATATTTTTAAGTCTTTATCTACCTCTATTGTAGCTACGACTGTCTTAACTGGTTGGTTCTGATTTAAAAGAATTCTAAATACATCCACCTTATTGGTAGCTGCTTCAAGTTTTAATCCATTTGCTAAAACCAAGGCATCTGTCAAAGATAAAGATTGTGCATATTTATACTCCCCAGGCTTACGCACAGCACCCGCTATCCTAATATAAGCTTCATCCACGAAATCCTCTTTTGATAAAACTCTGATAATATCATTCGGTTTCAGTATTACATTATCAGTAGAGTTTGGTTTTGTCAAAGCATCTTTAATATTAATCTGCTTATATTCCAATACTTTAGAGTTCGAAGAATCCATGCTGATGATATAAGCAAAATCAGTTGCATTAGGCTGTGTACCGCCTGCTAATGTAATGAAATCCTTTACTCTTGTGGATTGACTCACATCATAAGGCAATCTTTTAGCATCTCTCACTGAACCTGTAATCGTAATAGAGTCTTTTCGTGCAAATTTCTCTTGCACAAATACAATTAAAGCATCTCTGGACTGCAATTTATAGTTTGAAATAGCCGATGGGTTAGATAAAATCTCATCGATATTGATAAGTTTCAATTGCACAGTCTTATCATTATTCACTCTTTGCAAATAAGCGATATCAGTTCTTGCTTCCTTACGCAGAGTTGCCTTTTTTAAAAGGTCAGTGATTTTCATCCCCTCAGTAATTTCATAATTCCCAGGCAGTTCTACTGCACCTGAAATAGATATTACGTTTTCAAGGTTTCCCGGAACTTCTTTAATGACGACTACGTCCCCTCTCAAAAGCGTAAAATCACTACCTTTACTTTTTAAATCCCTGTAATTTATATCAATAACTTTCTCTTTATCATCAACTATTCTTTTTACTTGAAAAGTTGTTTGATAAGCGTTTTCAGTCAAGCCTCCTGCATATTCAATTAACTTATTCAGATTCTCCTTATCCAATAATTCGTATTTAAATGGTCTTCTGATAGCACCATCAATAGTTACAACTTTTCCAATCGGTGGAACATAGATATAATCATTTTCATATAAATACAAATCCTTAGTCATACTTGGATTAAACAAAAACTCATATACATCCAAGCGTTTTTTCTCACCTGTAGAAGTGTGTGTCAATTGTATATTCCGCACACTACCGATATTTGTGGGTCCACCCACCGCAGCTAAAGCATTGAAAGCGGAATTACCCGCTGATATTGTATGGGTACCAGGGTTAAACACATCACCCACGATATTGACAGTTACAATACGGGCTGCGGATACCGTAATTTGAAAATCTTCTTGTGCAAATGAATAAAAACGAGCAAAATTACTTGCCAATACCTTACGAGCCCTATCGACGGTCATACCTTTTAAGTTAGTGCGAGGCATATTCTCTAATTTCAAAAAGCCTTCTTTATCTATTTCAAATGCTTGATTGTAAAAAACACGAGGGTTAGATATGCTTATCGTCAATTTATCACCAGCATTTAAAATATAAGAATCTGGTGCTTTAAAAGATTTATCAAGGAAATAACCCAAATTTTTATCTCTGAAAATATTTTGCCCATAAACAAAAGCGGGTATTTTAGTAACCGAATCTTTCAAGTTCGATAACAAAGCCTTTGATATAGCTTCCTCGGCTGTCGCTCCTTTAGCTATATCTTCTTGAATTTCAACAGCTTTACCCTTACTCAACTGTTTGGCTTCTGCTTCAATTTTTTGATTATCTAAGTTAGTTGGTTGGACTTTAGCAGCTGCAGCGGCGGCGGCAGGTTCTACTCCGACGGTAGTATTTTTCTGCTTTTGAGCCTTCTCTGCTTCGAGTTCTGCTACTGCATCTTCAATGGGTTTGCGGTAACGGGGTAAGTCCTCTGGTTTTAATCTATCAATATCAATTCCTTTGGAGGCCAATTTTACCCGGACTTCTTGCTCTGTTAAGCCCCTTTTGGTAAGTTCTGATGTGATGAGTACTTGATTAACAGATTGTGCAGTTATCGAAGTCTGTGATAAAAATGATAGCAATACAATGACTAATGGAAGAATTCTTCTCATGATTAAATAGGTAAGGTATTTTTTTATGTTTTTCAAAAAGAATCAGGACACAAATCCCAATTAAAATCTAAAAATAATTCAATATAAATAGGCGTAAAGAAATAGAGACTGCTATCGTCGGGCTGTAAAATGTAAAAAATGCGAAGCAACGCGGAGTATTTTTACATTTTACAGAGCCGACTTAAAAAAATAGCAGTGTTTATTTTAGCCCAACTACTTATAGTGAACTTCCAAAAGGGGATTAAGCCTTTTGGAAGTTGTGTTTAAATTAAAACCAATAAATTATTCAGCATATTGACCTTCATAATAACGTTGATATTCGCCAGAAGTCACATTATCGACCCAAGTTTTGTTATTTAAATACCAATCAATGGTCATTCTGAAGCCTTCTTCAAATTTTACTGAGGGGATCCAGCCCAAATTATCTCGTAATTTTGAAGCATCAATTGCGTAGCGACGATCATGTCCAGGACGGTCTCTCACAAAGGTAATAAGTTCTCGAGCAGTTCCTTCTGGGCGATTGAGTTTTTCGTCCATGATATCGCATAGTTTTTCAACAAGGTCAATGTTTTTCCACTCATTATTACCGCCAATATTATACGTCTCCCCTGTTTCACCCGTATGATAAATGGTATCAATTGCTATTGCGTGGTCTTTTACCCACAACCAATCGCGCGTGTATTTACCATCGCCATAAATAGGCAATGCTTTTTTATTTAAAATATTACTTATTATAAGCGGAATCAGCTTTTCAGGAAAGTGATTGGGTCCATAATTATTGGAGCAATTGGATATCACCACTGGCAAATGATAGGTGTGATAATATGCTCTTACCAAATGGTCACTACTTGCTTTTGAAGCCGAGTATGGCGAGCGTGGGTCATAAGGAGTTTCTTCTGTAAAAAAGCCCTCGTCGCCTAAGCTGCCATAAACTTCGTCGGTTGAAACGTGATAAAAACGTACCCCCTCAGTATCTGACCGATTTTTCCAGATTGTACGAGCCGCATTTAAAAGGTTAACTGTGCCAAT
>JANPHO010000726.1:0-2687 GCA_031424515.1 Saprospiraceae bacterium
ATACTGAGGGGGTGCTTCGTGCCTAAATTGGAAAAAGTGAGTGCCTGTTTAGAAAGCTTTATGTGTATATTGCCGTTGGGTATGTTGTGTTGGATAGCGTTTAAAAACAAATTACTCACCAGTATTTCGGCTAAAACGGGATTGGTTTTGACAGAAACCTGTTCCGATAACTCTAGGGTAACAGTAATGTTTTTGGCTTCGGCTTGTTCGATAAAAAAAGGCGCTTGTTTATCAAAAATCGTGTTTATTGAGATGTTTTCAGTAGATACGTACTGATTGCGCTCTATTTTAGAGAGCAAAAGTAGGTTTTTATTTAATTTATTTAACCTTGAAATAGCAGTATTTAAGTTGATTAAAATATCGGATTGCCCTTGCGTGACATCGGAACGCTGCATCAGCATATCAATATGGGCTTGAAAAACAGCCAAAGGCGTTTGCAATTCGTGGGCAGCATTTTCAATAAATTCGCGCTGACTGTTGTAAATAGCGGTGTTTTTCTTAATTAATTTTGAAATGGCTTGATTAAGCCGCTCAAACTCTTCAACCTCTGTTTGTGTTAAATGAATGGTCTCGGCTTTATCAATCTCAAATTGTTCAATCGTATTCAGTGTTTGATAAAATGGTTTCCAAAGGTGAATAGATAATCTTTTTGTGATAAAATAGAGACCAATAAGCAATAAAAGCAGTACAAAAGCAAAAAGTCTTGTGATACTTTGTATTAAATCGTCCGTTTCAACCAAATTCATTCGGGCTGAAAAAGTATAGTTTTTGCCTTCGATTACAACAGGTGTGTTTAGGATGCGATACGGCTCATTTTCTGCATAAAGTGTGTCGTAATAAAAACGGTAGTACAAAGTATCCTTCAATACTGAGGGGGTCAGGTTTTCAATTTTAATATCCCGATTCATCTTATTCCAAATCGGAATATCCGTTTCTTTGACATTGGGAATGGTGTATTGTATAAACTCATTTTTTCTTAAAAACAGTGCTTCGTCGGCATCTTCGATATAGATTTTTTCAATCATAAAATAAAATAGAGGGGCTGATATAAGCAGCACAATTACCGAAAAAATCAAGTATGCCTGTAAGGTTTTATGCAAGAGTTTTTTAGTCATTTTGCCATTTATAGCCTAAGCCATAGACTGTTTTGATATAATCATCGCAACCTGCTTCGCTCAATTTTTTTTTCAAATTTTTAATGTGGGCATACACAAAATCGTGGTTGTCCAACATATTCGCCATATCGCCCGAAAGGTGTTCAGCGATTGCACTTTTAGACAATACCTTGTTTTTGTTGCCAATTAGATACAACAGCAAATCAATTTCCTTTTTAGTCACCTCTATTTTCTGCCCTTTAACGCTTACAGATTTGGACAAAATATCAATTTCCACTTCATTAAAAGCGATAATATTATTGCCTTTAAAATTCTTTCGTCGTATTAAAGCCTGTATGCGTACTAACAATTCTGACAAATGAAACGGCTTGGTCAAATAATCATCTGCACCCAAATTAAAGCCTTCAATACGGGTTTCGAGCATTTCTTTTGCCGAAATAATGATGACTCCTTCTGTCCTATTCTGTTTTTTCAGTTCAGACAATACCCTAAAACCATTACCATCGGGCAACATCAAATCCAGTAAAATACAATCGTATTCAAAATCCTCAATTTTTTCTATAGCACTTTCTATGCTATTGGCGATTTCACACAACACATCATTTGCCTTTAAATAACCTTTTATATTTTCGGCTAGTTCTTGTTCATCTTCGATGATTAAGATTTTCATGGGGTAAAGATAAGGGTTGAATCTTGAAGAAAGTTTGAATATGTCTATTCTATGAGAGTTGGTTTATACTTGAAGGTGGATTTTTCTATTCTAAAAGACATTTAATTAACATAAAAAAAGAGGTTACTTATGGCAACCTCTCTCTAAACTCTATCTAAATTTTGACAAAACCCTATCTATCATAGAGCGTCTTTTATACCACATAGATGGACGGGCACTTTCATTATTGAACTTCCACTTTTTTTCTGTTTAATTTAAAATCAAATAAACCCAATTTCAATCCAGCATTGATGGAAAATCCCTGCATTGTATTGGCGGGTAAAAGTGCCGTTTGATTGTCCGTCAAAAAGGATAAACTATAATTAGCACCTACATACAGCTTCGCAAAACGCATCAAATTGGTTTCTAAATGAATACCCGGTTGCACTACCACATACGCATTGCTATTATCGTGGTTTTGTCCTAAAAATCCGTTATCATGATACCTACCGTTACGCTCTCCTTTTGTGCCAAGTGAATCCGCTGATGCTTCTCCAACACCCACCATCAAAGGAAAACTGATATGCACTAATGCATCAGGCATAGGTGTATATTCTATTTTACCGCCGGCTAAAAAAGATTGAACGACCAATGGGCTTACTGCTTTAGGGACAAAGTTATCGCTCAAACTCATTTGAGCTGTTGCGCCTAATGCCCATTTTTTATTCAATAAAAGCATTGCCGATGCACCGCCAAAACCTGTCATGCTGCCCCTCAATTGTCCGTAACTCATTTCAGGTTCTACATAAAGCCCCAATGTTTGTGGTTTAATAAGTTTAAAAAGTGTGCGTGTGGTGTCTTGGGCTACACTTTTGAATGTCGTAGCTAAACACACAATGATGATAATAAAAACGACTTTTTTC
>JANPHO010000727.1:0-15106 GCA_031424515.1 Saprospiraceae bacterium
TTCTATTACAAAATGTGGCTAAATTTTTCAACGAATTCACGTCATTGTACCAATCGCCACCACCGTTGTATTTCAATAAAGCCAATTTTAAGGTCGGTTTCATTGAAAATGAAAACGTTAAAAATGCTATTAAAATCAAGCTACTGAGAATACCTATTTTTTTCATTTTAAATTGGTTTGAAACCGTGCCACCGCGCAAAGCGGTGGCACGGCTAAATTCAATAAATTCACCGTATGACAAGCTACTAAGCCTGCAGTTTCTGTTCTCAAACGGTTTTTGCCGAGTGAAATACCCTTGAACTGGCGTTCAAATGCCAACTTGACCTCCCCCTCAGTAAAATCCCCTTCTGGGCCTATCAATATAACGCAATCCGATTGTCTTTCGTATATTTTACTCAATAATGGCGTCGTTTCATCATTGCAATAAGCTATAAATCGGGCGCCTATTAATTCTGAATCTTTTTTCATAAAAGATTGAAAATCAATAGATTGATTCAAGACGGGCAAATGCGTTTGCAAAGATTGTTTCATGGCTGAAATAAGAATCCCATTCAATCGGTCATGCTTTATCACAGTTCTTTCACTGCGCTTACAAATCAAGGGTGTTATTTCATCAATCCCCATCTCTGTAGCTTTCTCCAAAAACCACTCCAAACGGTCAATATTTTTTGTGGGTGCAATAGCGATGTGCAGATGAAACGGTCGTTTGTTGTACGCTTCAATCGTACTTTTGATACCCACTACACACGTTTTTTTACCCAAATCAATAATTTCACCTTCATAAAGATTGCCTTTGCCATCCGTAAGTTGCATCACATCACCCACTTTCCGTCGAAGAACTTGAGCAATGTGGCGCGCTTCATCTTCATTAAAAATAGCAAAACTGTTTTCGATATTCGTCGTATAAAAAAGCTGCATTTTATCGTTTAAATGTTAAAATCAAGGTGAATTGACCTAATTTTTAGTGTTCAATACTGAGGGGGTAGTTTAATCGAACAAAATTAATCATTTGTCCATTTTAAATGAAAATGGAAACACTTAGTTTTAAAATTTGTTACATTTGCACGCATTTTAAGTAGTTTTAAATGGTTTTAAAAGATAATTCATAATTTTTAAATAATATAAATGAGTATAGCAATGCTTGGGCAGTTCTTTTTGAGCTTGTCCCTTTTGATAGTTTTACACGAGTGCGGTCACTTTTTCCCCGCTAAATGGTTCAAAACACGCGTTGAAAAATTTTATTTGTTCTTTGACCCCTATTTTTCAATTTTTAAAAAGAAAATTGGTGAAACAGAATACGGTATTGGCTGGTTACCTTTGGGTGGCTACGTCAAAATCAGCGGCATGGTGGACGAAAGCATGGATACTGAGCAAATGAAACAACCACCACAACCGTGGGAATTTCGCTCGAAAAAGGCTTGGCAACGCCTTGTCATCATGTTGGGTGGCGTAACGGTGAATTTTATATTGGGTTTCTTGATATTTGGGATGATGATTTGGTACTACGGTGAGGAATATGTACCCGTAGAAAGTGCTAAATATGGTATTTATGCCGATTCATTGGGTCAACAATTGGGCTTCAAAACGGGTGACAAAATCCTGAAAATAGGTAACAAACCCTTTGAAAAATTTGATGATAGAGCCGTTTTAAGAGAAATCGTTTTTAATGGCGTCAATAATATCCAAGTTGAGCGCGGCGGTCAAACGAGTGTTTTGACGATACCTACCGAAGCCGTGAAATTACTCACGGCGTTTGAAAATAAGGATAAAGGCATATTTACCTTGCCGATGCCCTTCACTGTGGATTCAGTGGTAAAAGATAGACCTGCTGGCAAAGCACAACTTCAAAAAGGCGATATAATAGTGAGTTTTAATGATATTCCAACGCCTTTTTATAATGATTTTCAATCTTTATCAAAACGGTTCAAAGGTCAGCCCTCCGTCTGGAAAGTACTGAGGGGTGCGGATACCTTAACCATTAACATCCAATCAGAGGCAAACGGCACGTTCGGATTTATAGCGGGCACGGACATTAGTAAGTATTACACAACGAAAACCCAGACCTATTCGTTGGCGCAAGCCCTACCGATGGGTGTGGCAAAAGGCTATGATTTCCTTGTGAACCAAATCAAGGCATTTGGTAAAATGTTTAAAGGTGAAATAAAAGCCAGCGAAAGCGTAGGAGGTTTCAAATCCATTGCTAAAATGTTTGGTTCGGTATGGGATTGGGAGCGTTTTTGGTTGATGACAGCCAGTCTTTCTATCATTTTAGCATTCATGAATCTTTTACCAATTCCTGCCCTCGATGGCGGCTATGTCGTGTTCCTTCTTTGGGAAGTCGTCACGGGCAAGCGTGTAAGTGATGCTTTCATGGAAAAAGCAGTAACAGTCGGTTTTTTCCTTTTAATGGGACTTATCCTCGTGATTAATTTCTGGGATATTATTCGATAATATTTAGGTTGTTGGTTGTTGGTTATTAATTATTGGTTATTTGAATACATTAACCAACAACCAACAACCAACAATCAACAACTAAAAAAAAATGACTTTCTTTGAATTTTACAACATTCCAATAGCTTTTAAATTAGATGAATCGGCTTTAAAAAAGACCTTTTATGCCCATTCTAAAAAATACCACCCCGATTTTCATACCCTTGAAGACGAAGATAAGCAAGATGAGATATTAGAACTCTCTACCCTCAACACAGAAGCCTACAAAACCCTTTCGGATTTTGATAAACGCATGAAGTACATCTTGGATTTGAAAAGTGTGATGGCTGCGGAAGGTGAAAATAAACTCCCCCAAGACTTTTTGATGCAAATGATGGAAATCAACGAAGCCATCATGGAATTAGAGTTTGACTTCGATAAAACTGCCTACGATAAAGTCCTCAGAGATGTGCAAATCATTGAAAATCAACAACTTGAGGAAATCAACCCAATACTCGATAGTTTCGATGATACCACTACCCCTCAGTCAGAATTAGAAAAAATAAAAAATTTTTACTTAAAAAAGCGTTATCTCTTGCGTATTCGGGAAAACTTATCTAAGTTTGCACCGCTTTAGACAAAAGCACATAAAATTTGCGTCACTGTAGAGAAGCCGAAGTGGTGGAATTGGTAGACGCGCTGGATTCAAAATCCAGTGAGGGCAACCTCGTGCGGGTTCGATTCCCGCCTTCGGTACAAAGCCAGAGCCTTAAAAACTCTGGCTTTTTCTGTTTAAAAAAAACATAATGACACCTTACTATGTATATGCGTTATCTAGCAATCAAAGACCTTACATATATGTTGGGATGACAAATGACTTGGCTCGGAGAATTGCTGAGCACAATAACGGTTTTAATAAAACTACAAAACCTTACGCTCCCTTTACAATTATATATCAAGAAGAACTTCCTAATAGAATTCAAGCCCGTGTCAGAGAAAAATATCTGAAATCTGGCGTCGGAAAAGCTTTCCTTAAATCTTTGAGCACTTCTTAGTTCCTCATATTTATCTTTAACATTATTTATCAAAATCCAGTGAGACCAACATCGTGCGGGTTCGACCTGCCTGCCGGCAGGCAGGTTCCCTTGCCTTCGGTACAAAGCCAGAGCCTTAAAACTCTGGCTTTTTCTGTTTTACCTACTTTTTAAACAGCACAAAAAACTCCCTACCTTCCACAGGGATATATAATTTGAGGCTTTTAGCAAATTTACAGCGTTTGACGAAAACCAATCCGTAAAGCGATTGCTTAGGGTCTAAAGTATTTTTCTTTATGATTTTACCTAAATTCAAATCATAAGCACCTTCGATAACAGCAGGCAGGCTATTATCTACTACAACTGGACAAGGTTTATTTTTTTCACTTTCGGTGACGCCAAATTTAAAAAGGAAAGGATCAATTAAAACGTCAGTCGTGGTGGATTGATTGATGAATTCTGTTTCAAATATCCAATATTCGGGCACTGAGCGCAAGAAATTTACCTTGATTTTGACGCTATCAAGGGTTTGGATAAAAAGCTCCATATTATCTACCCATTTGTTTGAGCCGTTGAGAGGGGTAAAAATTTCCTGTGCTTTTAAAGTGTTGAAAAGAAGGATAAAAGAGAAAATAGTTAGATATTGCTTCATGTTTTGCACTGTTTAAAGATAATAAATTATGTGCAATATACTGAGGGGGTGCGAGTTGTACAATTTTCCATGATTTAAAGTTTTGTTAAAAAGCCCAACTAATTCCTTTCCCAACCGTAAATTCTAATATTAATTTGATTTTGAACGTTTTAGGTATGGTTATTTAAAATAATAATTTATTTCGATGAATAAATCCGTTCGTATTATATCCGTTTTATTAGTAGTAGTTAGCTTTTTATCCGATGGTTGCGGGCTTTTTAAGCCTCGTTCTACTGATGAAAATGGCAATACTATTAAGAAAAATACCAAATTCGATAATAAATCTGTTAGAGATATTATCAATACTGCACGCGATTATACGGGTACGCCTTACAAATATGGCGGAACTACTCGCAGCGGAATGGACTGCTCTGGATTGGTAACTGTAGCTTTTAATTCAGCTAATTTGAAACTCCCTCGGGTTTCTTCTGATATGGCAAAAGTGGGTAGAGAAGTATCCATGAGAGATCTCCACCAAGGCGATTTAGTGTTTTTTATCACGGGAAAAGAGGATAAAATTTCGCACGTGGGCATTGTGACCGATGTGAAATCAAAGAATGAAATTTATTTTATTCACGCAGCTGATTCAGGCGTGAAGGAGGACAATCTTTTTACAAAATATTATCAGAAGACATTTACCAAGGCGATGAGACCGTTTTAGTGTTTCGGGGTGCGTGTTTCGTAGTGCGACCCCGAAATACGAATTACGCACCCCGAAACACGTCAATAGTCGTCGTCATCATCATCGCTGATGTTCATTTTAGCCCCCGCCAATTCGTTGTAAGCGTGCATATCTTTCTCTTGTTTGGCGATTATCATACCTTTTTTATAGGTTTCCAAAGCCCGTTCGGGTTGACCTAACTTTTCATAAAGCTTTCCTAAATGATAATATAAGCCGACATACTGAGGGGTAGTCGTTTCCAAGCGTTGGTAATATTCGAGGGCTTGATAGTTATCGTTCTGGTTCTCATATTCTTTTGCAATGGCAAAAAGAAGGAAGGGTTCATTGGGTTGCGATTCGAGGAATGTGAATAATTGATCTAAACGGCTCATTCTATATTTTTATAACTTATTGAAAATCAATACTATATTGTGCTTTTTATTGTTTTAAAAATATACATAAAATAAATTTAGCGAAAATTCGCTAAATTTATTGGCAAGAGATTATTTTTTCCCTAAATTTGCACACGTATTTCAAAACATTTTCAAATGTATGAAGTTTAAATTTAAATTTCCTGTTTTAAGTAGTTGAGCTAAAATAAACACTGCTATCTTTTTAAGTCGGTTCTGTAAAACGTAAAAAATACTCCGCTATGCTCTGCATTTTTTACGTTTTACAGCCCGACAATAGCAGCGTTTATTTTTTTACGCCTACTTAAATCCTTTGAAATCACCATTATTTTGTCATTCCTAAAATTTAAAAATCTTAATTTAAGATTATGAAAATACTCGTTTGCGTCAGTCAGACGCCTGATACAACAGCAAAAATATCTTTTAATGGCGATAGCACCGAATTCAACTCAGCGGGCGTTCAGTACATCATGAATCCTTACGATGAGTGGTACGCCCTCGTGAGAGCCATTGACCTCGCAAAAGCTACTGCGGGCACGGTTACACTTATCAATGTCGGCGGTGCTGATAGCGAGCAAATCATCCGTAAGGGCCTTGCATTGGATGCCAATGATGCTGTGAGAATTGATATGCAGCCCAAAAGTGCTATGAATACAGCTTTTCAAATAGCTGAATATGCCAAATCTCAAAGTTACGATATTGTTTTTACGGGTAAAGAAACGATTGACTACAACGGCTCTGAAGTAGGTGGTATGATTGCAGAATACCTTGATTTGCCGTTTATTTCTTATGCTTCCAAGTTAGATATGGCTGGTAGCACGGCTACCATCGAGCGCGATATTGAAGGTGGCGTAGAAATAGTGGAGGTACAAACGCCTTTTGTTGTATCCGCTGCTAAAGGTATGGCTGAGCAGCGCATCCCGAATATGATGGGTATCATGAAAGCAAAAAGCAAACCCCTCAGTGTGGTAGCTCCTCAAGCATTTGAAGACCTTTCAGTAGTGACTAAATTTGACTTACCACCTGCTAAAACGGGGGTAAAAATGGTCAATCCAGAAGATATGGCGGAGCTTGTGCGTTTGTTGCATGAAGAAGCGAAGGTCATTTAATAAAATAGTAGTCAGTTTTTTAGTAGTCAGTAGTCAGCTTTTTACTGAATACTAAATAACTGACCACTGACTACTAAAAATCTAACTACTATTAAACTAATAAATATCATGGTTTTAATATTTGCTGAAAGTTCAAAAGGACATTTCAAAAAAGCGGCCTTAGAGGCTGTGACTTATGGTAAAAAAGTAGCATCAGCGCTCGGTACGGATTGCGCTGCATTGACACTCGGTGATGTGGAAAATGCGGGTCAATTAGGCGAATACGGTGCTTCAAATGTATATAATGTAGCGGGCATCAGCGCATTTGACTCTCAAGTGTTCACAAGCGTGATTGCCGATGTTGCCAAACAATTGAGCGCTACGGTCGTCATCGTAAGCAGTACATCCACGGGTAAAGCTTTAGCGAGTCGCTTAGCAGTGCGTTTGGGTGCGGGTATGGTATCGGGTGCGAACGGCATTCCGAGTACAGATGGCGGTTTTACCGTTAAAAAATCTGTTTTTTCGGGTAAAGCAATTGCTCATTACACGATTAAGTCAGTAGTAAAAGTGATTTCATTGATGGGCAATGCGCTTCCTCCTGAAAAAGTGGGTAGTGCCGTAGCCGTGACCCCCCTCAGTATAAACGTGCCTGCGAGCCGTGTGACGGTAAAAGAAGTAAAAACAGCTGAAGGAATCGTACCGTTGCCAGAAGCAGAATTGGTGGTTTCGGCGGGTAGAGGCATGAAAGGACCCGAAAACTGGGGCATCGTTGAAGACCTTGCGGGTGCTTTGAACGCTACTACAGCATGTTCTCGCCCCGTGGCCGACGCACACTGGCGCCCTCACCACGAGCACGTGGGTCAGACAGGTGTAGCTATTCGCCCTAATTTGTACATCGCCATTGGTATAAGCGGTGCTATACAGCATTTGGCGGGCGTGAATAATAGCAAAGTCATCGTAGTCATCAATAAAGACCCCGAAGCACCGTTTTTCAAAGCGGCTGATTATGGTGTTGTAGGCGATGCCTTTGAGGTTCTTCCACGTTTGACTGAGGCGGTAAAAAAGTATAAAGCGTCTTAGTTTTGGGATATTTTAATTAAAAAAGCGGCTTGAAATATGTTTCAAGCCGCTTTTTTAATGTCATAAAAGGGTATTTTAATACCCATTTTCATTAAAAGAATAATCTTTATCAATTTCAAAAGAGATGGTGCAACCTACACAATTCTCCTTTCTCATAAGACCCAGATAAATTCCTTTGTATTTTTCAGTCAGCGTCTCAGAAAGCAATTTACCGTTTACAATTAAGGAGTTTTCAGTTAACTGCAAATTGAATTTTTTATCCTTTTTAGTCAGTACACCATCGTTTTTAAGCTGTTGCTCAAAAATTTTATTGATGGATTGACGAATAAAAATGGCATTTTGAGCATCATCAGTAATCGTTTCCGCTTTATTTGAGCCTTTAGAACCAACCTCAATTACTGAGGTCTTTGACCCCGAAACCTCGGTGGGGGTAGCCGCTTGAGCCGTTTTGTTTTGAGCAGTAAGGTTGCCAAACCAAATTATAAAAATACCGATAACAAGTACAATTTTTTTCATAGCTTTCCTATTTATTAAATTTTAAAAAAATGTGTTAAAATTCAAATATCAAAAACTATGCAATTTTTTTATAATATTTTAAAATAAGTGCTTAAATGCGTATTTATTTTAATATTTTTAAAAAATCACATCTGAAATGATGAAAAAGATTTACTCCTCTGTAAAATATTAAAATCACTCTTTCCTTATCTTTACACCCAGATTGAAATTGAAAATGGATATATTAATTGAACTTTTAGGCTATTTGGGCATGATACTCTGCATTTCAGCGTACGCTTTGAATGTAAGAGGGACGTTGAGCTCGGATTCTAAGTATTATTTATTAGCCAATAGCTTGGGTGGTATTTTGTTGGTACTCAATTCAGTGTGGCATTGGGCTTTGCCATCGGCAATAGAAAATGCGGTTTGGGCGAGTATTGCCTTATTAGGTTTTTTAAAAAGAAAAAAATAGAAACTAAAACCCTAAAAATGGATTATTATTAGAAACGAGGTAGATATTGCATCATATTTTATCTACATTTTACGTATCTTTGTGGTTTGGTTTTAAATATTAAAAGGCAGTTTAAAATTCATAAATAGGCGTATAAAAATAAACACTACTATCGTTGGGCTGAAAATTATACAAAATGCGTAGCAAAGTGGAGAATTTTGTATAATTTTTAGAACCGACTTAAAAAGATAGAAGTGTTTATTTTAGCCCAACTACTTAAAAACAATTTTAACGTATTTTTATGAAGAAAAAATTAACTTTGCGGGCTTTTATGCGTTGTTAATCTGTTCAGGATTTTATAAAATATCTTTATATACTGAGGGGTTGTGTATCCATTACGAAGTTGTAAAGAATTGACTCATTTTTTATGAAAAAAATAGCCTTAGATATAGTCGGCTTGCAGCCCAGTATGACACAGACGCATAATTATGCAGTCGTATTAGGCGAGCGCAGTGGTAGCCGTCGTTTACCGATCATTATTGGCGCATTTGAAGCTCAAGCCATTGCGGTGGCAATAGAAAGGATGTTACCCAATCGACCACTCACCCACGATTTGTTCAAAAACACATTAGATTCTTTTAATATTGGATTGAAAGAAGTCATTATTAGCAACTTATTGGATGGCGTTTTTTATGCAAAATTAATTTGTAATAAAGACGGTGATATCTACGAAATAGATTCTCGCACGAGCGACGCTTTGGCAATGGCAGTGCGCTTTGATTGTCCGATTTACACCTATGAGTTTATTCTCGAAGCCGCGGGCGTTGTTTTGGAAGAACCAGAAGAAACCGCCAGCAGTAGTGCCCCCGCCAGCAAAGGTAAGACGACTAAAGCCAGCAGCACGGGCGGCGGAAGGGCTTCCGATAGCAAGGGTCAGTTAGCGCATTTGAGCATGGATGAATTGAATAGAATGTTGGATGAAGTGCTTCAAAATGAAGATTACGAGCAAGCGGCTTTGATTCGCGATGAAATAAAGAAAAGACAAGGTTAATTTCAATCGATATATCTACTAAAGATGCACTATAGTTGGCTTCACATTAGCAATTATAGTGCATTTTCATTTCTACGGATAAATTAAAATGTTATCAATATTTAAAGTCTTTGAAACGTAGCGAGCAATTACCTGCCATTGATTACTTTTACACGTCTTTTTAATCAGAAAACTATGTCAACCAATCACCTCATCATATCCCCCTCAGTACAAGCTGCTTTAGCGGACAATCAAGCAGTAGTGGCACTTGAATCCACCATTATTTCGCACGGTATGCCCTACCCTCAGAATGTCGAAACGGCTCTGAAAGTGGAAGCGGAAGTGCGGGCAAATGGAGCTGTACCCGCCACTATTGCTATCATTAATGGTAAAATGAAAGCAGGATTAAGCATTGATGAAATCGAAATATTGGGAAAACAAGGGCAGGACGTGACCAAAGTGAGCCGCCGTGATATGCCGATGATTATAGCCAAAAGCATGAATGGCGCAACTACCGTGGCATCCACCATGATTATTGCTCAATTAGCGGGTATTAAAATATTTGCTACCGGTGGCATTGGCGGCGTGCACCGTGGTGCAAGTGAGACGTTCGATATTTCTGCTGATTTGCAGGAACTGGCACTCACGGATGTGGCGGTGGTGTGTGCTGGCGTAAAATCCATACTCGATATTGGTTTGACTTTAGAATATTTAGAAACGTTTGGCGTACCCGTCGTGGGTTTTCAAACCGATGATTTTCCCGCATTTTTTACTCGAAAAAGTGGTTTTGGTGTAGATTATCGCGTGGATACTGAGGGGGTGTTGGCTGAATTTCTTAAAACGAAATGGTCTATTCCATTAAAAGGTGGGGTTGTCATTGCCAATCCCGTACCCATAGAATTTGAATCTGATCCCAAATTCATCAATCACGCCATTGAAAAAGCCTTACGCCATGCCGACGCTCAAGGCGTAAGAGGTAAAAGAATAACACCTTTCCTTTTAGCCGAAATCGAGCGTATGACTGGTGGATCCAGTTTAAAAACGAATATTCAATTAGTGATGAATAATGCTGCTTTGGCGGCGCGGGTAGCTTGTAAATATGTAGGCGTTTGAAAATAATCATCTAAATAAATATTGCTAAAAACAATCACACATTATGAAAAAAACATTCTTTTTACTCCTGTTTTTACTGCCAATGATGGTAAAAGCACAAGTGGCTTTGACGACAAGCACGCCCAGCTATACTCAAAATTTTGATTCACTCATCACTACGGGAACTGCGACTTGGGAGGATAATAAAACGCTTTTCAATTGGTACGCAGCGCGTTCAGTGGCTGGGGTAGTGACTTTGAGATCGAATAACGGAACGGGTAATTCAGGTGGTTTACAAAGTTTTGGTTTGGATACGGATAGATCAATAGGCGGTATTGGTTCAGCTTCTAATGGCACAAATGCTTTCGGTTTGCGTTTAAAAAATAGTACAGGTGCGGCTTTAACGGCTATCACCATCCGCTACACAGGCGAGCAATGGCGCAATGGCGGCAACACGAGTGCCCACAAATTGGTGTTCTCCTACTCTATTTCTCCTACGGCTTTTACCGCAGTTTCCATCAATCCAACGGATTCAAGCTATGTGGCTGTCCCTAATTTGGATTTTACAAGCCCTACAATAGGCGCTACTGCCGCCGCTTTAGACGGTAATTTAGCAGCTAATAAAACGGCAATTACGTATTCAATCACGGGTTTAAACTTTCCAAACGGTTCCGAAATGATGATTCGCTGGTTCGACGCCGATGATTTGGGCAGTGACCACGGTATTGGCGTGGATGATTTGACGGTGAGTGCTGGAGCCATTGCTAACACAAACCCGACAGTATCGGTGAGCGCTACTGCACTCTCGGGGTTCAGTACTACTGAGGGGTCGGCTTCTTCTACTAAAACGTACACAGTTTCGGGCGTTAATTTGAAAGCAGATATTGTAGCAACTGCACCCAATGGTTTTGAAATAAGCACTTCAGCCACAACAGGTTTTGCTTCTACTTTAAACTTTACGCCTGCAAGCGGAGCAGTCGCTTCTACTACAGTTTATGTGCGGTTAAAAGGCACAACTCAAGGCAATTTTACGGGAAATATAACCCATACGAGTACGGATGCCGCTTCTCAAAATATAACAGTGAGCGGTTTAGTGGCGGCGGTTACTGGCTTAACGCCCATCGCTACGGCTAAAGGTTTGACGGACAATACCGTTGTGACGGTTGAAGGTCGATTGACAGTAACATCACAATACGGAGGAAAGCTCGTTTATGTCCAAGATGCTACGGGTGGATTGGCCGTTTTTGCAAATAATACAGCTATTTACCCTAATAATTGGCAAATTGGTGATTCTGTAAGAGTGACGGGGCCGATTGTCACTTTCAGCGGTAAAAGAGAAATTCTTGACCCTACTTTAGTAACTATCGTAACGGGTCAGACAAATAAACCAGTTACCCCCTCAGTAATTGCAGCCGATAAATTGAATGTGAATGAAGGTCGTTTAGTGACCATTAATAATGCAGGTTTTATCAATACATCAGGCAATTTTGCGGGTGCTCAAAATTATTCATTTGCAACTTGTAGCAATTTATTGGGTGTTTTTAGAATCAACAACTCAGTGAATAATTTGGTGGGTACGACTATCCCTAAAACGATTCAAAATTTGACGGGCGTTGTTGAAAATTTTAATGGCTCATATCAAATTTTACCGCGATTTACAACGGATTTGAGTGCAGCAGCTTCGCAGTGTGATATTTCAGGCGCATTGTGCAATCCTGCAGCAGTGGTGATTCCTGATAGCAATATCAATTTTAACACAACTTTGGACGTTGTGGCGTGGAATATTGAATGGTTTGGCAATTTGACCCAAACTCCTGCTAATGATACTTTGCAAATAAATAACGTAAAATGCGCTTTAGATAAATTAAAGTCAGATATTATGGTATTGGTGGAAGTGTGTGATACCAATAAATTACGCGCTATTTTACCAGCGGGTTATGATGTTCGTTTCTCGGGCAAGTATTACTCGCACTTTTATGATACTGGTGAAACAGCGGCGGATTTGGCTCAAAAAGTAGCCATGGTGTACAACAAATCAACTATTACGCCCATTGAGGCAGAATGTAAAGCCCTTTTAACCAATTTTGCTGATTTTTCAGCGAATGGTGCCACCAACAGTTTCTGGGCATCAGGTCGCCTACCCTACATGTTCACCGCTAATGCGACCATTAATAATGTGACTCGTAAAATAAGAGTAGTCGGTATTCACGCTAAAGCGGGTTCCGATGCTGCCTCATATACGCGCCGTGTGAGCGACGTATCTGCTCTAAAAAAACACTTAGATTCGCTTTACACGAAAGACCTGTTGATATTGGCTGGAGACTATAATGACGATGTGGATACTTCTATAAGTGCTGGAAAATCAAGTAGTTATGCTGATTTTGTAAAAGATACGAATTATGTGGTTTTGACAAGGGCTTTAAGCCTTGCGGGTAAAAAAAGTACCGCTTCTTTTACGGATATGATTGACCATATCACAGCTACTAAGTCTTTGGCAGCATTTTATGTGCCTAATAGCGTGAATGTAGCGACTGCCACTTCTATGAGTTTTATTCCTGAATATAGCGCAACTACCACGGATCATTTTCCAGTTTGGGCACGTTTTAGGTTGTTGACCTCAAGTGTGCAGACGATAAGAGAAGATTTTAAAACGGAGGTTTATCCAAATCCTACCGAAAATATCATCAATATTGCCTTTGATAAAATAGCTAATGACACTGAAATATCGCTTTATGATATATCTGGTAGAGTTATTTTTAATAAAAAATATGCTTCAACTACTTTGATTTCGATGGATTTGACGCCTTTCCCAAATGGTTTTTATCATTTAGAAGTGAAACAAGGTGCAGCAAAATCATTGAAAAAAGTGGTGAAATTTTAAATTCACCCGTGCCCCGCTTGGAGCGGTTACACAGGTATGCTAATAAAACAGGCTGGATACCCCTCAGTATTCAGCCTGTTTTTTTATTTAAAATGCTTAAAAACGGCATTAAGTCAATATCGGAGTACCCAAATAAACCTTCACCTCAGGCGTTATTTTTACGGATAATTGGAGCAAAATTGAATTAAAATCGCCTTTTGTGCCCGTCTTTTTATGCAATTCATAAGTCATTTTAATGGCTTTAAAAACCGTAGTCAATGGTTGATTACCCTTGTTCTCTTCAATGAGTAATTCAAGTTTTGCAATGTTAAAAACGTTGGCTTTACCGCGCAATTCCACATCCAATGAAGGGCTAATACCCACACTCAAGCCAAAACTATTGATTTTGAGCCCGTGACTTTCAAGATTGGGGAATATCTTGAGCCAATCTTCTATGAGGTTGTAGGTTTTTTCTTTAAAAGCATCGGATACATTGGTGGCTTGCTCTTTTATTGCATCCGTTACATTGCCAGTTTTTTCTTTAATGGCTTCGGACATATTCCCCGCCTGTTCTTTTATGGCATCGGATACATTTGTGGCTTGTTCTTTTACGGCGTCGGAGATTGTTTTCTTTAATTTATCGAGC
The DNA here is from genome assembly GCA_031424515.1 of Saprospiraceae bacterium. Taxonomy (GTDB): domain Bacteria; phylum Bacteroidota; class Bacteroidia; order Chitinophagales; family Saprospiraceae; genus JAAFJT01. The sequence goes on from JANPHO010000727.1 coordinate 13,969, forward strand.
ATTTAATTTAAATTTTTTATAAAATTACGTGTTTTATTTGACAAGGCAAAATGAGTTCTATTTATCTTTCATAACTTTCAAAAAAAAATGAAAGTTTTTAAACTTCAATTAACTAACTTTGTTTTATATTTGATAAAAATGCTAAAAAAGGCATTCCAAGACTCGGAATACTGAGGGGGTATTACTCTCTCTGGAATATGGTTTTAAAATCCAATAAATCAATCATAAAATGGTAATCAATGACCTCCTTCAACGAGCTTTAAATTTCGATAATCTGAGTGCCGAAGAAGGTGTTTTTCTCTTTGAAAACGCAGCCACGGCGGAACTGATGTACGTCGGCAACAAAATGCGGCAACACCATGTGCCGAACAAAACCGTCACTTGGATTATTGACCGCAATTCCAATACCACAAATGTGTGCAATGCCAATTGTAAATTCTGTAATTTCTATCGTCGCCCCGGGCACGATGAGGCATATATCACCACTATTGACGAGTATAAGCAAAAAATAGAAGAAACTTTTGCTTTCGGTGGCGAGCAATTGCTCTTGCAGGGCGGGCATCATCCCGACTTGGGCTTGGCATTTTACGTGGATTTATTTAAAAATCTGAAACAATTATACCCTAATTTGAAATTACACGCTCTGGGACCACCCGAAATAGCGCACATCACAAAATTAGAAAAATCTACGCATTACGAGGTTTTGAAAGCCTTGAAAGAAGCGGGTTTGGATTCACTCCCAGGAGCAGGTGCTGAAATTTTGGACGACCGCGTGCGCCGCTTGATTTCAAAAGGAAAATCGGGAGCAGAAGAATGGCTCGAAATCATGCACCAAGCCCATAATCTGGATTTGACAACCTCCGCAACTATGATGTTTGGGCACATCGAAACAAACTTAGAACGGATGCAACATTTGGTCAAAATTAGGGATATTCAAGTTAAAAAGCCCGCTACGGCTAAAGGCTTCTTAGCCTTCATTCCTTGGCCTTTTATGGACGAAGGCACTCTTTTAAAGAAAATAAAACGTGCTCGTAACACTGTCACGGGCGATGAATACATCCGAATGATTGCCATGAGCCGCATCATGTTGCCCAATGTGAAAAATATTCAAGCCTCTTGGCTGACGGTGGGTAAGCAA
>JANPHO010000728.1:0-2814 GCA_031424515.1 Saprospiraceae bacterium
CGATCATTATAGTTTCAAAGCAGCCGATGAAAATACCGTTAAAAAACTGAATAATAACTATCGAATTGTTTACCCATTGGCTTTGAATTCACCCGCTTTGGGTGTAGAATTTTTCGGGGCGTCGTTTTTTTCAAGTGAAAAATTGAAGGAATTACAGGCTGTAAAAGAGCAAATTGTGCATTTGAATATGAATAAAATGCCCGTTAAAGATGAAGATTTGAGGTCGGTCGCTGATTTTACGAATTTAAGAAAACTCAATTTATCATTTACCCAATTGACAGGCAACGGCTTAGGTGAATTGAAAAATTTGAAAGAGTTGCGTCAACTTTCCTTATCGGGGACGAGCGTTAAGTTAGCTGATTTGGATGTGTTGAAAAATATGCCCCACTTAGCATCCATTCATCTTTGGAATACGTCCCTTTCGAGCACTGATTTAGCGGCTTTAAAAACGAAATTTCCTCAAACATTCATTGACAGCGGTTATAAAGGAGATACTGTAATTGCCAAATTGAGCGCACCTATTTTACAGAATGACGAGGTGCAAGTTTTCCAAAAAGACACAAAAATTGAGCTTAAACATTATGTTAAAGGGGCAGTCATTCGCTATACTTTGGATGGAACTGAACCAGATAGTCTCAAATCGCCCATTTATGAAAATGGTATTTTAATAGATAAAACAGGCGTTTTAAAGGCAAAAGCCTATTTGCAAGACTGGATTAGCAGCGATATTTTGACACAACAATTTTATAAAGCAGGTTATGTTGCTGATTCTGTGCGGTTGGTACAAGCGCCTAATCCACAATATTCGGGCAAAAGCAAGATGCTTTTTGATGGAAAACTCGGTGAGTTGAATTTTAAAAGTGGTAAATGGTTGGGTTTTAAGGAAACGGCTTTTGAAGGGATTTTATATTTTAATACGCCCATTACGGTTTCAAAAGTGACTTTAAGTTGCTTGGTTGATATCGGAAGCTATATTTTGCCAGCCCAACAAATTGAGGTGTGGGGCGGAACCAATGCATCAAATTTGACTTTGTTGAAAACGCTCAATCCTATGCAACCATCGAAAATCGAAGCGTCTTATTTAAAAGGATTTGAATGCACTTTTAATCCAAAACAGGTTACTGTCATGAAATTAGTCGGCAAATCGGTACAAAAACTGCCACCATGGCATCCTGGGAAAGGGGATAAAGCTTGGTTTTTTGTTGATGAAGTGTTTTTAAACTAAAAGACTACTTGAGGTAAATGAAATTGATTATGATAAAAAAGATATTTTTTCTTTGTTTGATATCAGGTCTTGGAAACACGTTGGTAGCTCAAAAAGCGACTTTGATAAAAAGTGAAAACATCATGCCTTCGCCACCTTTCAAAGAGTGTCATGCCTCTACAATTGTTGAATTGTCAAAAGGTAGAATGATGGCTGCGTGGTTTGGTGGCACCCGTGAATCCAATCCTGATGTTACGATTTGGGTCGCCACTTTTGAAAATGGAAAATGGAGTGCCCCCCTCAGTATTGCCGATGGAATTATCAACGACACACTGCGTTACCCCTGTTGGAATCCAGTTTTATTCAAGACAAAAGAAGGTAAATTGTTCCTTTTTTATAAAATCGGTAAAAACCCACGCACTTGGTGGGGTATGAATATACACTCCGAAGATGATGGAAAAACATGGTCAAAACCAGAAAAACTACCCGAAGGATTTTTAGGCGCTATCAAAAATAAGCCCATTCAATTGCAAAATGGGGACTTACTCCATCCATCAAGTACTGAAAGTGTGGGCGAGAACACATGGCATATTCACCTTGAAAAATGCGATAAAAATGGTCAGAATTGGGTTAAAATACCCATCGAAAATGATACTTTTGGTGTTATACAACCCACCATTCTACGCTATTCCAAAAATAAATTACAGCTTTTAAACCGCAGCCGCCACAACAAAGTCGTACAAACATGGTCGAGTGATAATGGTAAAACGTGGAGTCCGTTGTCAGTTACGAACTTACCCAATCCTAACTCGGGTGTTGATGGCGTAACGCTTAAAAATGGTTGGCAAGCTTTGGTCTATAATCCCATGAATGCAGGTGAAAATTGGTCAGATGGTCGTAAGAAATTAAGCCTTGCAATATCTAAAGATGGCACCAATTGGAAAGATGTTTATACTTTTGAAGATGAAAAAACGGGGGAGTTTAGTTATCCAGCTATTATTCAATCAGCTGATGGCTTGGTGCATATCACTTACACCTTAAGTCGAAAAAATATAAAATATGTGATTTTGAAAGTGGATTTTAATTAATTGTTTCAAAAGTTATAATTACAATTATGTTCCGAGATATATCATACTAAAGCTTGATTACTCCCACAGTAATTTGACTTAAAGCAAAGAGATATTTTCAAAATAGAAGTACCCCAAAAAGGGTACGGGGATGTTAAAATAGACGTCCGTTTAAATTAACAAAAGAAGCAAGGAATAAGAATTAAAAAGCCCTGTTTTAAAGCCCCCAAAGTTTTGATTTTTGAAAAGCCCTATTTATCGAATACTGATACTTCATCTGAAAAAAACTGAAAGAGACTGGATAAAAAAGCTTTCTAACTGCATAAAAAAGCTTTCGTACTGCTTTTAGTTGTAAAATCTAAGAGCAATTTAAAAGGCGGTAAAGCATCCGAGGAATCACGTAAACGGCTGGAAAAAGTAACATGTAAAAAGGTGGTTAGTAAAAACAGCTACAAAACACTCAAAGACGGCGACCCAAAGGCATTGCTGTAATAAGTAGCTGAATAAGCCAAATAATATTTTGTGGTTTTTAGGTGTCTTAAA
>JANPHO010000729.1:0-1982 GCA_031424515.1 Saprospiraceae bacterium
GTATTTGAGCGGTGGATTAGTGGATTATGAAATACCACAATCCGAAATCAATGCTTCAATTGCGAGAGTTGATGCGTTGCAACCAGTTTAAAATAAAAAAGGGAAAGCAGCGAGAGGTCATAATTTATATTCCCTGAAATCTCGCTGCTTCCCTCACGGAAACCAAATCTATGCTTACGAATTGCTCTTATATCGAGTTTATTGACAAGTGACTCCTTTTTTTCTACCAATCTATTTCTCTGTCGTCGCTTGTACATATAATTACGAAGTAATGGTGAGTACGGATTTCTAGGATTTAAAAAAAAGATTGTTTTTTATCATTATTTTTAAAATACATTTTAAACAGTATTGATAACCAACTCATAATCAATTATTTAAATTCTTTTTTTAAAATAAAAATAAAATAGGCTCATAAAGATTAAAATCTCGATAAGCCTATTTTTTATATTAAAATCTATCTTTAAAACTACCGACGCAACTTGGTTCAAGTTTAAAACTTGAACCAAGTTATAATCATTCCGATTACTTACGATAGATAATTGCCAATAGTAATTATTTCAGCAAAAACTCCCGCAGCCGTTACCTCCGCACCAGCACCTGGACCACGCACTACCAATGGGCGATCTTTGTACCGTTCAGTGGTGAAAACAATCATGTTGTCAGAGCCACTGAGGTGATAAAATGGATTTTGAGCATCTATTTTTTGTAAGCCAATGGTCGCTTTTTCACCTTCGACTTTAGCAATCATGCGCAATGCTCCCACCTTAACGCTTCCAGCGTCATCACGACTTGGCGTGACAGTATCAGCCATCATTTTATCAAAATAAGCCTCTTCTTTCACGAGGTTTTCAAAGAAAGCATCTACAGATGAAGCATCGATACATGACTGGGGTAAGAAATTTTCAATATTGACATCGCTTTCTTCTAAAGCCAAACCACTTTCACGAGCCAAAATGACCAATTTGCGGCGCACATCAATACCCATCAAATCAATGCGTGGGTCAGGTTCTGTATAACCCAATTCACGTGCTTGTTTGACAATATCCGAAAATTTAACGCCTTGTTTGAAATTATTGAAAATGAAGGAGAGCGAACCACTCAACACACCTTCAATTTTCAGAATTTGGTCGCCCGAATTAATCAAATCCGTCAAAGTTGAAATGACTGGAAGCCCTGCCCCAACGTTTGTTTCGTACAAAAACTTCACCCCACGCTTGCGAGCAATACCTTTCAATTTTTGATAATGAGCGTAAGAACCCGAATTAGCAATTTTATTAGGCGTTGATATCGAAATAGATTCTTCTAAAATGCCTTCGTACAAGGCTGCCACATCTGAATTGGCTGTACAATCAATAAAGATAGAATTCTGTAAATTCAAGCTTTTCATTTTAGCCGCAAAAGCAGTAGGCGTCGCCTCTTCACCATTTTCAATTAGGTTAGATTTCCAATCTTTTAAGCCAATGCCTTTCTCTTCAAAAAGCATTTTACGGCTGTTCGATAAACCCACAACTTTGATTTCCATCGAGCGGTTTTCTTTCAAATATGACGATTGAGCCGCTATTTGTTTCAATAAAGTGCTGCCAATCAAGCCAACACCCGTCATGAAAATATTCAGCGTTTGGGTATCTGATAAGAAAAATCCTTCGTGCAACGCATTCAAAGCCTTTGATTCATCGCTTTTAGGAATAACAACTGAAATATTTAACTCCGATGAACCTTGCGCAATGGCGATACAATTCACACCATTTTTACCCAACGATTGGAACATCGTACCTGCGATGCCTGGGCGAAAACGCATATTTTCACCCACAATCGCTACAACTGCCAAATCACTCTCAATACTGAGGGGGTCAACCGTTCCATTTTTCAACTCATATTCAAATGCTTTTTCAACTGCACGGCGTGCCTTGATATGGTCATTTGGTTGTACAGCGAAACTTATGCTCGATTCCGATGAGCCTTGAGTAATCAAAATCACATTC
>JANPHO010000730.1:0-11991 GCA_031424515.1 Saprospiraceae bacterium
ACAAGTATAAAATTGCGTAATGGGTAAATTATCTTTAAAATTCCATGAATTCCCACCACTATCGGAGGTGTAAAAACCACCATCATTGCCTGCATATAATTGATTGGGATTATTAGGGTTTATCCAAAGCGCGTGTTGATCCACGTGAATGGAGCTAGAAATTGTGGTCCAATTAGTTCCCCCGTCGCTTGTTTTATAAATATCCAGCCCCAAAGCGTAAACAGTATTTACATCAACTGGGTCGGCGACAATTTTACCGAACCACCAACCAAAAGAGGAAAACATACCGTTCAAATGCCCACCTGTATCGAATCGTGACCAAGAGCTGCCGCCGTCAGAGGTTTTAAATACACCTTTAAAATAACCTATTTCATCAGTATAAATACCATAAATTACTGAGGGGTCAGCGGGAGAAATAGCCAAGCCAATCCGCCCAATATCGGATGAGGGAAGCCCTGTGGATAATTTTTCCCAACTATCCCCACCATCTTTAGAGCGATAAATGCCACAAGTAGCACCACCATAATTTCTTGAATTGGGATAACGCATACGTTCCCACATAGCTGCATAAATAATATTAGGATTTTGAGGATTCAAAGCAATATCTATGCAACCAGTAGAATCCGTTTGAAATAGGACTTTTTTCCAAGTCTGTCCACCATCCAAAGTACGAAATACGCCTCTGTCAGGATTTTTTTCATATAAATAACCCATTGCGCCCACAAAAGCTCGATTGGGATTTTGAGGGTCAATCGCAATTTTTCCAATGCTACCAACTTTTTCTAAACCTATACTTTGCCAAGTAGCACCTGCATCAAGGCTTTTAAAAACGCCTAAACCATCAAAACTGACTGAGCCGCCGCCACCATTCGCTTCGCCTGTACCAGCGTAAAGAATGTTTTTATTAGAAGTTGCGACTGTAACATCACCGATTGCTAAACTGCTACTATTATCAAAAATAGGCATCCATGAAGCCCCTCCGTCCGTAGTTTTAAAGATACCCCCTGCCGCTGCTCCGATGTATATTGTTTGGGCATCTGAAGGATGAATGGCTAAGGAGGTAATGCGTCCGCCAGTGTTTGAGGGTCCCGCAAAAGCCCAATTGGTTGACCCCCTCAGTATATTGGACTGATTTCTCATGTTTTGTGCTTCATGTAGCGCATCCAAATATATTTCGTGATTGATACTACCCGAGGGGTAAGCCCTTTGAGCGTATAACCAGTCGGTAGGCTTAGTTTCGGTTTCCTCATTTTCCTCATTTTCCTCATTTTCAAATAGTATCTCATTGATTCGATAGACTGAAAAGATAATGATACTTGAAATGAAAGTGAAAAAGATAAAAAATTTTAGTTTTTCCATGTAAAATTCTGATTTCAATTGAAATCAAAGTTAGGGTTTATAAAAGATGAATTTTTAATTTAGCACGTTTAAAACGTTTTTTTAGCTTAAAATATCTACCATTAAGGCGGTATTTTTATTTAAAAAAGGATTTAACAGCGTGTAGTATTCAGAATAAAATGACTTTTTTGCAAAAAAAATATAAATTTATATTCTAAAAAATTGATATTTTTTAAAAATGAAATAAACATTTTAATAATATATAACGTAAGTGTATTACCGAAATGTTAAAGTATATTAATAAAAAGAAATATCTATTATTTTTGCCCCTGTTTTGTAAACACGAGAATTTGTCAGTGAAACTTTTAAAAATCAAATGTTAAACAAAGGCAGTTTTTCAAGTTAAATACATTAAAAAGAGCCAATACTGCGTTTAGTAGCTTGAAGGTAGAAAAAGACTCTTTTTAAATAGTAATAATTTTTTCTATTTTTCAACTATTCAAAAACGAAAATTGGCAAAATTGAACTGCACACCTAATCCAACCGAAGTAATGAAGCATTTATTTATTATTTTTATTTTCATAATATCTTTCCAATCGGAGTCACAAGCACAAGTTATAAGTGGTGTTATCAATAAATATACCTCTGTACAAGCTCTGGACACCTGCTCTGTAACCCTCACTGTTAAAGACGCAAGTCTTTTTAAAGTGAGCGAGAAGGTCTTGCTGATGCAGATGTCGGGCGCCACGATGCAATCCACAAACAGCTCCTTTTTTGGCTCTATTCTCAATATGAAGAATACGGGCAAATATGAAATCAACCAAATTGATAGCATATCAGGTAATATGCTTTTCTTAAAATTTAGGTTTGTGAACCTGTATTACCCTACGGGTGGCGTTTTACAATTAGTATCTTTTCCAAGTTACACAAGTGCAGCCGTAAATGATACCCTTAGAGCAAAACCTTGGGACGGTGAAACGGGCGGTATCGTAGCTTTTGAAGCTATTAATGTTACACTTAATGCGCCAATCATTGCCTCAGGAATGGGTTTTAGAGGAGGAGCGACTAAAAGCTATAACCAATGTGAAGCATCAGGCATATACAACGATTATTTCTATTCTTTGAGTTCAACTACTGAAGCCAATGGCGGACCTAAAGGAGAAGGCATAGTGCCTTTTCTTAGCGGAAGAGAAACGGGTAAAGGTCCTCAAGCCAATGGTGGTGGTGGCGGCAACAATCATAAATCTGGCGGTGGTGGTGGTGGTCACTTAGGTTCAGGTGGCCAAGGTGGTGAAACCAATAGAGCTAACTTCTTGCGTTGCCCAGGTAGAAACCCTGGTTTAGGTGGTATTTCATTATCATCTTCGGGTGCTGATCAAGTATTCATGGGCGGCGGCGGTGGTGCTGGACAAAACAAAGAGGCTACAGATTCAAAAGGAGGAAATGGTGGCGGTATTGTCATTATTAAAGCTAAGACTTTTGAGGGCAATAATAAATCTATTACCGTAGCTGCTGTCAATGCGCCTATATCAGAAGGTGACGGAGCAGGTGGCGGAGGAGCAGGTGGTTCCATCGTTTTACAAGTAGACGCTTTCACGGGCAATTTATCACTCGATGCTAAAGGTGGAAAAGGTGGAAACTCAAAAGCAATCCCAGCTTATGATTTTGGCCCCGGTGGTGGTGGCGCAGGTGGACGTATTTTAATGAGTAGCACGAGCACTTCAATTACGACTTCTACTATAGCTGGTACTGCTGGGTTTAATATATCCACATTGGATTTTCAAAATGCGACAAAAGGCACAGATGGAAAAGCGGCTATTGTGAAAGATATGACTTTACCTTTTGCCAACGATACCATATTCCGAAAAGTGAGTATTACATCACAGCCAGTGGCTAAATTAATATGTGAAGGCGACACAGCTCTGCTAACAGTGGCAGCTACTGGACCCAGTTTGACTTATGAATGGCAGATAAATAAAGGAACAGGTTATACCCCCCTCAGTAATGACTCGACTTATGCGGGAGTTAATTCAACAAGACTTTTAATTAGAAAGGTGTCAACCCTTTTAAACCCCAATTTATATCGTTGCGTTATTAAGAGTAATTGTTTGAACAGTGCAATAACCAATACCAACGAAATTTCACTCATCATAAAAGCGATTCCGATTCCCATTTTTTCTTACGCTGTAAATAAGAATACAGTCACGTTTGCGAACGGTTCATCCAATGGTTTAACGTATAAATGGACTTTTGGTAATGGAGCTTCTGATACGAGTCGGAGCCCTATTCATACTTATGCTTTGCAAGACACATATCGTGTAGTCTTAATTGCTACCAATGAGTGTGGTACAGTATCATTTAATGCTTTGATAAACCTCAATACGCCTCCATTTGCAGGATTCAGAGCAAATGGACTGGATGCGTGTCCACCTTCTACAATCTTTTTCACGAATACATCTTCTGACAATGTTAGGCGATATTTCTGGTCATTCCCAGGTGCTGTGCCTGACACATCGAATGCATTGAATCCTGCAGTTACTTACTCTAATCCAGGGCTTTATGATATTAGGCTTATTGTAGAGAATGGTTATGGACGGGATACCTTTATAAGGAAACAATATGTAAAAATAAATAGTGTACCCGTTGTCGATTTCTCAGCTACTAAAAATGGCTTAACTGCCAGTTTTATTAATAATACTTCTAATGCGACTTCATTCCTTTGGACTTTTGGGGATGGTAATACGAGTACGCAAGTAAGTCCGCAATATACCTACAAGAATGCAGGGACTTATGTCGTTCAATTAAAGGCTACAAATGCGTGCGGTTCAGTGTTTGATACCGTTAAATTAGTCATTTTTAGTTTGCCTTCTGCTACTATTGCTACCAGCCAATCACAGGGTTGTGCTCCGATGGTGGTTCAGTATTCAGGGCGCAATACGACTAATGTTACTTCTTGGAATTGGTCGTTCCCAGGTGGAATTCCTGCCACTTCTAATCAAGCTAATCCGCGCGTGACGTATGCTCAACCCGGGAAATATGACGTATTATTGACCATGACGAATTCAGCGGGCACAAGTAATATTAAGCAGGATACTTTGATTAATGTTAATATATCGCCTAAAGCCACTTTTAACTATAAGGTAACGGCTGATGTGGTTGAAATATTCAACACATCTAAAGATGCAGATAGCTATTCATGGGATTTTGGAGATGGCACAAAATCGGAAGATGCCAATCCTGCACCACATCGTTATGGGCGCAATGGCAACTATATTATCACGCTTTTAGCTCAAAATAGATATTGTTCGGCAGCAACTGAAAGACAAGCGGCTGTCTTCTTCACGGCTTCGCAAGATGTGAATACGGAGAAATATATTAAAACACATCCTAATCCGACGAATGGTGCCCTTTTTATTGAATTCCAGAGTGAATTACTGAATAATGTAGAATACTCTAAATTACAGCTCAATGTCTTGAATACCGACGGGAAGTTGGTGAAAAATATCCAGCTCAACAAAGAATCGCAGCAAGTCATAGATATGACAGATTTAGCCAATGGGGTTTATATTTTACAGTTTTTAAATGAAAAGCATAATTTCGTTAAAAAAGTAGTAAAAATGTAAATGGAATCCTTTTGATTCGAGAAAAAGAAAGCAGCAGTTAGTTTCGCCACTAATTGCTGCTTTTTTTTACCTCCTCACTGAGAATTCGAGATAGTTCAGTATTTTGATGGTTTTAAGTAAGTTTCTAATCAATAATTGAGTAGCCAACTAAAAACTAAAAACTAAAAAGCCCCCCTCAGTATAAAGCTCATTTTATGAACCTATTGGTAAAAGAAAAACTCCGATTCGGGAGGAAGTCGGAGTTTTTTTAAAATAAGGGTAAAACGCTGCTGAAATGAGTAATCTATGAAAACTAAGTCAACAGTGCCTGCATCATTTCGGCGAAATCATCCGAAGGACGCGGTAAATCGGTGTTTGGGATGCGAGCATCCATTCTCAAATTAACTAATTTATCATCTTTCAAAACTAGTTCAATACTGATTTGCGCAAATTCCTCTCCTTGTTCAGTCAAGGGTTTCACTATATGGCGGTGGATGGTTTCATTCCAGTAACCACGACCAAATATGCGCGTATCTGAAAGCGAGATGCGGTAATTTTCCTTTAATATCCTTTCTTTCAAATAATTGAATAAGTGCTTTACTGAATTATCTGAAAAACGTGTCAATGCTGGGTGTATTCTGAAACCTTTCGAAGAGCCCGTGACAAAGAAATCAATGCCATCATGGGTATTATTAGGAGAACCTTGGTGCGTCATGAATTGCTCACGCAGCCAGTTCATCATGGTCACTTGTGCAGTAGAATCTTTCCATTGCTCGTAATCGGTAACTTCATCGTTTGTACGTTCAAGGGATTGCTGCACCAGTGGCTCCGTTGCGATAAGTTCAGGATTTCTGTTGAACTTGTTCCTAAAGTGTAAAAAAATGTCAGCCATGAGCCTTACTGTGTTTAATTGCTTCCTGAGAAGCAGTGAAAAAATTGGTGTTCAAGGATATTAATTATTTGTTTACTTTATTGAATGCTAATAGCAATTACCGAATTGCTTGATTTTGTTATGGGTTATAATTTGAGGCGTAGGCATTTTTAGGAAACAAACGCACCAAATTGTCTAAGTAGGCGTAAAGAAATAAATCTGCTATCGTCGGGCTGTAAAATGTAGAAAGTACGGAGCGGAGTATTTTTTACATTTTATAGAGCCGACTTAAAAAGATAGCAGTATTTATTTTAGCCCAACTACTTATGATCGGTATCTCATATTTTTTTCACACATCAAAGAAAAATACAAATTCTCAAATTTGTACATACGTTAAATTTTCGTTAACATCTTTAACTTCTTATTTGCACTTGCACAGTTAGTTTCACGTACAAATTTGCAAAAAGATTCATAGGAAATAACATTTTTTAGTTACATATTAGTTTAAATATATTTTGTAATATATTTAAAATCAATTATTTGTATTTTTAGTTGGGCAATAAGGGATAAATGCCATCAAATTTTTTTTATTAAAATATAATATAATGCAGTTAACGCTATTGTTAATTTTTTTAAGACTTTTTAGGGTATCCAAAAATAGACTTAATCGATTTCCTATTTTGGATTGAGTAAGCCTACAGAATCCTTAATTATTATGATAGGTCTGTGACAATTTATATGGTAAAATACTGAGGGGTAGGTGTCAACCGCTTTTAAAGCATCTGACACTCTGAAAAGCTTCAAGTTTTTAATGCACCACAAAAACTATTACAGAACGATTATTATTAGGGATTGTATGAGATGGATTGGCAGAAATATGAACGCTTAGATAGATTGTGTATGCAGTTTAGTTTTTTCTCTTACTAAATAATTACTCAGCTAAAGAGTACCCAATAAGAATGAAAAGCGTGATTTTATATATTGAATTAAAATTATATTGTCCAATGTTAAAATAATTTGGCTACCGAACTTATGTAACAATTTACAAATATTTAAATATTTTAAATTTTAAATTATTTATAAAATATTGATTACTAATATATTGAATAATAATTATGATTTTTTTTGAAATTTTATCCATTTATAAGCTGTCACAAAAAAATATTAAAAGTGCATTTTCCTTTTTTTTGTTGCTACAAATTTGCCTAACAAATGAAATTACAAGGTGAAATTTAGGATTCTTGTTTTTGATTTCATTAAAAATGCATAAATACAAAACTATAAAAGTAATAAACTGCAAAAATTGATTTCAGATTACGCTTCTTTTTTTCCTTTTCTAATACACTCTCAATTTTATTTTTTATCACCGCATTGATATACAATGTAGCTTAAAAGCATGTTCTCATTAATTGGTATGAGGGAAGTGGTTTGCGGCACTAAACAGGCATATTTGTTTAAACAAAATGTCACAAAATAAATTAAGTTATTAGCCTTTAATTGGAAATAATTGCGATAAAAAGGCTTTTTTTTGAGCGTAATTTTGCATAGTATTTTTTTTACAGGAATTGTGTTATTTTTTAATTAGCATTTTCTGTTTGAAATAGCGTCACAGAAAAAGTCTAAAACGTATTAAAAAAAAGTATTTGGCATAGAGTTTATTGTATAAGGTAACCTTCATTCTATTAAAATATTTTTTAGAGGGAATTTTTTGCCTTTATATATGTGATAAATTATTATAAGATAATTAACTTTTTATAGTTATTTCCTTTACTCAACATAAACAACAAGATTAATATATCATTCATTTTTACTCTGGCATTTATATAAATTAATAACATGAAACATATGTCCGCACGACTCAAAAATTACAAATTTATAGTTTCTAAGATTGAGCACAAGAACATTTTCAATAGTAAGCAAATGAAAAATTTTAACTCTTTCCGCCAAAAGTTATTTTTAGTTATGATTAATTCAGTTTTGGCTGTACTAAACACATCAACTCATTTTTTCGAGAAAATGATTCATCTTAATAAAAGGCTCTTTTGGGTATATATATTACCTGTAGTCATCCTTGTACATGCTGCGAGTAATGCATCTGCTCAATGTGCTTCAGGAACTGCCGCAGGTATTAACTGGGATATACAATATTTCCAAGTTAATCCACCCAGCGGTACGGATTTTATGTTTGGAGTAAACAGTATGAAACTAAGTTATACGACAACCATTAACGGGGTCAATGCTACGAATACCGCAGCGGGTACCAGTTATGGTGCGGGGAACGATATGCAGTTTACTGCAGGAAATACCCAAACGATAACTTTGACATTTGTAGATGAATTGCAAAATGTAAAGTTTGCGGTGCATGATATTGATAATGCGTTGGGTTTGACAGTGACTGCTACTGATGCGGCATCGAGTTCGCAAACGGTAACTATGACGAAATTGTCAGGAACTGTTATAACGGTAGCTGGAGCAACGGCAACTACAACTAATACGAATGTTGCTAATACCTCTACTGATGGTACAGTCAATATTGATGTGGCGGGTCCAGTAAAGACAATAACGCTTACTTTCTCAAAAAGTAGTGGAACAGACGATATTTGGATGTCTGATATTTCAGGTTGTGTAAATGGTAATTGGACTAATAATTATCAAGCTATTTCAACACCTGATGCAGGCTTACCGCAGTACCTAAGTGCCGCATATGGTAATACGCTTTACTCCATCAATATGACTACAAATGTAGCGACGAAAATTTATCAAGATGCGGCGTTGACAGGAATGAATTCTGTAGCTTATGACCCATACAACCAAATATTTTATTATTGTGAAAGTACAGGAGCGACTACCAATAAATCGGTATATAAATATGATGTGAAAACGCAGACACGTTCAGTATTTATAGCTGATGTAACAACGTTGGGTATGCAATTAGGTGGTAATGGACTTGGTTCTGGAGGCGCTACTTTTTACAATGGTAGTTTATTTTTAGGACAAGATGTTAAGAATGGTGGTGGAAGTGAAGCACAAGCTATCTGGCGAATTGATATTAATGGTTCTGGGGTTGCTACCAGAGCCAGTCGTTTTTACGGTCGTTTAGGCTATAATGGTACAAATATTTTATATGATTGGGCTGATTTTACCAGCAATAATGGTGTTTTATATAATTTTAATGCAGCAACGAGTGCCGTTGCTGGTACCAATATTGAGCATTATGACATGAATACTCAGACTGTATTGGCTAATTATACCGAGGCTACTCGCTCACAAGGAGCAAATGGTTATGATGGTAAAATTTATAATTTCAGTGCGAGTGGTTATTCTTTATATAATGGTACAGGTGCATTTGGAAGTGCGACTGCTGTAACAGGTGTTACAGGCTCACCTACGGATGCTTCTGAAAGTTTTAAATATCCTTATGATTATGGCGATGCACCATCAACTTATGGTACGGCTCCACACTTAGGGGTTTCAGGTTCTGATCTTAAGATAGGAACTGTGTTGGATTATGAAACAGCAACAAATTCGACATCAGGTGCAACGGGTGATGATGGAACGTCTTTAGACGATGAAGATGGGGTTTCAAGTTTTCCTGCTTTGAGTACAACAGGAACGAGTTATTCATTAACGGTAGCAGTAGCCAACACAACGGGGGCGAATGCAACGTTATATGGTTGGATAGATTTTAATAGAAATGGTGTTTTTGATGCTGGAGAACGCTCGGCAGCGACGACAGTAGCCAATGCTGCTACAAGCGTCACTGTGAGTTGGACTGGATTGAGTGGTTTGAAAGGGGGAGCTACTTTTGTCCGTCTCAGATTAGCCTCGGTTGCTACTGAAGCCAGTAGTCCAACGAGTTTGGCCTATTCAGGTGAGGTTGAGGATCATCCTATGACCATTACTTGTGTTAATCCTACTGTAACTGCATCCAAGAGTGGTAATTTAAGCTGTACGGTCACAAGTGTGACCTTAACAGCAACTCCCTCATCAGGTGTGACTTATTTATGGAGTAATGGTAGCACGAGTGCTACCCCCTCAGTATCTACGGCTGGAACATATACTGTAACAGTGACAGACAATGTGACGGGATGCTCTGCAACTGCAAATGTAGTAGTTGCATTAGATATTGATACAGATTGTGATGGCATTATTGATGATATTGATATAGACGATGATAATGATGGTGTTTTAGATACAGCCGAAGGATATTGTCAAGTTAACTTTAATGAGAGTTTTGATTCTCCTTTAGAATCCACTATCAATGGCAATAATATAAAGGGGAGTACTTACAATAGTCTTACTACTCAAAATGGTGCTACTTTTAATATTATACGAGTCAATGGTGCGGGCTATGCACCTGGACCCGATAATGCTCAAAATGGAACTCAATACTTAGATATAAATGGAGCAAGCGATTATCCTTTATATGCCTTTACACTTGCAGAGCCAGGTATTGTAAATCTTTCTGCTTATTTTTCAAGTAGAGAAAAGACTAACCCTTCATATGTGAACTGGACTGGCAAGGTTGAAATATTGAATAGTACGAAAACGACTGTATTGGCATCTGGGAATGGTATCGATTTCACTAATGCAGTATCTGATGAGGTATGGTTTTTAAGCTCTGCCAGTAATATAAGCTTACCAGCTGGTTCTTATTTTTTTAGATGTTTTGTTGGAGATTATGGTCATGTAGATAATATTTCTATTTGTTCTTCAAAAGATACGGACGGTGATGGTACACCCAACTATTTAGATTTAGATTCTGATGGTGATGGTTGTTCAGATGCTTATGAAGCTGGAGCAACAACGAATATAGCAGCGAATTATACATTTGCTGGTTTATTTGGCACCAATGGCTTAGCCAATTCATTAGAAACAGCAGTAGATAATGGTACAATTAACTATACCTCTACATATTCAACAAATGCTACAAATAATACAATCAAAGTTTGTTGCCCAACTGCGAGTGTTTCTGCTACCGAGTCATCATGTACATCGAATGATGATAAAGTATTAAGTGGCGGTAGTGTTGTACTGACAGGAAGTGGCGGAACTGTATTTGCATGGAGTACAGGAGAAACAACGGCGTCTATCACGAAGACGCCCTCAGTAACAACAACCTATACAGTAACAGTATCTAATACAAGTGGCTGCGCTGGTGTAGCGGCGAGCAAAACGATCACAATCGTTACCGCCCCGAGTACGGCGATAGCTGCAACGGAAAGCTCATGTACAAGTAATGACGATAAAATATTGAGTGGCGCGAGTGTGAATTTAAGTGCAAGCGGCACGGGCACATTTGCGTGGGACAACAGTTTGGGTGCTGGTTCAAGTAAAACCGTCAGTCCAACGTCAACCACCACGTATAATGTTACAATTACAGATGCGAATGGATGTACCGCAACGGCGAGTAAAACAATCACAATCGTTACCGCACCGAGCACGACAATTACCGCTACGGAAAGCTCATGTACAAGTAACGACGATAAAGTACTAAGTGGCTCAAATATTACTTTGACAGGTAGTGGTGGTACTCAATATGCTTGGTCAAGTGGAGGTAGTGGAATGGGGGTTAGTTATGAGTATTATTCAGGAGCCTATTCAACTTTACCCGATTTTAATATATTGACTCCTGTAAATACGGGTATAATTTCGAGTTTTAATATTGCGATACCTTCACGTCCGTCCAATGATAATTTTGCGATGAGATTTAGAGGTTATATTAATATAACCACAGCGGGTTCTTATACTTTTTATACAAGCTCTGATGACGGAAGTAAATTATATATAAATGGTACTCAGATTGTTAATAATGATGGACTTCATGGTACTCAAGAAGCATCTGGTTCTGTTACTTTATCAACTGGTTTACAACAAATCGATGTAACATTTTTTGAAAATACAGGTGGTGAAAATTTAACTGTATCTTATCAAGGGCCGAGTATTACAAAACAAGTCATACCTACCTCGATTCTATATCCTTATGGGAATCCAATTGTCGTAGCACCAACTACAACTACGACGTATGCAGTGACAGCGACAGATGCGAATGGTTGTACAGCAACGGCAAGTAAAACCATCACAGTTGTTACCGCCCCAAGCACTGCCATCACGGCAACGGAAAGCTCATGTACAAGCAATGATGATAAAATATTGAGTGGCGCGAGCGTGAATTTAACA
>JANPHO010000731.1:0-1718 GCA_031424515.1 Saprospiraceae bacterium
CAATCCAGTTGATGCTTTTAAAAATGTTCAGTCGAGAGATGAATGAGCAGGAAATTAACGAGGTTAAAACTCTACTATTGCATTATCTTGATATGAAACTGCAAAAACAATTAGAAATAGATATTACAAACAAAAGTATTACACAAGCGGATTTCGATAGAATACTCAACGAAAGCCAAAGAACACCTCTATAATGCGCGTTGTAATTGATACAAACTGTTTGATTGTCTCTATCCCAAAACGAAGCATTAACTATTGGCTATATCTTGCTTTTAGGGATGAAGTTTTTACTTGGGTAGTAAGTACAGAAATTCTGAATGAATATTATGAAAAACTAACTGAATTTTATTCAGCTGCTACTGCTGAAATTGTAATAACTGCATTACTGACCTCGCCAAACACGGAGTTAACCGAGCCTTATTTTCATTACAATCTTGTTGAAAACGACCCTGATGATAATAAATTCGCAAACTTGGCTATCTCAACTAATGCCCGATATTTGGTCTCTAATGATAAACATTTTAATATATTTAAATCAATAGACTTTCCTCCGCTTGAAGTTGTTAAATTAGAAGAATTCAAAATTATTTTAGGTAGATAGTCATTGAAATTCATTTCACGGCAACGCAAAAGCCACATATTGATTACCCTTTTTAGTTCCTAACTTAGTACCACCACAAGCCAATACGATATATTGTTTACCATTCACTTGATAGGTGGCGGGCGTGGCGAAGGCAGCGGCTGGGAGTGTTGTTTCCCACAATAATTTACCCGTTTTTTTATCAAAAGCACGGAATTGACCGTCTTTTGTGGCAGCTATTAACAGTAATCCACTGGCTGTAATCACGGGACCACCGTAGTTTTCAGTACCCGTATTTTTGTCTTTTAAATTGGGTTCGTTGCCAAACGGAATTTTCCAAATATATTTACCTGTGTTGAGGTCAATGGCGTTGAGCGTTCCCCACGGGGGCGTGATGGCGGGATGACCTTTACTATCCAAAAATTTATTATAGCCTGTACTTGTGTATGGCACAAAAGGCGTTTTTGTGGCAGCATCAGCGACTGCACCCACCTCTTTTTTCTCCATGCCCAGTAAAAAATCAATGGTTGCTTGTTTTTCATCAGCACTCAAAGTACTAAAACCGGGCATCATTCCTTTGCCTTTTGAAATAATATTATCAATGAAAACTCGGTCTCTTTTTTTACCAATATCCACCAAAGAAGGGTAATTACTGAGGGGGTTGCCCTTTTTATCCGCACCGTGACAAGGACTACATGAGACGGTATATGTGCGCTCACCCAACGGCAAATGCGCCAAAGCGTCTTTGCTGGGCGTCGGAATCATGGTCAAAATCCAAGGCATTTCATTGCTATTGACGTATAAAATACCATCTTGAGGGTCGGCAGCCGCGCCACCCCACTCTGCCCCACCATCGAAACCGGGGAGAATGACCGTGCCTTCTGCACTCGGCGCGGCAAAGCGTTTTTTCTTAAAAGTTTTAAAACGCTGAATCAATTCCTCCCGATTTTCGGCGTAAGGGCTGATGTCTTTTTCAGTCAATTCATAAGCTTGACGAGCAAAAGGCGCAGGTTTGGTAGGAACGGGTTGGGTTTTCCAAGCGATTTCACCGTTGAGTTTTGATTTAGGGGCTTTGATTTCTTTTATTGGAAAAATGGGCACGCCAGTCACTCTGTCAAACACAAAAACTTGCCCTTGC
>JANPHO010000732.1:0-1596 GCA_031424515.1 Saprospiraceae bacterium
CTTGACCAAAACTTGCAGTGGTGCGGGTCTCGGCGGTGTACCATACAGAAGTGGCACTTATGATTATTACATCAGCGAGCCACTGCGGACGGATGATTTGAAGGGGATTGGCGCATTCATTCAAGCTGACCTTGAAATGAGTTTGGTAAAATAACGAGGCTTGATTATTAGCTGTGTATTTTCTCCAATAAAGGATTTAGTAATAAGCAACATAGAATAGTGTTTTTAAAAACACTATTTATTAACTAGAATGTCTTAAAAATAAAACTCTTTTAAAAAATGAAAAAATACCTACTATTCTTATTCCTAATACTGGGGAGTGTGGTAAGTTCATCTGCTCAACGGCAAGTAACTGGTCAGGTGAAAGAATCCGATAAAGGTGAATTCCTGCCTGGGGTTAGTGTTGTACTAAAAGGGACAAGTACAGGAACTATCACTGACCTCGATGGAAAATTTTCTATCTCAGTGCCTGAAAAAGGAGAGTCAGAAATCGTGTTTAGCTACATTGGCTTTACTACTCAAACAGTGACAGTCGGTAATCAAAGTATCATAGATATTGTTTTGGTATCCGATTCTCAATTACTTGGGGAGGTGGTTGCTGTTGGTTACGGGGATGTCAATAAACGGGATGTGCTTGGTTCTGTATCTTCAGTCAATTCCAAACAATTGAAAGATATTCCCTTATCGAGTGCTGCAGAAGCCTTAGCTGGTCGTTTAGCGGGTGTACAGGTGACAAGTACTGAGGGGTCACCGGGTGCCGATGTTATCATACGTGTCCGTGGCGGCGGGTCAATTACGCAAGATAATGCGCCTATTTATATTGTAGATGGCATTCAAGTTGAAAATGCGTTAAGCGTTGTTTCACCACAAGACATTGCTTCGATTGACGTATTAAAAGACGCATCCACTACGGCGATTTACGGTGCCCGCGGTGCAAATGGTGTTGTCATCATTACTACTAAATCGGGCAAAGCAGGCCGTACAATGGTTACTTATAATGGCTCTTATGGTTATCGCCAAATCGCTAAAACGATGGATGTGCTTGACCCTTACGAATACACCGTTTGGCAATGGGAGCGGTCGAGATTAATCGGCGCGAGTGACTCAGCCCAACTTAGGTCTTATGGTTCTACTTTTGATACCTTAAATGTCTACAAAGACAAAGAAGCTATCAATTGGCAAGACAAAGTTTTTGGTCGTAAAGCAGGGTATCAAAACCATAATTTAGCCATTTCAGGCGGGACGGATAAAACCAATTATAATGTCAGTTTGACCCGCAACCAAGAAGAAGGTATTCAAATCGGCTCTGGATTTGTGCGCAATTTGGTCAATTTAAAATTGAATCATAAAGCCAGTGATAAATTCCAATTTGGTGTCAATGCACGATACCTCAATCAAAATATACAAGGTATAGGCACTACCAACTCTGGTACGCGCACAACAAGTCGTTTGCGTCATAGTATTACCTATACACCTTTTTTAAAGACAGGACAAACGGATGAAGAGTTTTTTGATGAAGACCTCTTTTTACGCAGTCAGCAATTGGTTAATCCGCTCGTTATTGCGGAGGCAGAATATCGCCAACGGTATGCTAAT
>JANPHO010000733.1:0-4268 GCA_031424515.1 Saprospiraceae bacterium
GGCGGGTTATTTAGCATCTAAAAAATGGATTTTGGCATCAGAAGAGTTGACCAACAAAACAGGCATCGCCAATCGTCCATTAGATAAAACTTTCAGAAGGTTTGACCATGGCGTACATGAGTTTACGCATGCGTTACAGGAATTGTGCAATTGGATAGCGGTTATTGACACCAATAATATGTGTAATGCTGAAAGAAACAGAAGTTCAGAATGTTTTTGTTTCGATACACAGAACTGGTTTAATAGCAATGCACCCAGTTATACTTATCCCGGATTGAGAGCTTATAATACGCAACGCACTGATTTTATGAAAAAAATATTCAGTGAAGCCAATACTTGGATGCCCCCCGTAGATTTGAGATTAGACGGATACAACCCTTCTGGTCCAGCGTCTATCATAAACGCCGTAAGCTCTTTGAATAGTCCCCTTGTTCATTTCGAGGTATATCCCAATCCAACATCTTCCGATATTACTGTCAAAGGCAATTTGTCTGAAATGAAGGAAATAGACTTAACAATTATGGATGTGTTAGGGCGGATTGTGTTTCAAAAGAAATGGCAACCACAACAGTTGTCGTTCACCTATTCTATTTCAGAGCTTGGTGCAAAACCAGCAGGTGCTTATTATGTCAAATTGACGGCTGGAAACTTCTCCAAATCGGATGTTGTTTATAAGTTTTAAAAACCTTCGAGAGTACGTGCCGCTTATCTGTTTTTGACGGATTGACCACCCTTCACTATCCATCTTGAGGGAAAATGCTACATGATTGACGGATTTTGTGTGTTCACACCTCTGACCTTTGTGGGGTTCTTACTCTTGTAGAACTGTAGGAAAACAATTTATCATCAATTTTTAAAACTAGTACCCTTTGAGCCTGCACAATTGAATCTCACTAACCATGAGCAGAGCATCCCAATAGCTATTCAATCCGTTTCGCCCACCATAGCAAGAGATGAAATCGTTTTAGCAATGGAAAGTTTGGTGGAAAAAGAAATGGTTATTAATTTCTATAACACACTCGGGAAAGTGGTCAAAACAGAAACTCGGCACATCGAAATAGGCATCAATCGCCTCAATTTCAACGTTAGGCACGAGAAGTCAGGCATGTATTTTATTCAAACCTCCGAAGGCTACGGGCGCAATATGCCTTTGAAATTTATGAAAATGTAACAGATGCGACTAAAAAGTTTGAAGCAGCACACTCAACTTGAGCCACTAAAATAGTATACTTTAAATTATAGAAGTAGATTTTGTTGGACTATTATATTTTTGAGGAACTGGAGTTCTACGCTATAGTTTGAATATTATTTTAAAAGTAAATAAACATAAAAAAGCCCCCTCAATAGTTCAGTACTGAGGGGGTTATTTTTTTATCCAATCGCTTAGATTATTGCTTTATTACTTTTAAAACGTCTTTGCCAACGTGAAGGAAATAAACACCCGCGGGTAATGTGCTCATATCGATTTCGTTAGGTGTAAAATTACTGCTTTTCACCAACTTCCCACTCGCATTGTACAGGCGCATGGCATTTGAGTAATCAGGTGCCGCTATCGTCACATTATTAGTTGTAGGATTTGGATAAAGTGAAATAGGTTCAGCAGCATTATTACCCACGTTATTAATACTTATGACTAAACTGTATTTATAACCTCCATCTTTATCTACCATTTTTAAACGATAATAATGCGTAATAGCCGCTGGATTTCTATGGGTAAAATCATACTTTTTATTCGTATTGCTCTCCCCTGCTGCCGATATTTTACCGATTGTTTCAAAATCAACGCCATTGACACTGTGCTGAATTTCAAAATAAAGGCTATTTTGTTCATTTGAAGTTACCCAACTCAATATATTGGCTGTACCTATATTTTGACCCTTGAACGAAAGCAATTCAACAGGTAGTGGTGTTAAAGGCACAAATCCTCCCTGCTCTCCTACTCCGAATGGTGAAAAAGACGACGTGGTAGCTGTCCAAACACCTGCATTATACGTTGCAGGAATTTCCTCCCATGTATTATTTGACTTAAAATGCCCAACTCTTGGTGCATTAATAGTCAAACCTCGTCCGCAATCAATAAACGTTAACTCAGTTGAACCCGCCGTACCAGTTGGCGTAATATCCCATTGACGCGGCATGACTTTATTAAAATCAGCAATAGTGCCCGTAAAATCAGCTTTTGCAGCCTTCGCTTTAACACTCACTGTAAAGTTTACACTGTTGGATGGCTGAATACTGAGGGGGTCGGTAAAGGATTGATGTTTAACGCATTGGTTGTTGAAACGCAACCATTTACAGTCACTGTTGCTGTAAAAGACCCTATACTCGAAGGCGTATAAGTATTGGAAACAGGTTGTGTCCATTTTTGAACCCTATTATTATTTTGATCTACGACATAGACACTGTTGTTAGCATCTACAAAAACACCCGTTGGATAAGTAAGCTGATTGGCGTTAGAGCCATTTCCATTACCACCCGCAACAGTTGTACCACTGGTAGCACCTGCTGCCCATTTCTGAACACGGTAGTTATAAAAATCTGCTACATAGACATTGCCCAAAGCATCTACATAAACATCAACAGGTCCATTCAATTGATTGGCACCAGAGCCGCCATTGCCCGTTATACCTGCCACAGTTGTACCACTTGTTGCGCCTGCTGCCCATTTTTGAACCCGATAATTATATCTATCTGCCACATATATATTACCCAAGGCGTCCACAAAGATACCCATTGGATAATATAATTGATTAGCGGAAGAACCACCCCCATTGCCACCTGCAACAGTAGTACCACTGGTAGCCCCCGGTGCCCATTTTTGAACCCGATTGTTATATAAATCTGAAACATACACATTGCCCGTAGCATCCACATAGACACTTGAGGGATAGCTTAATTGATTGGCATTAGAGCCATATCCGTTACCGCCTGCCACTGTTACGCCCGCTGAACCACTTGTAGAACCCACTGCAAACCTCTGTACTCGACTATTGTTCTGATCAGCCACATATACATTACCCGCAGCGTCTACAAAAACATCGGTAGGATTAGATAAATAACCTGCACCCGAACTACCTGAACCCATATAACCTGCGACAGTTGTACCACTTGTAGCCCCGCAACCCATTTTTGAACAGTATGCGCTGATCGATTGGCTATATAAACAGTATTGGAAGCATCCACAAAGATTCCTTGAGGATAGTACAATTGATTGGCACTATAACCACCATAATTTCCACCTGCTACGGTTGTACCACTTGTGGAAGACACAAAACCTGCTGTATTCGCCAAACTCGCCCCATTGTACCAACTGATACCCGTGGCATTACCCGCATTACTCACTGAGAAGGCAGCCGTACCAAAGCACGTATTAGCGCTGGTATTGGTTAGTGTAGGTAGAGACGAAGGACCACGACAAACTGTCACTGTATAAGTCTTTACGGTCGTGCCATCTTCAGCCGTGACTTTTACATTAATAGCATTGCTACCGACATTCAACGCCAAAGCAACGGAAGCACTCCCACTTGTTACAGCGGTAAAAGCAGCACCATTCACCTGAGTTTGTACTGTTGCATGGCTTTCTGCTACTGTCGGCGTAACGGTAATAGATGTCGTTGCGTTAATTACACTGCTTGTATAAGCCTGCGTAGCGCCGTTAAAAGAAGGCGAAAGTGTCCCCTCACTGATGCTTAAAGCATTTAAATCAGCAATTGTACTTTGAGCTAAAAGAGTCGTTCAACTCAAAGCAACTAATAAGAAACTCGTTAAAAAATTATAAAGTAATCGCATAGATAAGTAGATAGATTTATTGAATTCAAATTGATTTTAAGTGATTTTCATTTTTGACATACGAGATGCCATTGGCTGAACTATGCAGTAGCAGAATTAAGCTTTGATAAAATGACCGCCTCACGAGAGAGTCCTCGTGGACAGCATTTTTAACCCAAAAAGTCCATTGGAGTGAAACGGCGCTCTTTAGATGAAAGGGGAAATAAAGCTTGTTGTTGCTTAGGATTTAAGCAAGGAAAAGATAAACGGAATAGAAGATTGTAGATGTTATGCATTGTAATGGTTTAGCGGATTTTTAGTACCAATAATCGGTTATGTTGTTACAACACCAATTATATCATAGAAATCGTTAACAATTATAAAGCCACTAAATGCATGATTATTGTTTAAACAATAATACAGTATTATTTATATTTTAATTATAAAGGGGCTATTGGGCAGGTTTAAAATATTAAAAATTTATTTATTGTTGGTTAGCA
>JANPHO010000734.1:0-32614 GCA_031424515.1 Saprospiraceae bacterium
TTATCATGGTCATGAAAAGTATCCACAATCTCGTCAGCAAAACGCACAAACCCATAAATAGAATAGATAGGTGCCCTCAGCTTTTTATCAAAAGCCTTGATTCCTGACGAAAACGAAGTTGAATATCGCTTAGTGATATGCTCACTGCACTCCTGACAAACATCGCTGAATAACTTGAATTGATTCATATTGTAGATTGTATTTCTAATTTCAAATTCCAGATTTCAAAAATCATTTAAAAATTCTCACAATTTCGTTGGCGACTACCTTCCCTGAAATTAATGAAGGCGGTACACCTGGTCCGGGCGTGGTCAGTTGCCCCGTATAAAATAGGTTTTTAACCTTTTTACTGCGGAGTTTTGGTTTTAAAAAAGCTGTTTGTAAGAGCGTGTTCGCCAATCCGTAGGCGTTTCCTTTAAAAGCGTGATAATCCTTTTTAAAATCACTGTGCGCAAATGACCTTTTATAAATAACGTGAGAACGAATATCTTGCCCAGTCCATTTTTCTAAGCGCGACATCACCACATCGTAATATTTTTCACGCATCGCATCTGTATCTTCCAAATCTGGCGCTAAGGGTATCAACACAAACAAGTTTTCACAGCCCTCTGGCGCTATAGATGCATCCGTGATAGAAGGCATGGATGCATAAAACAAAGGTTTTGAAGGCCATTTCGGATTTTCATAAATCTCTTTTGCGTGAAGATTAAAATCCTCATCAAAAAACAGATTATGATGCTCCAAATTTTTCAAACGTTTATTCACTCCCAAATAAAATAAAAGGCTTGAAGGTGCCATCGTGCGCTTATCCCAATACCCCTCAGTATAATTACGATTTTCGGGGGATAAAAGGTTTTGGTCAACGTGATTATAGTCAGCACCACCCACTACAATATCTGCCTCGTATTCACCGTCAGTCGTCACGACCTTTGTCGCGCTGCCATTTGATACATATATATGTGTCACCTCTTGACTAAGCTTCAATTTCACACCCTTCTCTTGAGCCAAAGCCACCATTGCTTTAATAATTTCGTACATCCCTCCCTTCGGATACCACGTGCCCAATGCCATATCGGCGTAATTCATCAAAGAATAAAGAGCAGGAGTTTTCCAAGGAGTTGCGCCTAAAAACAGAACGGGGAACTCTAACAGCTGTATGAGTTTCTCATTTTTAAAAAGCCGCCTCACGTAAGTAGACATATCCGTGAACATTTGAAGCTGAAAAAAGCTTTTCATGACCCGCCAATCCGCAAATTCCCAAATACTATTTCCGGGCTTTTGAACGAACTCACCCATGCCTACTTCATATTTATATTGCGCTTCTTTTAAAAAACGCCTCAAATTAGCGGTACTTCCTGACTCATAATGTTCGAACATTGCTTCCAGCTCACTCATTTTAGCGGGTACGCGCATTACATCGCCATCACTGTAAGTAACTGTATAGGAAGGGTCAAGCCTTGTCAATTCGTAATAATCGGAGCGTTTTTTACCAAAATATTCGAAATACTCATCAAACACTTCTGGCATCCAATACCACGAAGGTCCCATATCAAAAGTGAACCCCTCAGTATGAAACACTCTTGCACGACCACCCGCACAATCGTTTTTCTCTAATATCGTCACATCATAACCCTTTGCTGCCAAATGCGTCGCTGCTGATAGTCCCGCAAAACCCGAACCGATAACTATTACTCTTTTTACCACAAATACAGAATTTGATTTTAATTAAAACATGATTCTAACAGTATTGTTTTAGTTTTGTTTAATCTTTTCGTAAAAAAATTAAACAAAATTAAATTCTAACGTCTGAAATCCATAGTTATCGATTTTACAAAATTAATAAATAATGGGTGCTTTTCATATTTAAGCAATGAATATAATTCTCAACGCAGAATGTCTCCCCTCAGCATTTGGGCTAAAATTAATACTTTAAATCAATTGACGGCTTGTCAATTATAGTAATTGACCTCTTCACATTAACTTAGAATGAATTGGTGAATATTATTGATATTATTGAAAATTTGGAATGATAGCTCAGTAGCAACACTCAACATAAAAAAGAAGACTTTATGGGTAATTGAAAAAGGAAAGGTTGGGTAAAGCTATATCTTTAAAAATCAAAAAGGCTGGTTTTGATGAGCTGCGAAGGGAGAAATTAAACTTATTTAAAATGAAAAACCCTTGAAATCCATGTGTTTTCCAAGGGTTTTAAATTTTAGGGCATTTTAATAATTTATTGAAACAATCAAATTATTAACTAAAAGCTACTAAATAGTAGAAGCTGTGCCTTGAGTACCGTCACGAGTGTCACGCGCTCCACCTTTTACTTGATGTGCTTTTTCAGTAGAAAGAACTTTGATAGTAGTGATTTCACTAAGGGCTGTTTGTTTTTTCATGATTATGTTACTTTAAAAGTTTAAAAAAAAATTTAACAGTAACGAAAGTAGTATTCAAAAGCCTTCCAACAAAATATTTTTATTTAATTCTAAGAATATTTATTTGTAAAATACAATAAAAAATTAATAAAATTTGAATTTTCGCTTTTTTCAAAGAATATAAGAGCATAAAATTTGATATATACAAAATAAAAAATATTGAAAATTATGATGCCCGTTTAGAGATTAGATTATTGGTATTTGGAGTCATTTCAGCATTTTTAGTTTTTTTAGAAAGCAATTCAGTATCTCTTTGATTTTTTGGAAACGTTACGAAAAATGTAGTTCCTTTCCCCTCAGTAGATTCAAACCAAATTTTACCACCATACTTTTCAACAATTGTTTTACACAATGCTAATCCAACGCCCGTACCTTCAAAGCGAGAAGAATCCAGATGTAATCTATGAAACAATTGGAACAGTTTTTTTCCGTTTTCTGAATTAATACCTATGCCATTGTCTTTGATAGCTAATAAAACATGATCTTTTTCCTCTTTAGTATTTACCTCAACGATAGGACTAACTTCTACGAATTTCAAGGCATTGCTTACAAGATTTTGAATAAGCTGAGTCAAATGAATGCGGTTTATGATTAAATCCGGCATAGTTGCATTGTGTATAATGAGCGCATTCTTCTCTTTTATAATAAGACCCAAGCTATCTTCTACCTCACGTACTACATCACATATATTTATTCTTTCAAGGTCGGTTACTTGGTTCATCGAAAGCATTGAGTATTTCAATAAGCCTTCTAACATTTTACTCATTCGGTTTGCACCATTGGTCACAAACTCAAAATAAGGTACTGCATCTTGCGGCAAGTGTGACAGATATTTTCGTTGAATAATGGTAGTAAAACTTGAAATATTTCTCAATGGTTCTCTTAAATCATGGGCAACTGCATAATTGAATTGGCGCAACATACCATTCGAATCTTCGAGTTGGCGTTTTTGCTCTTCTATTTCACAGTTTTTTTCTACGATAGCGTTGTTAAATAACTCTAATTGGGCTTTTTGGCTTAAAATCTCTTCATTTTTATGTTCCAAAGCATCATTTTTCCTGCTTTTTTGACGCAACCAATACATTAAAAAAGAGATTAAAAGAAGAGCCAGTGAAACGATAGCTATCATTAAAATGCGATTGGCTTTGAGCTGCGCTTCTTTAAGTTGTTGTTCACTTTGGGCAAGGTCATAACGAAATTGTAATTCCGTAACCTGTCCCGATTTTTCATAGTTAAATAAAGAATCCCTCAGTGCATTTGCTTTTTCAAGATGGAATAGAGCGTCCTCTGAAAGGCTTTTTTGCCTTGAAATTTTATACAGTGCGCGATGATTCCATTCGGCATAGCGCAATGACTGATTTTTTTCAGCTAAAGCTTGGCTTTTTTTATAGTAAACTTCAGCTAATACGATATTGTTTTTTTGAATGTATATGTCACCTAAGGCATAATACACTTTTGTTAAACTATTGACATTAATCAACTTTTCATCAATCGTTTTATATGTTTTTAAGGCTGCTTCTATATCATGTTGCTGTACGTATAATTCTGCTTTCGCAATCGTTAAATTATTTTTATCTCGGGTATAATTGTTGTCGGTACAAAGTGCTAAAGCTTCATTTATTTTTTCAAAGGCTTTATCAAAATCTCCAACTTCTGCATATAAGCGGGCGTGTCGCTCATACAATGGAATTTGAGAATCTTTATCTTTTTCCCGTTCTGCTATTTTAGAAGCTATTTTGATGTATTCGAAGGCTTTATCAAATCGTTTTTGACAGCCGTAGGCTTCCGAAAGATTATCTAAATAAATACATTCATTGATATAATTATGAGTTTCTCTTGATATTTGAAGGGCTTTATCGTAGTAACGAATGGCATTTCCAAAGTCATTAACGGTAAAAAATAGCACACCAAGGCCACCATAAGCATTTTGAAGATTCAGACTATCTTTACTTTTATGACAAAAATCAATGAGTGAAAAATAGGTGCTTCGAGCATCGTTATATTGATATAGATTTCTGTAAACAATGGCAATATCAATTTGAATTTTGGCGGTTCTTTTATCGTCAATATTTTCAACCGCTTTAGCTGCCAACAAATAATTATTTAGGGCTGATTTAAAAGCTAATTGACGTTCTTGATATAAACCTTTTGATCTGTATGCCGCAAAAATCCATTTGGTTTCTTTGGCTTTTGTGGCTCTTTCGGCCATTATATCTAAAATTTGATAGGCTAATTGTGGTTGAAAGGCATAGTAAATATCTACTTCCTCAAAAACATCTTGGTAAGGAGCAGTGTACCATTCTTTTGGGCTTAGTTTGGTTTTAATGGGTAGCTCTCGGGCTTTAGCGCAAGGTAAAAAAGCGATTAGGGTTAAACTTGAAATAATAAGCTTTTTATACAGTGATTCTACACATATCATCACGAATTGTATTTTTGACAAGGTAAATTCTAATACCATAAGCTATAATTAAAAATAGGGATAACATAACTAACCTATGTTATCCCTGGTTTTAGGGTAATCGTATAGTCTTATCTTTTCTTCGTTGTAGTACCAACCGCAATAGTCGAAGCGGTGCCAGTTGTATTATCCCTTGTGTCTCTTGCGCCACCTTTTAAAACTAAAGCTTGAGTTGATGCGAGGACTGCGATGTTTTTGATTTCAGTAAGTTTCATTTTAAAAAAATTAAATGGTTAAAAAAAGAAAATTAGATTCGTTAGTGTAGCTTTTAAAATTGTGCCAACTTAGATTTAATCTCCTCCAAAATTGTTAATGTCAAAATAAAATGTGACAATCAAATCGGCAATTTCTCGCGTAACTGTAACTTGATAAAGCCCTTTTTAACATTTAGAATAAAATTATATTAAAATTTACCTACTTTAGGGTATTTCTTATTAAAGGAATATACCCCTATTTTTGTACTCGAAATATATGAGAAATACTATTTTTTAATCCTCCCCTTTGTTCTGTGTTACAGCTCCCCATTAACTACAATTTTTTTAACCGTAATTAATAACAGAAATCTACATGAACCATCGATCTAAAGCATTAGTAGGCTTGATGCTTACCACTCTATTTGCTTGCAAAAAAGAAGACACTTCCTTTGAAAATCCATTAAAAAGTACTGAAAACCAAGGCGCATTCTTTCAGACTACAACACCTGGTGAATATGTACCCAATCAAATCTTAGTAAAATTTAAATCTGGAACATCTGATAAGGAGAAAGAGGACTTTTTGACCCAACTCAATGGCACAATAAGTGAAAAAATCATCACAAATGCCATGAAAACAGGCGGTGATACTGAGGGGTTAGTCCTCATCAATATTCCAATTACTGCAACAGAGGGATTGAAAAAAGCTAAACTTTCTCCAATTGTAAAAGCCGCTGAGTTAAATTATTACTGCACAACTCAGTCTGTATCCAATGACCCGTTTGTTAAAGATGGCTTACTTTGGAATATGGATAGTGAACCCAATAATAAATATGGCTGCCAAGCTTCAGCAGCGTGGGCTAACAATCAAACTGGCTCAAATGATGTCTATGTAGGGGTTATTGATCAAGGCATCATGATTGAACACGAAGATTTGGAGGACAATATTGGAGTAAATACAGGCGAAATTCCGAATAATAAAAAAGATGATGATAAGAACGGATACGTTGACGATTACAACGGCTGGAATTTTAATTCTAACAATGGTAAAATTTTTGAAAATGATAAGGTTGATAATCATGGAACCCATGTGTCGGGCATTATTGGTGCAAAGGGCGGTAACGGTATTGGTGTAGCGGGTGTTAACTGGAATGTCAAAATGCTTAGCGGTAAATTCATTGGTAAAAATGGCGGCACAATAGCGGACGCTATCGAGGCAATAGATTATTTTGTAGCCCTCAAAACACGTGCAGTTAATCCACTCAATATCGTTGCCTTAAACAATTCATGGGCAACCTATGGTTATTCTGAATTATTAAGAGAAGCGATTGAAAGAGCCAATAATGCTGATATATTATTTATCGCTGGTGCAGGCAATGGCGGTACTGACGCTATCGCTGATGATAACGATACAGATGTTTCACCTTGCTATCCTGCTTCATTCGATAACAGTAATATTATTTCAGTGGCAGCGATTACACCATCGGGCGAAATAGCCAGTTTTTCAAATTATGGCGCTAAATCCGTTGACATTGCCGCTCCTGGCGTAGATATTTACTCGACTATTGCCGGTAAGGGTAGAAAATCTCCTTCATCTTATGCCGGTTACAGTGGTACTTCCATGTCAACTGCGCATGTTACAGGAGCTGCCGCATTGTACAAATCACTTTACCCTTCCGCAAGTGCTGCCGAAATTAAAGCCGCTATTTTAAACAGCGGTACACCACTTCCTGTTTTAGATGGTAAATGTGTAAGCGGTAAAACACTCAACGTTAGTAATTTTTATTCAAATTAAAAAAACTAACGAAGATTAAAATTGCTTCTTGAAATAAAAGCTGCCCTGTAAAAGTTCACTTTTACGGGGCAGCTTTATTAAAAAGACTAAAAACCATTAAAAATACTGAGGGGTCTATTATTCGAATCTCAAATTATAAGCCAAGGAGAATATCGGCACAGCAAATATTTTCAAGGTATAACTTTTGCGCTCTTTATAAAAAATTGAATACGGATTGCCTTTCCCATAGATATTATACACCGAAACTGACCAATAATTTTTCCATCTTTTACCCTCTTTTATAGTCGTTAAAATATTCCACGAAAAATCAAGACGGTTGTATGCCGGGATTCTGCTATTATTACGCTCATCAAAGAACGGATATGATGTACCTTGATACGCAAAAACACCTTTTGGGCTTGTGAAAGGTCGCCCAGTACTATAAGTGAAAGTGAATGAAAAATTATGAAATTTGTTGAAATTGTAATTATAAAAAGCATTTAACGTGTGCGGACGGTCATAATTGGCAGGAAACCATTTGCCGTCATTGATGCGCTGTGAAAATTCAGGTCCATCATTCACTTGATTCAAAGAGCGAGAATAGGTATAACTCAACCAGCCCGTTTTCTCTCCTTTCTTTTTAGCAACCATAAATTCTACACCGTATGATTTATTGATACCCTCCAGCAATTCAGTTTCCACGTAGGGCTGAAGCAATAAATTAGCCCCTTGTTTATAATCCAAAATATTATCAGTCGCTCTATAATATGCTTCAAGGGTCGTTTCATAACGGTTTTCACTGAAATTTTTAAACCAACCAATTGAAAGCGCCTGACTCACTACGGGTTTTATGTGCTCATCCGAAGTTTTCCAGCGCGATGTAGGCAAGGGCGTAGTCGTGTTAGTTATAATTTGGATATATTGCCGCATCATATTATAAGCTAATTTTAATGAAGAGGATTTATTCAAAGTATATCGCAACCCCAAGCGCGGCTCAAAACCACCGTAAGTTTTAGCAATTTCACCTGAGTTATATGTTTTAATACTCGTGACTGTCAAATCCGACAAAGGCAAATCAGGTTTATAAAGTCGAACATCTGAGGGGCCAAAATTCATAAAATAAGAATATCTCAATCCCGCAGATACTGATATACGACTTGAAATATCAAAATTATCCTCCACGAATAGCCCTGTTTCAAGCGATTTTTCAAGCGGTAATGTTAAAGGGTTGATAGTTGGACTTTTATTGGGCACTAACTCACCCGGGCTAATCGAATAATACGAAGCGGTAAAACCCAGTTTCATTTGATGCCCCTTTTTATAATAATCAATATTGGATTTTAATTGGCGAAAACCTACGCTTGATTGAAACACCACTTTATTATCCACGCCCACTTCTGGCAATATCAATTTAGGTTTATAATCCACATAAATGGCGGAAGTGGACATACTCAAATTCTCTTTAAACGTATGGAAATGTTTCAAAGCAAAATTCAAGGTACTATAATCGTTCTGAGTGATTTTAGAATTGATATTCCCGATAGTTCCCAACAAACCCGTTTGAAAAAAGTCTTTTGAATAATAGCTCGTTAAAAAAAATGTATTTTTAGCATTAGGAATATAACTCAATTTTACACACGTTTCACCGAACTTCGCCTGCGTATCTTCAAAATTCTTTTTTGAAACGATGGGCAATAAAAAATCCATAAATGAGCCTCTCGCACTGGCTAAAATGCCCATTTTACCCTTAATAATGGGGGTATTCACGGTAGCCCTCGTTGAAATCAAGCTGATACCACCTTCAAATCGTAAAGAATCCAAAGCGGGATTTTCAATAGCCACGTCCAAAACCGCAGATGCCCGACCACCAAATCGAGAAGGTACATTGCCTTTGTACAACTCT
Source organism: Saprospiraceae bacterium (assembly GCA_031424515.1). GTDB lineage: Bacteria > Bacteroidota > Bacteroidia > Chitinophagales > Saprospiraceae > JAAFJT01. The sequence continues at coordinate 8,762 of JANPHO010000734.1, forward strand.
GCTCTATTCACTGCATCAGGTGGAAAAACCGAGAACAAACCGAACATGTGCGTTGGATTAAAAATAGGCGTATCATCCAGAAGTAAAAGGTTTTGATCAGTAGAACCTCCTCTCACATTAATACCATTAGATGCCTCACCCACTGTAGAAACCCCAGGCAACATTTGCAACCCCCTCAGTAAATCCGTCTCACCAAAGGCTACGGGGATTCTTTTGAGCACTTTGTTATTGATTTGCAGGACTCCCAAAACAGGTTTTCGGATATTTTCGGTGGTTCTATCGGCAGTAATGATGGCTTGTTCAAGCTGATTGACCACCTCAGTCATAGTAACAATTATAGTCGTGTCACTTACTACTTTGATAAATGGTCGCTCAGTTAAAAAACTGAGGAACTTAATTTCTATGGAGTGATAGCCCTTACTTGCAGAAACTATAAAATTCCCCAAAGAATCGGTTTCATAGACATAATTATCACTATCAACTCTAACGCTGGCTCCAGCAATATTCTTCCCTTCTTTATTTTTTACAGAACCTTTTATAATAAAACTTTGGGCATGTGTCTGAGAAAAAAGTGCTAAAAAAAGAACAATAAAAAAACAATTTATTTTAATGGTATTTTTCATTTTGCTATTTGAATAAAAAAGACATTTGAACCTTTCAAAAGATGCGATTATCACTTAACTAATTTCTCCAGCCTACAGGCATTTTATTTGTGCGAGTGTCGCTCTGAACGCATGGGTACAGTGGAATATTTGCCCCCGGAGGAGGTGCTATCGACGGATTGACGAATGACAATGGACTCATCGATTGAGCCGCAGCATCCTTCCGATCTATCCAAATTCGCCTTTTAGTCGTATTCACTACCGTAAAATAACCGATTACTTTTTCATCACTATTTTGCGTATTTTTAACATTTCCTACTAATACCGCAGGTGGCGTATCCACTAAACCGCCTGAACCACTTGATATATTTTTTAATAACTGCAGATATTGATAGTAGCCACCCGTCGTACTCATTTGTTGTACCTCCACCAAACAACCCGTATAAAAATTATAAGGCACATATCCTATATCTTTTTTCAATAAAAGTTTTCCATCAAAAAACTGGTCGGAGATGACATTCACTGTTTTATTCCGCACAATATCCCAACAGTTGCCTCCACAAACTAAGCTGACACTTACTTTAGAATCAAATACAGGAAAGAGGTCTTCTCTACAAACCGCAGGGGCACGAAGCTGAGCATAACATTGAGAACAATACTCCTGTTTCTCAAATACTCTGTAGCTCCAACTATAATAGTTTTTAACTTGTGGTACGTCATTTACATCCACAAATACTTGGTGGGCTTGTGGTGGTGATTTGGGGTTAAAATCAACATAAACTTTACTCATAGGTACTGAATCAGGCATTGTTTCTACCGTTGATTCATACTTTTTTTCGCCAACTGTAAAACGCAATTGATATAAATTACCCTTCTTCAAGAGAGTTTTATCTTTTAAATAATAAGTACCCGGTGAAGTTTGGTCTAAAATGATTGTGGTATTTTGATTGATAATCAATTCCACTTTTTCATTTTTAATTGGGACTTGATAAGAAAAACCACCTTTAGCATTCACCAACGTATTGCCCAATTTGACCTTAAAATCCGTAGAATCAAGATCATTATCGTCAGGAGACTGTTTCAATACAGCATCAACAACCACAAAAGAACCTTCAAAATTGTCTTTTAACTCAATGTCAGAGATACATTGAAAATTTAGACAACAGATAAATAGGCCAAACAAAATGTATGGCTTTTTATAACAAGGAGTAAAGTGAGGCATAGTTACGAACTTAATTGTATGAGAATGAAAATTGAGTATAAAATAACGGTATTATCCTTTTTGCAGAATAAAACATAAATATAGAATTTATATTTGCGTAATTATAGATTAAGTGTCATTTATACAATATTAAAATCACCCGTTAACATACCCCCTCAGTATTTGACCCTATTTTTGAAAAAATATTAACTACATTTTTAAAATTAAAAAGACATGCCCGTAGAAATTGAAAGAAAATATCTTGTTGATAAAGAGGCTTGGGAAAAAACACAGAAAGGAAAGGGCAATTACTATCGCCAAGGTTATCTTTTAACCGAAGCCGATAAAACTATCCGCGTTAGAGCCACCGATACTGAGGGGTTTATCACTATTAAAGGAAAGAGCATTGGCGCTTCTCGCTTGGAATACGAATACCCTATCCCTCGTGAAGAAGCCATTGAATTATTGAATAATTTTTCAGTTTCAGATATTATTAAATGGCGTTTTAAAGTTGATTTCAAAGGTAAAACGTGGGAAATAGATGAATTTTTAGGGGAAAATGAAGGCTTAATTGTCGCCGAGATTGAACTCAATAGCGAAGACGAGACGTTTGAAGTACCAAATTGGATAGGTCAAGAAGTAACGGGCGATAACCGATATTTCAATTCGGCATTATCTATTTTACCCTTTAAAGAGTGGTGATTCTGAGGACTTGATATAGCTGCCGCCTCTCTGTTAGGATTAATTAGCTCTGAAATGTGCGAGTCCGCTGGACTCGATAAACCTGTTTTTACACTTCTTTCTACAAATATATGAGTCCTCTGGACTCAATACTAAATCCAAAGTTGAGTCCAGAGGACTCATATATTTGTAGAATAATAATCCTCGCTCACTTTTATCGAGTCCAGCGGACTCGCACATTTCAGAGCCAGTTAAACCTTCCCCCTCAGTACATTTAAAAAAATTGGCTATCTACTTCATTTTCAAAACCTCCACTTGCCAGCGGCTCCGAGAATTGACAATCATGCGAGACTCTAACACATCCAAAGTCTTGTGAATATCTGCCCAAATCTGCGGGCTGCGCTTGAATTCATGAACGCTGATGATAAAAATCCCTCCCTCTTTCAAGCCATTTTTGTAGGCATCATTCAGCATCAGAGGAATATCTTTTGAGTAATTGATAACCTCATTATAAAGTACCACATCATATTTTTCTTTATAATTAAAACTATCAATATCACCCACTTCAAAGTGGTGCTTCGAATCAGCTAATTTTTGAATGTGGTTAATTATAAAATCCGATACATCCACGCCCAAATAGTGTGAGTAATGTTGTCTTTTAAAAATCACGTCGGGAAGTACGCCGTAACCGCAACCAAATTCGATTAAGCTGCCCTCCCCTTTGTATTTTAGAAAATATTCTTTCACGACTTCCTGTCGCTCAAGCTCTACATCATCTTTAAGCCCTTCCCATTGGCCTCGGGCATATTGATGATTCCAGCGTGCACGCTGATCGCGTACTATTTTACGCTTTATTAAATCTGAAATAAATGTAAAAACCATTTTGATACGAGTAAGTTGGATTAGTAACTATTGATATTTAATTAAATTGTTCGTTCAGCAAAGATATTCAAAGTTTAATAATAAAAAAAACGCCTTACTCTCAATTGAGAACAAGGCGTTAAAAATTTATAATTGGTCAACTAACTAAACTCTTAGATTAATTTTTTAATTGGATTGGTTGGAAGTAGTATTATTCAACTAAAGACATTGCAAATTTTGCAACGAATTTAAAATAAATATTCCAATACTCTATAACTTTTTGCATATTTTATTGAAATTATTTCCAATAAAATATTTCATTAAACTATTTTTCAAAATAATAAAATAATATTAGCCAAAAATTTTAAAAACAAAATATAAAATCAATAACAAAAATTAATAATTTGCAAATATTGCAAGTTTGAAAAAATTTCGTACTTTTAACTAAAGAGACTAAAATATAGAATTTCTGTACTCTATTTTAAGCCTTCTCAATTCATAATTATGCTATATTTGCCAACTTAATTGAACTAATTTATGAGTGTCAGTCTTCTTAAAAATGAGCGCAAAGCCATCATTTTAAAACAAGTCAATATACATACTCGTGTGACTTTCAGCGACTTATCAAATATCACGAATGTATCAGAAGATACTATTAGGCGGGATTTAAATGAGTTGGCAACTGAGGGAAAAATCATTAAAGTCCGGGGCGGTGCCATGATTAGCACTTACCACCCCACCGCACACCGCGACGATGTGTATGCCCTACCCGATAAACAAATTATTGCTCAAAAAACCATTGACCTCATTCATGACGGGATGCTGGTCATCATTGGAGGTGGCACGACCATTCGAGAAGTAATTAAACTTATTCCAGACTCGCTACGGGCTACGTTCCTGACGCCTAACCCTTTTACAGCCATGGAACTGATTGAAAAACCGAATATCGAAACCATCATGATGGGCGGTAAAATGTCGCAATACAGCCAAATGACTATTGGAAGCGAAGTCAATCAAAAACTTTCAGAAGTAAAAGCCGACTTATGCATCATGGGAACGAATGCGATTGACACAGTTGATGGTTTGACTGATTCCGATTGGGAAACCGTGCAGGTGAAAAAAGCGATGGTCAAATCCTCTAAAAAAACCGCTATCATTACTATTTCCGAAAAATTAAACTCATCTATGCGCTTGAAAGTAGCCGATTTGAGCGTAATCAGCTATCTTATTACTGAGTTACCAAAAGAATCTGAGAAACTCATGCCTTATTCAGAAAGTGGTCTAATCCTTATTTAATTTTTTACTTTGTCCCTAAATACATAAAGCTGTATTTTTTGAAAAAATACAGCTTTATACACTTTATTAGTAGGTTGGCTTAAATACCCGTTTAACTAAAGGTAACATAAAACACCTCCTGTTAATTCGCTACCTCTGAAAGGAATTTAAGACGAATTAATTGAACCTCTTCATACGTAAGTTCATCATCATCTTCTTTCAGAATTTTATAGGCTTCATCGATATTATCCGTTTCAGATGTCATGAAGAAATTATAAATTTCTTCTTGCACGCCATCGTCAATGATATCATCAATGCAGTAATCAAGGTTGAGTTTCATGCCTGAGGTAACGATGATGTTCAATTCATCCATCAATTCGTGGTAATTCATTTGATTCTGACGAGCCAACTCTGCCAAAGGCACTTTTTTATCCGTACCTTTTATAATAGCAACTTTAGTTTTAGATTGGTTGGCAACTTGCTTGATAACAAAATCCTGTGCGCGCTCAATTTCATTTTCCTCTACGTATTTGGCAATCAAAGCAATGAATGCTTTACCATATTTCTGCGCTTTACCTGCCGAAACACCACTGACTTTCGCCAATTCCTCCATCGTGATGGGGTATTGCGTCGCCATATCTTCAAGACTTGGATCTTGGAAAATAATGTATGGTGGTACGTTTTTCTTTTTAGCTTCGGTTTTACGCACTTCTTTGAGCATTTTCAGAAGCGTATTATCGAGTGCAGCGGGGCGGGCTTGCATTTCTTCGGGGTCGTTGTCCACGTCATTAAAGTCTCTATTCAGAGTTATCATGAGTTCGCGGGGTTGATCCATGAATTTTTTACCTTCATCCGTCAAATGAAGGACGCCGTATTGTTCTATTTCTTTATAAACAAAATCGTTCAATAAAGCGTGGCGGATAATTGAGTTCCAGAACACGTCATTTCTGCCTTTCCCTAAACCAAATTGCTCATGCTTATTGAATTTGAAATCTTTAATCTCCTTAGTTTCATTACCCATAATGAAATCCACCACCATTTTAATGGTGTATTGCTCGCTCAAAGTCTCGATGGCTTCGAGTGCAATTGCCATTTGTTCCTGTACGTTGACTTTTTCCTTTGGATTGCGGCAATTATCGCACATTTTATTGCAATCTTTGGCATCGTATTTTTCACCGAAATAATGCAATAAAAACTCTCTTCGGCAAGTCGTTGTCTCGGCGTAAGCAGTCATTTCCTCCATCAACTGCATACCCATTTCACGCTCGGATACGGGTTTATCTCGCAGGAATTTTTCAAGACGCGTAATATCTTTATAACTGTAAAAAGCGATACAACGCCCATCCAAGCCATCACGACCACCTCTACCAGTTTCTTGATAATAGTTTTCGATGGATTTTGGAATATCAAAATGCATCACAAAACGCACATCGGGCTTATCAATACCCATACCAAAGGCGATTGTCGCTACAATGACGTCTATATCTTCCATCAAAAAGTTATCCTGTGTATTGGCGCGCGTTTTGGCATCCAAGCCCGCATGATATGGTGCGGCTTTTATGCCATTCACATCCAAAACTTTGGCAATATCTTCGGCAGCTTTTCGAGATTGCACGTAGATAATCCCCGATTGATCAGGTATTTCCTTGATAATTTGGATAATTTGCTTATGCACCTGCTCATCTTTACTGGGCTTCGGGCGCACTTCATAGAATAGATTATCTCGATTAAAAGATGAAATAAACACATTTTCGTTGTGCATATCCAAGCTTTTCACAATATCTATTTGCACTTTAGGTGTTGCTGTGGCTGTGAGGGCAATGATAGGCACACGATTATCTATGGTTTCTATCATTGTGCGGATTCGGCGGTATTCAGGGCGGAAATCATGTCCCCATTCCGAGATACAGTGCGCCTCATCTACGGCTACAAAGGAGATTTTTGTATTCTGAAAAAATTCTATATTTTCATCCTTAGTGAGTGTTTCAGGGGCAACATATAGGAGTTTGGTGTGCCCGTCCGTGATATCTTGTTTTACCTTTTTTATTTCAGTTCTTGAAAGAGATGAGTTCAAGAAATGTGCAATCTCATCGCCATCCGAATAACCGCGAATAGAGTCCACTTGATTTTTCATGAGGGCAATAAGTGGGGAAATTATCAGTGCTGTACCTTCCATCATCAAAGCGGGTAATTGGTAGCAAAGGGATTTTCCTCCTCCGGTTGGCATAATCACAAACGTATCATTACCTTCTAAAACGCTTTTAATGATTTCCTCTTGCCTGCCTTTAAACTTATCGAATCCAAAATATTTGTTTAAAGCATCGCTAATTAAATCTTTCGTCACTTCCATTGTCGCCATTTACGATACGAGTTTATTTGAGTTTTTTTGAAAAAGACTATTTGACCTGATTTTTTTTCGAAAAATCAAGCAATTTAGGACATATATATAGTTTTAATAAATCAACGAAAGCAACAATCATACTGAGGGGTCCTTGGTTTCGTCTGAATTTTCAGTAAGATAATTAAAAATAACAAAATTTTATTTTAATAATCTCGATAAAGATAAAATTTGCCATATTTCACTGCTTTCATTAGAATTTAAAATTAACAAAAAATATCTGTTTCATTCTAATTTTTAAGGTAAATTTTTTTGTTAATGATGAAAAAAATCATTTGAAAACTAATCTTACTTTTGTGCTTTGTATAGCTTTTTGCTCACAGAACTCAAGTTCCTTGAGCAACCTTCTTTAGTTTAAGTTTTTAAATACGGAACTGTATTTCCGCTCTACATTTTATGAAACAACAGATAATAGAAACTGCGTTGTCCACCTTAAATATCGAAATTGATGCTTTGATAGCTTTGCGCGATAGCATCAATCCCGATTTTGTGAAAACGGTGGAAACCATCATCGGGGCAGAGGGTGGAAGAGTGATTGTGACTGGGATTGGTAAAAGTGCTATCGTGGCGCAAAAAATTGTGGCGACACTCAACTCCACTGGCACCCCCTCAGTATTTATGCACGCGGCGGATGCAATTCACGGTGATTTGGGGATAGTGCAACGCAGTGATACTGTTTTATGTATTTCAAAAAGTGGTGAAACACCTGAGATAAAGGTGTTAATTCCGCTTTTAAAAAATTTGGGCAGTAAACTCATCGCTGTTGTATCTAATAAGGAGTCTTACCTCGGCAAGCAGGCGGATTATATCTTGCACACACCCATTGAAAAAGAAGCTGACCCCAATAATCTGGCACCAACTGCTTCCACTACCGCCCAGATGGCAATTGGAGATGCTTTGGCGGTGGCTTTATTGGCGGTCAGGGGGTTTACATCTAAGGATTTTGCGCAATTTCATCCGGGCGGAGCTTTGGGGAAGCAGCTGTATTTGAGGGTTCGAGATATTTATCCGAATCACGGCACCCCCTCAGTATCAGGCGATACAAACCTAAAAAATACCATTCTTGAAATGACTTCACAGCGTTTAGGGGCTACGGTTGTACTCGACGAAGCACACCATATAATTGGTATCATCACAGACGGCGACCTCCGCCGAATGTTGATTAAAGATTTAGATATTAAAACAGTGAAAGCGATTGACGTTATGACCCCGAACCCCACTTGCATCCAAGCAGAAGAACTGGCAGTAAACGCTTTAGAACTGATGCGCCGAAAAAGCATTACGCAACTGGTTGTAACTGAGGGGGGACGATACGTAGGTATGGTGCATTTGCATGATTTATTAAGAGAAGGAATTGTCTGATTTTGAAACCAAAAGAAAAGAATTTCGTATTTATAAAATTTTAATATAATTTTTAATGAAATAAAAAAAATTGCTCTTTTAATTCATGATATGGTATATTTATCATATTTTTGCGCACTATTAAAATTAAATAATCTACATGGACAGATTGATTGACGAGCTCCTTTTTTCTCGTATGCAAGATGCACTTGACCTCAAAGGTGTGAGCACATCCATTGTTTCGGATGGTGGTATCTGCTTTAATCTTTATGTGAATAACGAGTTATTGATGACTAATACCAAAACAATGTGCAAAAGAGAGGTCATGCACCTTTTCCTTGAGCATATTTTGAATCAAGAAAAAACACTTGATTTAGTCGACACAAAATATGTGTATAACTAACTTATAGGCGACCGTAAATATGCGACAGTTGCGTTATTTTGAAATGATTGCATATTTTATTTAGAAATAGAGCTCTCTCTACTTTTTACAACCAAACAACCGACTCCAAAAACCTCTTTTCTTTTTTTTCACTTCCTTCTGATTATTTTTATGGACATCTACTCTACTCGGCGGAGGTGGATGCAATTTATATGGTTTCCCAAGTGTAATTGTATCTTCGGCGGGTGTTTCTCGGTGTTGACAATCCACGACAGTTACCGCGTAGGTATATGACACATCATTCATGACATTTTTATCAACATACATCAAATCCTTTTCATCGTGTTGAATGATGGTTCGGATATTTTTACCGTCTGTAAAATCTACATTGTGGTTGTCAAAACGATAGATGATGTATTGAAACGGTTGCCTTTTTACCGTTCTTCTACTGGGTTTCCATTTGATTATGGCTCTATTATTTTCAGCAATGACTTGACGCAATTCGGGCGCGTCGCATTCTAAAAGACTGGTATCCTTAAAAACTTGCGGGGGAATGGCAGGGTAACGATAATAATTATTGGTTAGTGTGTCACCAATGCCTAAAAGGTTGTTAGTCAATGATTTAGAGCTAAAATAAACCACCCCTTTTACTTCTTTGTACGACCTTGAAAGTTGAATTTGGCGTCCTATTTCAGCGGGGTCTGTCCAAGCAGGTTCACGAGTGCTGGCTTGCCCTACACGATAAGCCCCTAAGCCAATGTAAATGGGTTTTCCTGCCGAGTTATCTACCCACCACTTTACGATTGTTGCGTGTTCGGCAATCGAAAACCCGATTTGCCAATACACTTGTGGCGTGGCGTAATCTATCCAACTTTCTCGCAACCATTTGCGTACATCAGCATAAAGATCGTCATAGCATGTCAGTCCTGCTTGTGTAGCGGAGCCTTCGGGGTCTTTGGCATTATTGCGCCAAACCCCAAAAGGGCTGATGCCGAATTGGACTCTGGGCTTGATGGCTTTAATGGTTTTAGCGAGGTTATAAATCAATAAATCCACGTTGTTGCGTCGCCAATCTTCCAAATTAGTAAACCCGTTATTGTATTGTTGAAATGTAGCTGCATCTGGAAAAGACTGACCCGCAATTTTGTAGGGATAAAAATAATCGTCGAAATGAATACCATCTACATCGTATTTTGTTACTATTTCTGCCACTATTTGATTGACATGAGCACGTACTTCGGGAAGCCCAGGGTTCATAATATAGCGTTTTCCATATTTGATACACCATTCTGGATGCTGATTCATAACGTGATTCGGTGAAAACGAAGAAGGCTCTTGATTGTCCATGGATGCCCGATAAGGATTGAGCCACGCATGAAATTCAAAACCCCTATCGTGCGCCGTTTGAATCATAAACGGTAGTGGGTCAAAATCATTAGCGGGCGCAATACCCGATTGACCCGTCAAATAACGAGACCATGAGGTGAGTTCTGATTTGTAAAAAGCATCCGCTACTGGTCGAATTTGAACATATAAGGCGTTGATTCCCAGCGCTTTATGTTTATCTAATAATTTTATCCATTCATCTTTTAAAATGTATTCACTGGTGGTAGGTACTGAGGGGTAGTCGATATTCAACACCGATGCAATCCACACACCCCGCAACTCCCGCTTGGGTGCCGCTTGAGATTTTAATGAAAGTGGAAATAAAAACACAAAAACGAACAAAGGAATGCACAAGAAGAGCCTTGTTTTTATAGTGCTTGTTTGCATCAATTCTAATTTTTTTAAAGTCTGTAAACGTAAAGGATACTCAAATATGCGAAAATAGTTACTCATGCCATCCTTTTTTCTACCAACTACAGATTAAAAATGTGTTTCACTTAGAAACAAAGTTAAAGTTTCTCTTGGTTTTAACCCTTAAATGGGTACTCTTTTTTTATTTTTGAATGTTAATATTGATGATATTCACTGCTAAATTTGAATGAAAAATATAAATATTAAAGCCGATACTGAGGGGTAACGGCTTTGGTAACTTTTTCTATAATCTCTCCAATGGATTTATTTCCTTCTTTTTCTTTTCTACTTTTTCTTTAGCCTTCACTTTGGGCATTATAAAATTATAAAATAAGTGACAGGAGATATAATAAGGTTGAAACGATCTGAAATCGCCAACCTCATCAACAGTTAATTTACTATCAGGTTTTTGATACAATTTATCAATAGAAAAGGTATGTCGTATGGATGCTCCAAATCGGGGAGTAAAAAAATAAGAACAACCAAAAATAAACCCAAAATCACTGTTTTTGTAGTTTTTATTGAGGTAGTCAGCGATAGTGGGAACTGGGTTGAGGTATTGCGTTATTTCAGTTTTAGAACGAAGCAATCGACCATAAGAAAAGCCTATTTGAAGACCAATTTTATAGTATTCATCCGAGGGTTTTAATTTATGATAAAAGTTAGAGATAATAAGCATATCAGCTTTCTGAAGGTCAACAGTGGGCATATATTTGAATTTGGCATTCAGTGTCAAGTCATCTCTTGAAGGCTTTGATCCTGTGTTGTTGTAAAATAGTTCAGTGCTAATATCAATATTATCTGTGAGGTTAAAACCGCCTTTAATCCCAAACGAGAGACCTATTTTGTTGTAACCATTGTGATTATCACCATTGATTTGTGAAAAATTAAGACCCGTGGCAACGCCTGCTTTAAAGCGGCTTTGAGCAGTGAGATGTATTTGACAGATGATAACAAAGAGAATGACGAGTTTAAGTGGATGTGAATTCATAGTAAAATGTGTTGATTTTAGAAGTTTATTAGATAATTATTTACTCCAAATTTACAATCATCAGCTTTACTTTTTGGCTTTTTAACCTTATTAAATTTGCTTTTAACATAACTTTAACCCACTATATATCTTTTCTTTTTAAAAAACGGCTAAATTTGTTTTTATCAAATTGTTCGCAATTTAGCTCACTATCAAGATTTAAAAAAATAGTTCAATTCACTTCTAAATCCTATCTTTTATGAGAACCCTCTTTCTATCTTTATTTGCTTTTGTAACGCTTCCTCTGGCTTATGGTCAAGGTATAGTGAATCCATTTTATACATCCTCGAACTCTGTCGCACGTTCGAATGGTTATTACTTGAATAGCAATCTATCGAGCCTTAGAAATGATATTTTTTTAGTCAATAACCGTGCTTTTTCAGTATTATGTAACAGCGAGATACCTGCGGATGTAAGAAAGGGAAGTTATTTTTTTGATAATGAATTTCACAAAGGTGAGTTGGTTTTAGATGACGATAAAAATTATAAATCAGACTACACTTTCCGTTTTAACTTACTCACGGGTAGTATTGAAATGAAGCACTTTAATGATGAAATATTGATTTTTAATACTCCTCAAATTAAAAGCTTTTCGCTCAATGTCAAGGACAAATTCTTTAATTTTAAGCAATTGAATGTAAGCGGGACGCCTTATTTTTATAATGATGCATTTCACTCTGGGGAGCTCATTTTAACAAGAAATAGACACTACAAATCAGAATTTCAATACAGACTTAATCAATATACTGGTAGTATCGATGTCAAATACCCTGATAATCAGATATTTGCAATTGATAATAAGGAAGTACAGGCATTTTCTTTAAATATTGAAAATAAGGATGTCAATTTTATTCAAGTTCCATTAGCCGATAAACCCAATGAATTCAAACTAATGCAAGTGATTTATTTTTCATCTAATATTAAATTATTACGTAATGTACATAAAGATATTCAACAAGATATTGAGGTTAAAAGTGCTTATCTTGACATTGAAAAATCGAATGTAAATTATCAATATAAAGAAAACTATCATTATTTTATTTCAAATAAAGATAAACCCCTTGAAGAGGTACAACTTACTGAAAAATCATTGACAAAGGCTTTACCCGAAAAAAAGAAAGAGCTTAAAAAACTCTTTTCTCAGGCTAAATACGCGGATAATCTTACTGTTTCGAAAGTTTTTGATTTAATGAAGGCTTTGGATAAAAATATCAAATAAAACGGGATACCCCTCAGTATATTGAGCTTTTTAGAAAATATAAGCTCTCAATTTTACTTTTAAAACAATTTTTAAGCACTTTAAAGTCTAATTTATCATGAAAACCCAAATCCTACTTTTACTAACTTTAGTTGCTTTTTTTAAAGCTTCTTCACAGAATAATAATTTTCCTGTGTATAACCCAGATTTCGACTACAGATCTGCCAGTAATAGGGCTATTGAAAGTATTCAAAATGATATCGATAAACGTTCAAATTCAAATTCAAACCCACATTTATTATGGTCTCAAAAGAATGTTGTTACAGTAAAAAACCATGTTTTTCTGATTGGCTCAAATAAAGATATTCCATCAGATATAAAAAATGGGATATATTTTTATAATAATCAATTTAACAAAGGAGAATTATCCTTGAAAGATGGTAAATCGTATAACTCGGATTATATTTATCGACTTAATTTAGTTTCAGGTGATATTGAAATAAAAAATAAACAAGCCGAAGTAGTGATAGTGAATGTCAATGACATTAATACTTTTTCACTATATGCTGAAAATGGGACTTTTACACTCAAAGAGATAAAAGTAAAAGAAAGCCCTTATTTTTATAATGATGAATTTCAAACTGGGGAACTCATTTTGACAAGGGACAGGCATTATAAATCTGAATTTCGGTATAGATTCGACCAATTTTCGGGCACTTTAGAAGTAAAATATCCTGATAATCAAATCTTAACAATAGATAACAACGAGATATTGGCTTTTTCCTTGAATATTGAAGATAAAGTTATTAATTTTATACAAGTACCGGTGGCAAATAAACCCAATGAATTTAAGCTTTTACAAGTAATTTATTTTTCCCCGAATCTCAAGTTATTACGCGATTCGAGAAAAGCTATACGACATGGTTTATTTGCCGTATTGGCTTCTAAGAACCCTAACGATAAAAAAGATACGGATTTGAGTTACTTATATAGAGAAGAGTATAGTTACTATTTATCATATGAAGGTAAATTACAAGAGGTACAACTGACTGAAAAGTCTTTGTCAAATGTTTTACCTCATAAAAAGAAAGAACTGAAAAAACTGTTTTCTCAAGCAAAATATAAAGAAAATCTGACAGTTTCGAAAGTCTTTGATTTGCTGAAGGCTTTAGATAAAACAAAAAATTAGAAAGTCTTACCCTTCAGTAAGTAGTTGGGCTGAAATAAACGCCTACTTATTAATTCTTTTTGTAAGCTCTATATTGGATTTCAATTCTATTTATTTAATCGCTTCAATAAAAAGGTATCATGAAAATCAAAATATTACTTATAATTATTCTAATAGCTTCTGTTAAAATTTATGGGCAATACACCAATATTGATCCTTATTATAAATCTGCAAGTTTTGATTTTATTGAGAATAGTAATAACGCTTCATTGGCTCTTTTAGATTTAAAGAATAGCGTCTTAGTTATTGATGATGTAAGTTTTATGCTTTCAAGTAAAAGTATAATTACGCCTTCTTTGAAAAGTCGAACCTATTTTTATGACGATGAATTTCATAAAGGTGAGTTGTTGCTATCAAACGATAGGTATCATAAAGATGATTTTATGTATAGATTGAATTTGGATAAGGGTCAAATAGAATTGAAAAACCTTGATAATCAAACCTTTACGTTAAATGCCTCAGATATAATTCTATTTTCAATGAATATCAAAGGTGAGTTATATTATTTCAAACACATTGATGTGAGTGATAGTCCTTATTTCTACAACAGCGATTTTCACCCCGGAGAGCTCATTTTAACAGAAAATAGATACTACAAATCCGAATATCAATATAGGTTCAATCAAAACAATAGCACCTTAGATGTTAAAAGCAAAAACAACAAAATCGTTACCTTTGATAGTAAAGAAGTGATGGCTTTTTCCTTAAAAATAGAAGATAAAGTGATCAACTTTATCCGTGTTCCAATATTGGGCAAATCGGATGAATTTAAACTCTTACAAATTATTTATTTCTCAAATAAGCTTAGATTGTTACGCGACCCGAATAAAGAATTAAAAAATGATTTTGTGGAAGTAAGAGGTTCTACTAAAATTCAAAATAAATATGTCTATCAGGAGAATTATCATTATTATATTTCAAAAATGCAAGACGCTTTAGTAGAAGTAGAGTTTAATGAAAAATCATTTTTGAAAGTTTTTCCTGAAAAACAAAAAGTGCTCAGAAAACTTTTTTCTCAGCCGAAGTATAAAGATAATCTCACAGTTTCAAAGGTATTTGAATTGATGAAAACTTTGGATAATGCGGAGTAATTTAAATGAGTTGCTTTATAATTTCTAAGAGAATTATTAAAAAATCCATTCATGATATGTTGAATGGATTTTTTTATGCAATTTCAAATTCTCAGTTTTCTAATATACCCCCTCAGTATTTAACCGAAAAAAACTACTTTTGCACTTTCTTTTTAATAAAAATAGATTCGATTTTTAATATGTCTAACACAGCCTATAGAATAGAAGGCGGGTATTCGCTTCACGGTGAAATAACCTGTTACGGTGCAAAAAATTTCACCACAAAAGCCATGATTGCCGCATTGCTCGGCAGCTCTCCAACTACTTTGACCAATGTGCCACCCATCGGAGATGTAGAAATTACTGCCGATATGTTGCGCTCATTGGGCGTACAGATAAGTTGGGATAAAGAAAGTAAAGTCATGGTCATTGACCCGACCACAGCAAAGGATTCGCACGTGCGTCAGCCGCATTCGGGGGCTAATCGGATGCCGATATTGATGATTAGTGCCTTATTGCATCGTTTTGATGAAGTGAGCGTGCCGATAATGGGCGGTTGTGTGATTGGTGCGCGCGGCGTGGATTTTCACTTGGACGCTATTCAAGATTTTGGGGCTAAAATCATTGAAGGGGAAGATGGCTATATTGCTCAAAAATCGCAACGATTGAAAGGCTCTCATGTCAATTTGAAATTCCCTTCGGTAGGGGCAACGGAAACCTGCCTTTTCCTTTCAGCTTTGGCAGAAGGCACGTCTATTATTGATAATGTAGCGATTGAACCCGAAATTATGGAAATTGTCACCATGTTGCGGGCAATGGGCGCTGTTATTTTCACGGATTCCAAAAGAGAATTTCGTATTGAAGGCGTTTCAGAATTGAAAGGTTGCGTAATGAATTGCTTAGGCGATCGTATAGAAACAGCGAGTTGGGCATCATTGGCGGCGGCGGTGGATGGTTCGATAACTGTACACGGTATCCGTCCGGAGACTTTGGGGAATTTCCTGTCATCGTACCGTCAAGCGGGCGGTGGTTTTGAGTTGATTGACAGCGATTCCATTCGTTTTTTTAGAGCCAAAGCACCTCAATCTATTCACTTAGAAACGGATGTTTGGCCCGGCTTTTCCACGGATTGGCAGCAGCCATTTGCGGTGCTTTTGACGCAAGCGGAAGGCGTTTCGGTTTTACATGAAACTGTTTATGAAAATAGATTTGGCTATCTCAATGCCTTAAAAAAATTAGGCGCGGAGGTACAGTTGACAACGCATTGCTTAGGCAGTACACCATGCCGTTTTGAAGGCAAAGGACATCAACATTCCGCTATTATTTCGGGTCCAACCCCTTTGACGGCTGTGGAAGAACCGCTTGTGATTCCAGATTTAAGGGCAGGTTTGGCGTATGTTATTGCAGCAGCGGTGGCAAAAGGTACGACAATACTGAGGGGTGTGCCAATGATTGAGCGTGGCTATGGCGACATAGTGCCTCGTATGCGTGCGCTGGGTTTGAAAATTGATAAAATTGAGATATAATGCTGATTCAGTCTAAAACCATCATTCATTCTGATTTTTTATTAAAAAATCACAACACATTTCACATTCAAGCGACAGCGGAAGCGTTTGTGGAAGTGGATTCAGTTAGGGTTTTAAAAGATATTTTAAAAGATAATAAACGCCCTGTTCAGATACTCGGCGGAGGCTCTAATATTTTATTCACGAAAGAATATTATAATGCTCTTTTTATTAAAAATGGCATAAAAGGCATTAAAATAGTTGAAGATGATGCAACTTCAGTTGTACTTGAAATAGGCAGTGGTGAGGGGTGGCATGATTTGGTGATTTGGGCAGTTGAGCATGATTTTGGCGGTATCGAGAACCTTTCTTTGATTCCCGGCACAGTAGGTGCTTCGCCCATTCAAAATATCGGTGCGTATGGTGTAGAATTAAAAGATGTATTTGTGAAATTAGAAGCATTTAATTTACAAACACTTGATATTCAATATTTTACGAATGAAAAATGTCAGTTTGGATATCGTGATTCAGTTTTTAAAAAAGAGGCAAAAGGGCAATTTTTTATTACTAAGGTTTATTTAAAACTGACTAAACCGCCGCATACAATCAGCACTCAATACGGTGATATTTCAAAAATTTTACAAGATAAAAACATTGAAAAACCGACGATAAAAGACATCTCAGAAGCGGTAATTCAGATTCGTCAATCTAAATTGCCAGACCCATCAATATTGGGCAATGCAGGGAGCTTTTTTAAAAATCCTGAGATACCGATTGTGCAATTTCAAGCGTTACAAGAGGCATTTCCGAATATTGTGGGTTACAATACTGAGGGGGGGGTAAAAGTTGCCGCGGGTTGGTTGATTGAGCAAAGTGGTTGGAAGGGTAAACGGGTTGGTGATGTGGGTGTACATGAGCGACAGGCTCTTGTTTTAGTAAATTATGGTGACGGTGAGGGCAATGAAATCAAGGCATTATCCGAACAAATTCAATCCTCTGTAAAAGAAAAATTTGGAATAGATTTGATGGCAGAAGTGAATATTTTATGATAATTACTTTGAAGTCCTACATAAAAGGTGTTTAGCCACGAATGAACGAATTTCAAAATAAATAAATTGCCAAATGGGGGAATCAATAACTTTTCGAAAATTTTAAACTTAATTAACTATAATTCAGCACAAAACAACTAAATATATATTTTTAGCAAGAAAGCCATATCCCATACTGAGGGGCATGGCTTTTTTAGTTAAAAAAATAAGTGGCTATTCTTCGTTTTTTTATTTAAATTTGGGTTATTATGATTTTTTAAAAACTATACATAATATTTTTGGAACACGAATTACACAAATTGATACACAAATTTCACAAATTTAGATGCTGTTAAGTACACTAAAATTGCCCTGAAGGGCAATTTATTACAAAATAATTGAATTCGTGAACACGTAAATTCGTATAAATTTGTGTAATTCGTGTTCCTGAAACTTTGTGTATGGTTGCAAAATGATTTTTGAAAAATTATTTTAACCTAATTTTTTATAACTAAAATTACCTCTACATGAAAAAAATCCTCGTAGGTGCCATCCTTTGCACCATCGTCATTTTAGGCTCATCTTGGAATGATGACACTCAAAAAATCGCTTCGGCATCGGCTCCTCTTTCAGAAACCGACTTGGATAGCATAGCCGATGCGAGAGCAGTTTTTGTTAAAGAAATTATGGAATCCATCAAAGGAAAAGAAAAAATGTCGGCAGATTCAGTCTTTAAAAACATCAAAATTTTCAAGACAATGCCCGCAGAACGTCTCGTGATGATGATGGATAAAGGTTGGGGAAATGCACTCGGCGTCAATTGTACTCACTGCCACAATACCCACGATTGGGCTTCAGAAGAAAAAGAAGATAAACAGATGGCGAGAGAAATGGTGAATATGACCACTAAAATCAACGGCGATCTTTTGAAAAAAATCGAAGGGCTTGAAAAAGCCAGTGTCAATTGCAGCACTTGTCACAGAGGTGAAAAAAAGCCAGGGCGTTCTGGTAATCGTCCCGGAGGTTCTGGAGGCCCCGGTGGATCACCACCGCCTAAAAAAGACTGATTTTAATCTTGAATTTTAAAATAAAAAGAGGCACAAAGATTCGAACTTTATGCCTCTCTTAATTTTAAAGACTCGTACTGACTGGTAACTTCGGAGAACTCAATTTAATACCTAAAAATGCCGTTAGGCATTCTATATCGGTAGAAAATAATTTAAAAAGCCCACAAGTTCCGTAGGAACGGCATATTAAAATATGTTTTCAATATATCGTTCCTACGGAACTCCATAATAATAACTATTTTTCTACCGATATAACATGCCTAACGGCATTTCAAAGTATTAAATTGAGTTATCCGAAGTTACCAGTACTGAATTTAATCCTTAATTGTACTATCCGCTTTTTTAGCAGGTGCAGTATTTTCTTGGGCTGCTTTCATTTCCATTTCTTTTAATGCTGCAGCTTTGGCTTTTTGTTTCTTCGTGATGGTGTCAATCGCTTGAACGAATGAGAAAAGGGCATTTTTATCCTTTTCAATCATTTTCATTTCGAAAGTGGAAACACCCTGACCCGAATTGATACTGAAAGATTCCATCGGCACACCATCCAGTTTATCCGCTGCGGCGGCACCACCTACCATCATCAAGGATTGAATGTCAATAAACATATTAAATGACTTATTTTCTAATGCCTTTTGCCAATCCGTAGAGACTACACTTGGTTTGAATGAAGCGTCATTTATTCTACGAAGTGATTCTTCATTACCAATCAAAACCACATCGTCTTTGAATAGCATCATAGGTTTGAGATTTAAAGAAGAAGCAACATTCCCCCCCTCAGTATCTGAAGACTTTTTATCTGTTTTTGACTTATTATTGATGGTAAAAAGGTTTTGACTGACTTCTTCACCCTTTACTTCACCCAATAAATCAAAAGCTGCTTTTCTATCTTTTACCGCCAGACCCACTAAAAAATCAACTTTCCCTTCGTTCATCCCAACCGAAATAAAAATGTCTCCACCCATAGCTTTTATCAATTCTTCCACCGAAAATTTATTTGCAGCCTTCGATTTGGCTTTTTCTAAACCTTGTTTCATCATGGGGCTTTCATTAATCATTTGTTGAATTCCGTTTGGATTCAAAGACAATGAAAACGTAACCATCGGTTTGTTATCTCCTGATAAATTGAGGTAATTATTCCAATTGACAGTAGGTTTATTATTAAAAAGAGCCCCAAATTTCTCTTGAATCACGGAATTTAGCTTTTGATGGGTTTCACCATATATCAGCCCATTTTCAAAATCAGCCCAACCATTCGTGACGTTTCCATCCAAATCATCGGGATTTAGGTTAAAAAGCATTCCTGCAATCATAGCCTGTGGACTTTTACTGGTTCCATCCGTGGTTTGGTAAATATATATATCGTGCTGTTCTTTCATCAAAGCAGAAACTGCCGCTACTCTTGGATTCACCTCTGATTTTTGGAATAATACTGAGGGGTCTAATTTTGGCAACGGCTGCTCAGCTACCGTTGAATCAGGCTCCGCTAAACTCGCTATTCCTTTTTTCTCTTTGCTCTTTTTAAAAGAAGAAAAAACGACCATTTGATTGTTCCAAGCAATCGAATTGCTATCGCCTTGTGCTACCGTGATATTCCCTTTAGTTTCAACTTTACGCTGAAATGATTGCATCATTTTATTAAACTTATTGAAATCAGCCAGAGGAGCCATCATCGTTACTAAATCATATTTCGTATTCTCGGTTTTTGAGAGCGCAACGACCGTTGGCTGGGTAAAACTGATGCCTGATTCCGATGGATTCCGCATTATTTTCTGAGCATCATTGTTCTCTGATTCCGATTTCATAAGTGTCTCCTTTATGAAATCCAGATTTTTAATGGCTTCCACATCCGCTTTTTTAATAATCGAAGGTGTGTTAATGACGTAAATATTTTGAGCATCTTTGGGTATAAATGACAAAATATCGCCACTTTGGGCACTCAAACCTGATGCTATAAAAAGGAGTGAGAGGGCTGTGATTTGGGTCTTGAAAAATTTCATATAAAATTTTAAGATTGATGGTTGTATGATATTGTTTAATTCTATTTTAAAACGTATTTTCTTTTTTATTAATTTCAAATGAGGTTCATTTTTTTTCAATTTCTAAAAACGCACCATCTTTATACCGATAAAAATACCCATCAAAGAGTTGAATAATGGTCTTTTTAACATTTATAGGGTCAATGATAAGCTTTTCTTTCATCTCTATTTCTCTGAAAAAAACGATTTTATTTTTACGCCTATCAAGAATAAAAGCCGTCAAAAAGCCATGACCTTGGAGCGGAATTTCAGTTTCCCAGCCAGTTCCCAATATTGTGCCTAAAGTACCTCCGATAATAGCTGCCGTTTTCAAGGTTCTATAATTTTTACGGGTGCGTTGGTAGCCATCGGTGTA
Source organism: Saprospiraceae bacterium (assembly GCA_031424515.1). Lineage (GTDB taxonomy): Bacteria > Bacteroidota > Bacteroidia > Chitinophagales > Saprospiraceae > JAAFJT01. Next base: position 29,817 of record JANPHO010000734.1, read on the forward strand.
TACATATAGTAAATATTTCGCACCTGTACTATCCATTGCATTTCGAAGCGGTAAAGGAATATAAATAGTTGTCTCGTTAGATGCTAAAACATTCTTTTTAATCATATCCAAACAGCTATCTATTTCATTATAATTGACACCAATTGGTTTGAAATAACGCATTGCTATCTTTTCAGGAATTACCTCCTCCAATGCATCCATAATTTTTTCTTCCATGACCATCGACACCTTTATACTCGTATCACCCTCAATACCTTCAGCCCCAATCAAATCCAAATAAGCATAAGGGCGAGCAACTTGCAATGAATCAATTTCTAATGGGTTCAAATGGGTAAACCGAACGGCAGGTGTTTGACAGGCAGCAAGAGCCATCACGAGCAGGGAAATTGTAAAAAATGAAGTTTTATAAGTCATATTATTGAGTTTTGAATAGTGAATATGAAACAAGAGATTAATTGCACAAATTTATGGACAATATGTGAAATTGGAAAGTATAATGATTACCCCCTCAGTAAATCAACGTATTTTTAATAAAAATCTAAAAAATAAAGGTGAAATTCAGAATTATCTCTACTTTTAAAAGGAATTATAAAATCAGACTTTAAATATGACATCAACCAATCATTACCGCACGTGCAACCTCTGTGAAGCTATGTGTGGCTTAGAAATAAAAACTGAAAATGGCATTATCACCACCATCGCGGGAGATAAAAACGACCCATTTAGCCGTGGGCACATTTGCCCAAAAGCCGTGGCTTTAAAAGATATTTATGAAGACCCTAATCGGTTGAAAACACCCGTAAAACGAACTGAAAATGGTTGGCAACCCATCAGTTGGGAAGAGGCTTATAGTGAAATAATTTCAAAATTAAAAGACATACAGGCGCGACATGGTGCCAATGCGGTGGGTGTTTATCAAGGCAATCCCTCTATCCATAACTTGGGAACGACATTAAATACGTCCGCATTTTTCAAGTTATTGAAAACAAAAAATATGTTTTCAGCAACTTCTACCGACCAATTGCCGCATCATTTTGCTTCGTGGACTATGCTCGGTCACGCCTTTTTGTTTCCCGTTCCTGACCTCGACCATACCGATTATTGGCTCATTATCGGCGGCAACCCTATTGCTTCCAATGGCAGTATGATGACCGCTCCCGACATAGCGCACCGTCTTGAAGCCATAAAAAAAAGAGGTAAAGTAGTGGTTATTGACCCTCGTTTTACAGAAACTGCGGAGAAAGCCAGCGAGCACCATTTCATTCGCCCAGGCAGTGACGCCCTGTTACTTTTAGGCATGATTCAAGTAATTTTTAATGAAAACTTAGTTAAAATGGGCAAATTAGCCGATTTTACTGAGGGGGTAGCGGATTTAAAAAATGTGGCTTCGGGCTTTGATTTAGAAGAAATTGCTTTGAATACGGGCATTAGCGTTGATAATATTGAAAGGTTGGCGAGAGAATTTGCGGGGTCAAAAACGGCAGTTTGTTATGGTCGCGTGGGTGTGTCCACGCAGGCATTTGGGGGCGTGTGCCAATGGTTGATTTATGCTTTAAATATCATCACGGGCAATTTTGATAAAGAAGGTGGTGCCATGTTCACTGCCCCCGCTTTCGATATTGTGCAGCCGCGCAAACGTCCCGAGCTTTTTAATAGATGGCAAAGTCGAGTGCGCCAATTGCCTGAGTTCATGGGCGAACTTCCCGTTGCGGCTATGGCAGAGGAAATGCTCACGGAAGGCGAAGGTCAGATAAAAGCGATGATTACAAGCTGTGGCAATCCTGTGCTTTCTACTCCCAACGGCAATCAATTGGATAAAGCATTTGAAAGCCTTGAGTTTATGGTAGCAATTGATATTTTTATCAATGAAACTACACGCCATGCCCATATCATTTTACCAACCACCACGGGTTTGGAAACCTCTCATTATGATGTTACTTTTCACGTTTTAGCCATTCGTAATACCGCTAAATATTCTGAACCGCTTTTTCCAAAATCAGAGGGGGCTAAATATGATTGGGAAATATATCAAGAATTGGCTCATTTATACGCCAATGCTGTCCCGAGTAATCGGGATGACGCAGAGAGCGTCAAGTGGGTAGATTTTACGCCCGAAGCACCCGAAATTAAGCTCAATATGGGTTTAAAATACGGAAAATACAGGCTTTCAATTGATAAATTAAAAGAAAATCCGCACGGAATTGATTTGGGAGCATTGCAACCCTGCCTTCCAGAGCGGCTTTTTACCGAAGATAAAAAAATCCAATTAGCCCCTGCCCTACTTGTTCAAGATTTGGATAGATTAAAAGCGGCTTTTAAAAATGAGCCGACCCCTCAGTATCCTTTCCTTTTAATCGGTAGAAGGCATTTGAGGGACAATAATTCGTGGATGCATAATTCGGCAAGGTTAATTAAAGGGCGTAACCGCTGCACTTTGATGATTCACCCCAAAGACGCCCAAGCTTTAAGCATTGAAAATCAACAAGTTGTGAAAGTGACTTCCCGCGTGGGTACAGTAGAACTTCCTGCTGAGTTAACGGATGCCATGATGCAAGGCGTGGTCAGTATGCCCCACGGCTACGGGCATGGGCGTAAAGGCGTGAAGTTGGATATTGCCCAAAAACACGCGGGCGTGAGCGTAAACGACCTCACCGACGAGTTTGTGATTGATGAATTAACGGGTAATTCTGCTTTCAGCAATGTGGTGGTGAATGTGGCGGCAGTTGTTTAATTTTAAAGTAATTACTTAATGAGTTAGTCGCTTGCGCTCCGTTTAGCCACTGATTACACTGAATCCG